>DASZZY010000078.1:0-20473 GCA_036260395.1 Actinomycetota bacterium
CCCCCCCCCGCCCCGATGCGCCGAAGCGAGCGCCTACGGGACATCGACGAGGGTGACCACCATGCGGCCCTTGTAGATCCCGGCCGTCGGCGCGGAGTCCGGCTCCGCGGCCAGGTTGGGGACCGAGATGCCGGCCCCGGACTGCCCGATGAGGTTCGTCAGCCCGAGCGTCCCGACGAGCTCATCGAGGACCTGGTCGATCACCGCGCCCGTCTGGGGCAGCGTGATCGGGGGCAGGCCCAGGGCGGCCAGCTCGGCGTTGATGTCGTCCTCGAGGTCCTGCACCGCCTGCGCGGCGGCCGCCTGGGCCGCGGCGGCGTCGATCGTCCCGTCGCCGACCATGTCGGAGGCGGTGATCCCGTTCACCAGCGCCTCGAGGTCGGCGATGAGGCCCTGCACGAAGTCGCCGGGGCTCGAGGCGTCGCCCGACATGAGCAGCCGGGACGTGGGCGTCCCGGATCCCTCGCCGCACGACGGGTGGTTGGCGGCCGCGCCGAACGGCCCGGGCGACCCGTTGGAGACCTTCACCGGCAGCAGCGAGTCGGCGCCGTCCAGGACCCCGGCCACGGTGTCCTCCAGCTGGGTGGCCACCGCGCCGGCCGTGGACAGCGTCCGGCCGGCCAGCGGGTCCAGCCCGGCGGTGGTGAGGACCGTCCCCACGGCTCCCGTCGGGTCGAGCAGCGAGGAGAGCGTCGAGGACACGGTCCCCTCGAGGTCCACCAGCCCCTCGATCAGGGCCCCCAGGTCCTGCAGCTGGGCGTCGATCGGGAACCCCACCGAGAGATCGCCAGAGTCGACCCGCTTGCCGCAGTCGAACGAGCCGTCGAACAGGTACAGGTTCGACAGCGTGGCCGATACCTGGTACCCGACGTGGTCGTAGTTGAGGTCGGTCACCGTGGTGACGAACGCGCCCTGGTGAGCGGTCCCCAGGTCCAGCTCGCCGCCGCTGAGGTTAGCCCCTGCCGGCGTGGTGACCTTCAGCGTCCGGCTGCCGGCGACCGCCGCCAGCAGGACGTCCGTCTGCTCCTGTGCGCCCGCCGGCGTCATCAGGAGGGCGGCGAGGGCCAGCGCCGCCGCACCCCCCTTGATCTTGCTCCGCATCTCATTCCTCCCTTCCCGTCGCGCCCCGCTCGCGCCCCTCGCCGGCCGCCAGCGAGGCGGACCCGGCGGCCACCAGGATCAGCAGCAGGGCGATCAGCAGGAGGATCGGAGAACCGGTCACGGGCAACGTGGGCGGCAGCCCGGAGCCGCCGCCCTCGACCGTGAGCGCCACGTCGAAGGCGGGGTCTGCCGCCAGCGCCGTCACCGGCGCCACGAGCGGCGAGACCAGGGCTCCCAGGAACGAAAGCCACCGGGCGAGTCGTCGGTCCGTCGCCATCCCCTTCCGCCGATCAGGGGTCCCCCATGGACCCTCCGCATGAGTATCGGAGGGGGCACGTCGCCCTTGAATAGCCCGAACGGGTCATTCGCCCGCTGGGTCGGGCCATATCGGCATCAATCCGTCATCGGCGGCGCCGCGGGCCGCCGGGCCCTCGTCCGGGGAGGCCAGGGTGGGACCGGTCCGCGGCCGTCCGCCGCGGCCCCAGCCCGGTCCGGGGCTCAAGTATCATCCCGTCGGCCCGGCCGAGCGCTTGCCGCCCCGGCGGCCGGGTAGGAGACCGATCGACGGATGAAGGCCCTGGTCGTCACCAACGACTTCCCGCCCAAGGTGGGAGGCATCAACTACTACGTCGCCCACCTCGTGCGGTGGTTGCCGGAGGGCGAGGTCACCGTGTTCGCCTCGGACTGGCCGGGAGCCGAGCGGTTCGACGCGACGTTCCCGCACCCGGTGGTCCGCTGGCCGTCCGAGAGCATGTACCCGACCCCCGGCGCCGTGGACCGCGCGGTGGAGCTGGTGGTCGAGACGGGTGCCGACATCGTGCTGTTCGGGGCGGCCATGCCGCTGGCGATGATGGGGCGCACCATCGAGCGCCGGACCGGCGTCCCCTACGCCGCGTTCACCCATGGCGTCGAGATCTGGGCGGCCAAGGTCCCAGTGGCGCACCGGGCGCTGCTGAACCTCGGCGAGGGGGCCTCGGTCCTCATGGCGGTCTCCGGCTGGGCGGCCGAGCACCTCCGCGAGGCGGTGGGACCCGGGCCCCGCGTCGAGCTCCTGCCGCCGGGGATCGACGCGGACCTGTTCCATCCGGGCGTCTCCGACGAGATCGTCCGCCGGCGCCACGGCCTCGGCGACGCCCCGGTGGTCTGCTGCGTGTCACGGCTGACGCTCCGGAAGGGCCAGGACCGGATCATCCGGGCGCTCCCCGAGGTGGCGGCCGAGTTCCCCGAGGTCCGCTTCCTGATCGTGGGCTCGGGGCCCGACGAGGAGCGCCTGCGCTCGCTGGCCCGCCGGAAGGGCGTCGAGGAGCGGGTCACGTTCGCCGGCGAGGTGTCCTACGACGAGCTGCCCGGCTATTTCCGCGCCGGCGACGTCTTCGCGATGCCCTGTCGGACCCGGAAATGGGGGCTGGAGGTCGAGGCCTTCGGCGCGGTCTTCCTCCAGGCCTCGGCGGTGGGACGCCCGTGCGTGGGCGGGGACTCCGGCGGCGCGCCGGAGGCGGTGATCGACGGGGAGACCGGCGTCGTGGTCGACGGCACGGATGACGCCGCCGTGGCAGACGGCATCCTCCGGCTCCTCCGGGATCCAGAGCTGGCAGCCAAGATGGGGCGGGCCGGCGCCGACCGCGTGCACCGGGAGTTCACCTGGCCGGCGCTGTCGTCGCGCCTCCGTGGCCTGCTCGTGGACGCCGCGGCCCGGTGAAGACCCAGCCGTCCGTCCCGCGCGTGGCCGTGCCGCCGGGGGTCGGCAGCATCCGCGCCAAGGTCCCCCTCCGGGTGAGCTTCTCCGGCGGCGGGACCGACGTCATGCCGTTCCCCCGTGACCGGGGCGGGTGCGTGCTGTCGGCGACGATCGACCTGTACGCGTTCGCGTCGCTCCGCCCGCGCTCCGACCGCGAGTACCGGGTCTCCTCGTTCGACGGCGACTCCGCGCGGTACGCCAGCCGGGAGGACCTGGTGTTCGACGGCCACCTCGACCTGGTGAAGGCGGTCCTCCGCCACATGGCGCCCCAGACCGGCCTGGACCTCCACCTGTTGTGCGACGCGCCGCCCGGATCCGGCCTGGGGTCTTCCTCGGGGCTCGTCGTCGCCATGCTGGCCGCCGTGGCGGAGCTGACGCACACGCCGATGACGCCCTACGAGCTGGCCCGGCGGGCGTACGAGGTCGAGCGCGTCGAGCTGCGACAGGCCGGGGGCCTCCAGGACCAGTACGCCTGCACGTTCGGCGGCTTCAATTTCATCGAGTTCTGGGACGAGGACCGCGTCGTGGTGAATCCCCTGCGGATCCCCGCGGACGTGACCAACGAGCTGCACGGCTCGCTGGTCCTCTGTTACACCGGCATCACCCGGAAGTCCGGCGGCATCCTCCGCCGCCAGGTCGAGGGATACGTGTCCCGGCGGCCGGAATCGGTCGAGGCGCTGGAGCGCATCAAGGAGCTGACGCTGGAGCTGAAGGAGGCCCTGCTGACCGGCGATCTCGAGCGGTTCGCCGAGGTCCTGGACGCCTCGTGGCACGCCAAGCGGCGGCTGACGCAGGGCATCACGAACGAGCGGATCGACCAGCTCTACGCCGAGGCCCGCCGGGCCGGCGCGCTGGCCGGGAAGCTCCTGGGGGCCGGCGGTGGCGGATACCTCCTGCTGTTCTGTCCGTTCGACCTCCGCCAGTCCGTGGGCGAGGCCATGGAGCGGGCCGGCGGCCGCGTCGTGAACTTCCATTTCGAGGAGCGGGGGGTCCAGACGTGGCGGGTGGCCTAGGCTCCGATGCCGCCGGCCCGCGGGCGGCGGACGCCCAGCGGGCGGCGAAGGAGTACCTCGAGGCGTCGGCCCGACACCTCGCGGAGCTCGCCGGCGGGGAGGTGCCGGCCCTGGCCGTGCGCGCCGCCGGCGTGCTGGCCGACGCGATCCGCGGAGGCGGGAAGGTGCTGTTCTGCGGGAACGGCGGGAGCGCCGCCGACGCGCAACACCTGGCCGCGGAGCTCGTCGGGCGGCTCGACGCCTCGCGGGACCGGGACGCCCTGCCGGCGGTGGCCCTGACCACCGATACGTCGATCCTGACCGCGGTGGCCAACGACTACGGGTACGAGCGTGTGTTCGCCCGCCAGGTCGCGGCGCTCGGCCGGCCGGGCGATGCCCTGGTGTGCATCTCGACCAGCGGCCGGTCCGCGAACGTCGTCGCGGCGGCGCGCGAGGCCCGCGACCGTGACCTGCGGGTCGTGGCCCTGGTGGGGTCGGGACCCTCGCCGTTCGACGAGGACGCGCTGGCGGAGGTCGCGCTGCACGTTGCCGGCCAGGCCAGCGGCCAGGTCCAGCAGGGGCACATCACGGTCGGGCACCTGCTGTGCGCGCTGGCCGAGAACCTCCTCGGGGAGCGGTGAGGCCGGCGGTCTTCCTCGACCGCGACGGCACGCTGATCGCCGAGGTCGGCCACCTGGGCGATCCATCGAGGGCCTCCCTCCTGCCCGGCGTGCCGGCCGCGCTCCGCCGCCTCCGCGACGCCGGCTACGCCCTCGTCGTCGTGACGAACCAGGGCGGCGTGGCGCGCGGCCTGTTCGGCGAGGAGGCCGTCCGCGCCGTGAACGCCCGCGTGGCCGAGCTGCTCGGCGAGGAGGCCGTGCTCGTCGACGGCTGGTACTACTGCCCGCACCATCCCGAGTTCAGCGGCGCGTGCGAGTGCCGGAAGCCGGAGCCCGGCATGCTCCGGCGCGCCGCCCGGGAGCTCGGCCTCGACCTGTCCGCGTCCTGGATGGTCGGCGACCACACCGGCGACGCGGAGGCGGGACGCCGGGCCGGCGCCCGGGCGATCGTGGTGCGCACGGGACACGGGCTCCTGCCGGGCTCCGACCACGACCCCGGGCCGGACGTCCCGGTGGTGGACGACCTCGCCGCCGCGGCCGAGCTCATCCTGGGGGGCTCGTGACCTCGTTCGTGACCGGCCTCACGTGCTCGGAGTGCGGGCGGACGTACGACCACCGGGAGGCGCAGGGCACGTGCGTGGAGGATGGACGGCCACTGCTGGTCGAATACGACCTCGGCGGCATCCGGCGGACCGTCCGCCGGGACGACCTCGCCGCGCGGATCCCGACGATGTGGCGGTACCGCGAGCTGCTCCCCGTCGAGGAGGACGAGAACATCGTCTCGCTCGGGGAGGGGTTCACGCCCATGCTGCTCTCCGACACCGTGGCCTCGCTGCTGGGCGTGGCGCAGGTGTGGATCAAGGACGAGGGCCGGAACCCGACGGGGACCTTCAAGGCCCGCGGGGCGTCCTGCGGGGTGTCCCGGGCGATGGACCTGGGGATCTCCGACGTGGCCCTCCCCACGGCGGGGAACGCCGGCGGCGCGTGGGCCTGCTACGGGGCCGCGGTCGGGCTCGGCGTCCACGTGGCCGTGCCGTCGGAGGCCCCCGCGATCACCGCCATCGAATGCCGGGCCCACGGCGCGGACGTGATCGAGGTCGAGGGCGCCATCGACGCCGCCAGCCGCCACCTCGACGGACGGATCGCCGAGGAGCGGTGGTTCGACGTCTCCGGCTACCGGGAGCCGTACCGGCTCGACGGGAAGCGGACGCTCGGGTTCGAGATCGCCGAGCAGCTCGGGTGGCGGCGCCCGGACGCCATCGTGTACCCGACCGGCGGCGCGCTGGCGCTCCTCGGCATCTGGCGCGCGTGGGTCCAGCTCATCGAGCTGGGCTGGGTGGAGCCCCCGCTCCCCCGGCTGATCGCGGTCCAGTCCACGGGGTGCGCGCCGGTGGTCCGGGCGTTCGAGTCGAGGGCGGAGGACACCGAGCCGTTCGAGGGCGCCGGCACGGTGGCCAGCGGCCTGCTGGTCCCGGCATCGATCGGGCACAAGCTGGCGCTGCGCGCCATCCGCCACTCGGGCGGGACGGCCATCGCCGTTCCCGACGAGGCCATCATCGACGCGGTGGCGACCATGGCGCGGGAGGGGGCGGTCCTGGCCTCGCCGGAGGCGGCGGCCACGCTGGCCGGCGCCGTTGCGCTGCGCGAACGGGGAGACCTGGCTCCTGAGGACCGGGTCGTCCTGGTGGCCACCGGGAGCGGCCACAAGTACCCCGAGGTCGTCGAGCGCGCGGCCGGACCCGGCGGATGACCCTCCCGGTGCGCCCGCCGCTGGAGCCCATGCTGGCCAAGCTCGAGCGGGAGATGCCGCGCGGCCCGGGGTGGCGGTACGAACCGAAGTGGGACGGGTTCCGGGCCATCGTGTTCCGCGACGGCCCCGACGTCCACATCGAGAGCCGGGGCAAGCGGGTCCTCCACCGCTACTTCCCCGAGCTTCTCGGCCCGCTCGCCGACGCGCTCCCCGACCGGTGCGTCGTCGACGGCGAGATCGTGCTTGCCACGCCCGACGGCCTCGACTTCGACGCCCTCCAGCTCCGCCTCCACCCGGCCGAGTCCCGGATCCGCCTGCTGTCCCGGGGGACGCCGACCTCCTACGCGGCGTTCGATCTCCTGGCCGAGGGCGCGGACGACCTCCGCGGGCGTCCGCTGGGGGACCGCCACGCCCGTCTCGTGGAGCTCCTCGGGAAGCAGCCCACGGACCGCGCGCTCCGGAGCATCCTCACGCCGGGGACCACGGTCACCGTCAGCCCATGGACGGAGGACCCCGACGAGGCCGAGCGGTGGTTCGAGCAGCTCGAGAGCGTGGGACTCGACGGGATCATCGCCAAGCACGAGTCGCTCCGGTACGAGCCGGGCAAGCGCGTCATGGTGAAGGTCAAGCACGAGCGGACGCTCGACTGCGTGGTGGGCGGGTACCGCGTCCACAAGTCGGGGAAGGGTGTGGGATCCCTGCTGCTCGGGCTGTACGACGAACGCGGCGTGCTGCACCACGTCGGCGCGGCGGGCGCCTTCCCGGCGAAGGAGCGGCTGGCGATCCAGGAGAAGCTCCGGCCGCTGGAGGGCGGCGAAGGGTTCGGCGAGGGAACCGTCCTGGGCGGCCCGAGCCGGTGGCGGCCCTCGGAGAAGGAGTGGATCCCGCTCGAGCCCAAGCTGGTGTGCGAGGTGGCCTACGACCACTTCCAGGGCCACCGCCTCCGTCACCTGGCTCAGTTCCGGCGCTGGCGCCGCGACCGCGACCCGCGGTCGTGCACGTTCGCCCAGGCCGGCGCGGTCCCACCCGGCTGAGCTGGGCACCGCCGCCCACGCTGGCCGCCCGAGGGCCGGCACGGCGTTCGAGGAGGGGCATCGCCGCCTCGTCCGCGGCACCCGAACGCTACGATCCCGTCGTGCTGCGCTGGCTGTTCCGGAAGCGCATCGAGGCGGCCGCGACCGAAGCCCAGCTCGCGCTGGGAAGCCCCGTGATCGTCGACGAGGCCGCGCTCTTCTTCGGCCTCCGATCGCGTGGGGCCGCCCAGGTGCGCGGGAACGGCTACCTCGCGGCATCCGACCACGCGCTGTACTTCCGCATGTGGGTGGGGAAACGGAAGCTTCACATCCCGCGGGACCGCATGACCGGAGTCTCCGCCCCGAGGTCCTTCCTCGGCAAGACGGTCGGCCACACGCTCCTGGCGATCTCGTTCACGAACGACGAGGGTCAGCTCGACGAAGCTGCCTGGCTCGTGCGCGATCTCTCCGCCTGGCAGGCGACGCTCGGGCTCGGACCCCCGCCGGCGAGCTGACTCCACCGAACTAGCGCTTCTTCGCCCGGGAGGGCGAGACCCGGGTCGGCTCGCCGGGCATCTTCGGGTGGTGGACCGGCCACGGCGCGTCGGACAGCCCCTCGCGCTCGTCGCGATCGGCCAGCTCGAGCAGGGAGTCGATCGATGCCGCGTGGTCGTCGATCGCGGCGTGCGGGTCCCCCCGCTCGGCGAACCGCGCCGGGACGGTCCGCAGCGTGAGCTCGCTGGGCTCGACACCGGCGACCTCGTCCCAGTCCAGCGGGCAGGAGACGCGGGCGTCGGCCACCGGCCGGACGGAATACGCCGATGCCACCGTCCGGTCGCGGGCGTTCTGGTTGTAGTCGACGAACACGCCGCGGCGCTGCTCCTTCCACCACTCGGTGGTGGCCAGCGGCGAGCGGCGCTCGACCTCGCGGGCCATGGCCAGCGCCGCCCGGCGGACCTCGGTGAACCCCCACCGGCGCTCGATCCGCGCCACGACGTGGATCCCTCGCTTCCCGCTGGTCTTCGGGAAGCCGCGCACGCCGTGCTCCTCGAGCACATCGCGGACCACCAGCGCGACCTTCCGGACGCTGGCGAACGGGATGCGCGGCGTGGGATCGAGGTCGACGCGGAGCTCGTCGGGATGGTCGGGGTCGTCGCGGCGGACCGGCCACGGGTTGATGTCGATGCATCCGAGGTTCACCGCCCACAGCAAGTGGGCGACGTCGGCGATGACCAGCTCCTCGGCGGACCGTCCGCTCGGGAAGCGGATCGTGACGGTCTGGAGCCACTCCGGCCGCGAGGCCGGGACGCGCTTCTGGTAGAAGGACTCCTTGCCGTCCGCCACGCCGTCGGGGAAGCGGTGCATGACCACGGGGCGGTCACGGGCCCCGCGGACCGCCCCCTCCCCCACGGCCACGTAGTAGCGGGCCAGGTCGAGCTTGGTCAGCCCCGGCTTCGGGAAGAAGGCCTTCGTCGGGTTCGTGATCCGGACCTCGCGCCCGTCGGCCTCCAGGACCTCGGCGTCGGCGCTCAGGACGCCTCCCCGAGCTCCCGGGCGAGCAGCCGCAGGTCCTCGACGAAGCGCTTCCGCTCCAGGCGGCGGGCCTCGTCGTCGGGCGCGCGGAGGATCGACGACGGATGGACCGTGGCCATCACCACGGGCGCAAGTTCGGATGGCAGGAGCTTGCCGCGATCCCGGCTGACCCGGAACTGCCTGCCGAGGAGCGCCTGGGCCGCGGTGGCCCCCAGGCACACCAGCGCCCGCGGCTTCACGACGTCGAGCTCGGCCTCCAGCCACGGGAAGCAGGCCCGGATCTCCTCCGCGGACGGCTTGCGGTGGATCCGCCGCTTCCCCCGCCGCTCGAACTTGAAGTGCTTGACGACGTTGGTGATGTAGGCCTTCTTCGGGTCGAGCCCGGCCTCCTCCAGCGCCTGGTTCAGGAGGCGGCCGGCCGGACCGACGAACGGCTTGCCCTCGATGTCCTCGCGGTCGCCGGGCTTCTCGCCGACCAGGACGAGCTCCGCGCGGCGAGCTCCCTCGCCGAACACCGTCTGGGTGGCGTTCCGGTAGAGGTGGCACCCCCGGCACCCCGCCGCGGCCTCCCGCAGCCGCGGCAGCGTCCGCTCCTCGGGGAGGAAGTCGGCGGCAGTCACGCCGAGAGCCTACGCCCGGCGGCGCCGCGGTTCAGCCGGTCGGCGGGCCCGCCGGCGGGCTCTCGGTCCGGGTCTCGGCCTCCGTGCCCGGCAGATGCAGCAGGTTCCGGACGTCGCGGACCCCCTGCACCTTGCGGGCCCGGCGCTCGATCTCCTTGACGTGGTCCGGCGTCTTGACCTGTCCGCGGAGCACGATCACGCCGTTCTCGGCGTTGACGTTGACCTGCCCCTTCGGGAGGTCCGCCGGCTGGAAGACCTCGCTCTCGACCTTGTGGGCCAGCGTCTGGTCGTTCTCGGGTGGCTGGTCCTGGCGGTGCCGGATCGCCTCGATCTTGCCCGCAGCGGTGGACGCGACGTACCGGCCTCGCTGCTGGGCTTTCCCGGCCACGGTCCGCGCGGTGCCGGCGACCCGGTCCTTCAACACGTTCCTGCGACGCTTGCCGCTGACGGGGTCGAGGAAGAAGGCCGCCAGCGCCCCCGCGGCGCCCGCCAGAAGCACCCGGCCGGTCCGCCGCTTCGGCTCTTCGCCGGCGATCCGGTATCCGATCGTCTTCCGGGCCCGCTTCACCCGGTGGCCGACCCTCGACCCGGACGCCGCCGCCGCCCCGGCCAGCTCGGTGGCTCGCCCCCGCGCGGCGGTGGCGGCCCGGCCGGCGACCTCGCGGGCCTCGCCGAGCTTCTCGCCGGCGGCCTTCACCGCACCGCCCAGCTTCTCGCGGGCGTCGCCGGTGCCGTCTCCGACGGCCGTGGTGGCCTTCTTCACTCCCTTGTCCACCGTCTTCTTCAACTTGGCCGCCATGGGTCACCTCCGTAGCAGAGCGTTCACGCTAGTACGTATCCGCTGGTCCGCGGACCAAACGCGACCCTAGTCGTCCCGCTCGTCCGCCTCCTCCACCGCCTGCCGGGCGCCGTCGCGCACCCGGTCGATGAGCCCGGCGACCGGGCCGACCACCCGGTTGGCGGGCGGCGTGCTCGGCGCGCGCGGGTGCGGCCGCGTGGGGGCCACGGCCTTGGCCCGGTCCACCGTCCGGGCCAGCTCGGTCAGCCGATCGGAGGGCACGGCCGCCCGCAGCCGCGGGAACTGCTCGTCCTCCTCCTCGCGGACGTGATGGCGCACGTCGGCGATCAGCGCCATGACCTCCCTGGCCCAGGCCTCATCCGCCGGGTCGAGGGCCTCGATGGCCGCCAGCCGCTCCTTGATCTCCTGGTGCTCCTCGATCCCGTGGTCCGCCAGCTCGCCGCCGCCCGGCAGCGCCTCCCGCATCAGCGGGTACAGGACCTGCTCCTCCACGGCGGCATGGACCGACAGCTCGCGGGTGATGTCGCGGACCACGTCGAGGTTCGGGTTCGGGACCTCGGCGGCGCGCCGCTCGAACCGGGCGAACAGCGCCTCGACCGCGGCGTGGTCCTCCACCAGGAGCTCGAGCACATCTCCTTCGGGATGATCGTTCACGGACACCTCCTCGGCGGGGTGCCTTACCCATCCGCGGCCGAGCCGATTCCGCCTCCCGCCCCCGCGGCGCCGGTAGGCTCCTCGCTGGAGGGCGGGCGTGATCAAGTACCTGGGGTCGAAGCGCAGGCTGGTCCCGGTCCTCGGCGAGCTGCTCTCGCGGGCCGGCGCCCGGACGGCCGTCGACCTGTTCACCGGGACGACGCGGGTGGCCCAGGAGTTCAAGCGCCGCGGCGCCGAGGTGTGGGCCGTGGACACCGCGCGCTACTCGGAGGTCTTCGCCCGCTGCTACGTGGAGACCGACGCCGCCGCGGTCGATGGCGACGTGGACGAGGCCCTCGACCTGCTCAACGCGCTTCCGGGCCGCGAGGGATACGTGACCCGGACGTTCTGTCGGCGGGCCCGGTTCTTCCAGCCGAAGAACGGCCGGCGGATCGACGCCATCCGCGACGAGATCCGCGACCGGTACGCGGGCTCGCGCCTCGAGCCCCTGCTGCTGACGAGCCTGATCGAGGCCGCCGACCGCGTCGACTCCACCACCGGCGTCCAGATGGCCTACCTCAAGTCGTGGGCGCCGCGGTCGTTCGCCGACCTCGAGCTCCGGCGCCCCGCGCTGCTGCCGGGGCCGGGGCACGCCGTCCGCGACGACGCAGCGCGGGCTGTCGCGGCGCTGCCGCCGGTCGACGTGGCGTACCTCGACCCGCCGTACAACCAGCACCGCTACGCCGCGAACTACCACGTGTGGGAGACGCTCGTGGCCTGGGACGCTCCACCGGCCTACGGCGTGGCCCGCAAGCGCGCCGACCTCCGCCACCCGGCAGCCACCAGTCGCTTCAACCGCCGGCGTGAGCTGCCGGCGGCCCTGGCCGAGGTCGTGGCCGGCGTCCGGGCGCGGGTCGTGATCCTGTCGTTCAGCGACGAGGGGTGGATCGAGCTCCCCGAGCTGGTGGAGATCGCCGCCGCGCGGGGGGCGGTCCGGGTCCTGGCGTTCGACTCGAGGCGGTACGTCGGCGCCCAGATCGGCATCCACGACCCGCGCGGGCGGAGGGTCGGCATCGTGTCGCACCTGCGCAACACCGAGTACCTCCTGGTGGCCGGCGACCGCCCCGACGTTGACGAGGTGGCCAGGGGGTTCTCCGGCGTCCCGGGCGCCTCGCGCGCCTCGCCGCGCCGGTGCGATTGACTGGCGGTCAGTCAGCGGGCTAGGATCGACGCGGCGGGCACCGGCGCCCGCCGTAGGGTAGGACGCGCATGATCGCCGCCGTGGCCCGCTTCGTCGTGCGCCGCCCGTGGGTCGTGGTCGCGGCCTGGGTGGCGATCGTCGGCGGCCTCTTCGCGGCCGCCCCGGCGCTCGGCGACGTGGTCACCCAGGACAACGCCGCGTTCCTCGGCGACGACGCCCCCTCGGTCCGCGGGGCGGTGGCCCTCTCGCGCATCTGGCCTCGGGACGAGGTCTCCAACACCGCGGCCCTGGTGTTCCGCCGGGACGAGGGGCTGACGCCCGCGGACGAGCGACTGATCCGCTCGGTGGAGGAGTGGCTCCGGAGCCCGGCCGCCCCGGACGTCGTGAAGCTGACGCAGTCCCCCTACTCGCGGCCGGAGCTGCGCGAGGCCCTCCGCTCCGAGGACGGCCGCGTGATCATCGTCGTGGTGGGGTTCACGACACCGCCGTTCCAGCCGGACACCAACGAGGCGGTGGCGGCGATCCGGGAACACGTTCGACCCAGGCTCCCCGAGGGGCTCGAGTTCCACGTCACCGGGAACGCCGGTGTCGCCGCGGACCAGGCCTCGGCGATCCAGACCGCGGTGGAGCGAACGACGGCCATCACCCTCTTCCTGGTCATCGCCATCCTGCTGTGGGTCTATCGCTCGCCGGTCACGGCGATGGTCCCACTGTTCACCGTGGGGGCCGCCCTGGCGGCCTCCCGGGGGCTCGTCGCCCTGGTGGCCGAGGCGGGGCTCCAGGTGTCCTCGCTCGTCGAGACGTTCATGGTCGTCATCGTGTTCGGGGCGGGCACCGACTACTGCCTGTTCATCGTCTCCCGGTACAAGGAGGAGCTCGGGACGCCGGAGGCCGCCGCCGCCGAGCGTCCCGGGCGGCCCCGCCTGGTGGGGACCATGGCCGTCATCGGCGGGGTGATCGCCTCGAGCGCCGCCGCGGTCGTGGTGGGGTTCGGCGCCCAGAGCGTGGCCCAGTTCGGGATGTACCGGACGACCGGGCCCGCGATGGCCATCGCCGTGGTCGTGACGCTCGTGGCGGGCTTGACCCTGACGCCGGCCCTGCTCGCCGCCCTCGGCCGGTGGGCGTTCTGGCCGTGGGGTCGCGGGCGCCGCGCCGTGGAGGCCGCGTGAGCTGGCAGCGCGTCGCCTCGTTCGTCCTCCGCCACCCCGGCCGCACGCTGGCGCTGGCCCTGGCGATCCTCGTGCCGCCGACGCTGGCCCTCCCGAACATGCGGACCACGTTCGACGTCCTCAGCGAGCTGCCGGCGTCGACCGACTCGGTCCAGGGATTCCAGGCGCTCCGGGGATCCTTCGGCCCCGGACAGGTGCAGCCGGTCTTCGTCGTCGTCCGGCTCGACTCGAAGGTGTGGAACGACGACGCCTTCGAGGCCATCGACGAGCTCACGGTCACCCTCGAGAAGGTGCCGGGCGTGGCCGACGTGCGCTCGATCACCCGCCCCACGGGCGGACGCGTCCCCCCCCAGCAGCTCGAGGCGCTGGGGCTCGGCGGGCTCACGGAGCTGGCGGAGGGTCTTCCCCGCGCCACGCGCGGGCTGGAGCGCGCCACCTCGGGCCTCCGGCGCATCCGCGACGGCCTGGAGCAGATCCGGGCGGGCATCCCCGGGCAGGAGGCGGGGATCGAGCAGGCCCTCCAGGGCATCGAGGCCATGCGGGACGGCGTGGATCGGATCCGGGCCGGGATGGGCCGCATCGCGGCCGGGCTCGAACGCGCGGAGGCCGGTCTCCGGCGGCTCGCCGAGCGAGTGGCGGAACCAACCCTAAGGGCGCTCCGCGCGGCATGGGACGACCTCCGCGACGCCACGCTGGCCAAGCTGGATCCCCAGTACCCCCAGCTGGCCCGGCACGTCGGCGAGGCGCTGGCGCTGGTCTCCGGGAGGTGCCCCGACGCAGAGGGCATCGGGCCGCAGCCCGCGGACTGCCCGGCCGGCCGGAAGATCGACCCCCGCTACGACGGCCTGGCCCCGACGCTCCGGGGGGTCGCCGAGGGCCTCGACCGCGCGGCCGATGGGGTGCGGAAGATCGACCTGGGGATGGGCGGCCTCGACCAGGGTCTGGCGCAGCTGGAGTCGGGGATGGCGGAGTCGGCCCCGCAGCTCGACCAGCTGGAATCGGGGACCTCGCTGATGATCGGCGGGCTGGACCGCATCATCCCGGGCCTGGAGCGGCTCCGTCGGGGCCTGGCCATGGGCGCCTCGCTGGTGGAGCAGGCCGGCTTGATCCCGCAGCCGGGCGACGAGGTCGCGCTGACCGCCACGCTCGTCGAGGCCTTCCCCAAGCTCCGCGAGCAGCTGGGGTTCTTCGTCGGCGATGGCGGCCGGGCGACCCGCCTGTTCCTGTTCCTCGAGGACCAGCCCTACCGGGAGTCGTCGCTGGAGGCGTCGCGGCAGATCCGCGAGATTTCGCAGCTGGCGCTGCGCGAGACGGCGCTCGAGGACGCAGAGCTCCTGGTCACCGGCTCCGCGCCGTTCTTCTCGGACGTGGCCGACACGGCCGGCGGTGACTTCGGGACGATCATCTGGGCCGTGATCCTGGGGATCCTCCTGGTGTTCATCCTGCTCCTCCGAAGCCTGATCGCGCCGGTGTACCTGATGGGCACCGTCCTTCTGTCGTTCGCCTCGACGCTCGGCCTCACGGTGATCGTCTTCCAGGGGCTGTTCGGGGAGATCGGGCTGGTGTGGTGGCTCCCTGCGTTCCTCTTCGTGATCCTGGTGGCGCTCGGCGCCGACTACAACATCTTCCTGACCGGCAGGATCCGGGAAGAGGCCGGCGAGGTCGACACGCGCTCCGCGGTGGGCCTGGGGCTGTCGGCGACCGGGCGGGTCATCACGTCCGCCGGGCTGATCCTGGCGGGCACGTTCGCCGCGCTCCTGGCGGCGCCGATCCAAGGCATGGTCGAGATGGGGTTCGCCGCCAGCGTCGGGCTCCTGGTGGACACGTTCGTCGTCCGCACCCTGCTGGTGCCCTCGATCGCCGTGCTCCTCGGCTCGGCGAACTGGTGGCCCTCGCGCCGGGCCGCGCGGCCCTAGCGCCCGAGGGCGCCCTCCCTCAGCGGACGCCCTCCAGCCGGACCGCGTCGCCCACGTTCGAGTTGCCCTCCAGGAACCGGATGCGGCCGACTCGCCGGTGGCCCGGCCCCGTGTACTCCAGGATGTAGAGGCCGTTCCGGATGTCGACGACGTAGATCAGCCCGTCCTTGATGATCGGGAAGCTCCACATCACGACCTTGTTCCGGCCCAGCGACAGCGCCGGGTCCTCGGTGACCACGAACGGCAGCGGCTCGGGCGCGAACTGGCCCACCTGCTCCGCCGCGCCGCGCCTCCCCACCGAGAAGGCCTGGAGCCCACCGGAGTGCCACGTCACGAACGCCAGGTCCTTGAGGACCGTCGGGTTGTGCGCGGCGTAGCTCGTGAAGAAGGTGTTGAGTGGGTCGCTGCCCTCGGGGGTCTGGCAGAAGTCCGGGTCGTTCTCCGGGTGGACGCGGTAGTCCCCCACGAGCACCGGGTGGGTCTCGTCGCGGATGTCGATGACGTGGACCCATCCCCAGGGGCAGCCGAAGTCGTTCTGCGGCTGGACCAGCGGGTCGAGCAGGTCTCCGTAGACCTCGTCCGTCGTGATGGCCAGCGGCCGCCCCGGGAGCGGGATCGCGGAGTGGACGGTCTGGTTCGGCCACGTGGGGCTGTTCTCCGGCGGCGTCAGCAGGTCGAGCTCCGGCTCCGGCACGCCGGCGGCCACCTCTGACGAGTCCGCGATCAGGAACCCGCCACCGAGGTACGCCAAGTACGTCCGCGTGCCGTCCGCGGAGACGCTCATCGAGTGCAGGCGGACGTCGCGCTCGTCCTCGGCCTGCTCGCTGAACGCGGGGTTGGCGTTGAACGTGGCCACCTCCGCGAACACGCCGTCCCGCGCGCCGCTGATGTCGGTGATGATGAGGTTGGGCTGGGTCTCGCTGGTCGTCGGCGTCGACATCCACAGCAGCGCCCGCTCCGGATCGGCCGGGTCGACCCACAGGTAGAACTCGTGCGGGGTCCGCGACGGCACGTACGTCGAGACCAGCGGGGGGTTCACCGGGTCCTCCGCCACGTCGTAGAACTTGATGTTCCGGATCAGCGGGCCCGTGATGTCCGCCTGCGACGTGCACGCGTGGAGGATCGCGCTGCACTGGAAGTTCAGGACCATCAGGAGGCCGGCCTCGGGCCACACGCGGAGCTCGCGCGAGGTCTCGCTGACGTTGCCCTCGTTGGGCGGGCCGATCTCCCCCACGACCTCGGGGGTGGAGGGATCTTCGACGTCGACGATCAGCACGCCGGGACGGAGGTGGTGCGGCGAGCCGTCGGTCCGGCTCCCGACGTAGACGTAGTGGTCGAAGATGGCGTGGGCGGCGTTCATCCCGCGATTGAACAGCGGATGGTGGCCGACCAGCTCGAAGTTCTCCGCGGTCCCCGGTTCGGGGGCCGCGGCGATCCCCGCCGGCGCCAGCACGGCGAGCAGCAGGGCGGAGACGGCGAGGGACAGCGGACGCTTCATCGCGGCGACCTCCTCGTGGCGCTCGGGGCTCCCCGAGGTATTCACCGCGCGGGCCCCGAACCCCTTCCGCAGGCGAACCTACCGGACGGTAGTATCCGCGCCGTGAACGTCCAGGACGGCCCGGCGGAAGCGGAGTTCCGGGCCGGAGTCCGCGCCTGGCTGGCCGAGAACCTCCCGCCCGGCTGGGGGACGCCCGAGTGGCGGTGGCCCGAGGACCGGGTCGGCTTCCTGAAGGACTGGAGCCGACGCCTCTACGACGGTGGGTACGCCGGGCTGGCGTGGCCGGAGGCCTACGGCGGCCGCGGCGCCCCGCTGCCCCTCCAGGCGATCGCCTACGAGGAGTTCGCCCGGGCCGACGCGCCGGATCACGTGGGCCTCATCGGCATCGGGATGGCGGGGCCGACGATCATCTCGGCGGGGACCGACGAGCAGAAGGCCAGGTACCTCCGGAAGATCCTCACCGGCGAGGAGGTGTGGTGCCAGGGGTTCTCCGAGCCCGGCGCGGGCAGCGACCTGGCCTCGCTCCAGACCCGGGCCGTCCCCGACGGCGACGGGTTCCGGATCACCGGCCAGAAGGTGTGGTCCTCGTTCGCCCACATCGCCGACCGGTGCATCCTCCTGGCGCGCACCGACCCCGCAGCACCCAAGCACGACGGCATCACGTACTTCCTGGTGGACATGCACGCCGACGGCGTCGAGGCCCGGCCGCTCCGGCATATGACCGGCGACGCCGAGTTCAACGAGATCTTCCTCGACGACGTCTACGTGCCGCGGGAGGACGTGGTCGGGGAGGTCAACCGGGGGTGGCAGGTGGCGATCACGACGCTCCTCCACGAGCGGGGGTCGACCGCGTTCTTCCTGCTGGGCCGGCTCGATGTCCGCTTCCGCCGCCTCCTGCAGACCGTGCGTTCACTGCGGACCGACGGGAGGGTCGCGGCCGACGACCCGCTGGTCCGCGAGGCGGTGGCCCGGGCGTACGCCGACCTCCAGGCCCTCCGGTTCACGAGCTGGCGGGCGCTGTCCGACATGGTGAGGAGCGGGATGCCGGGGCCCGAGGGCTCGATCATCAAGCTCCAATGGTCCGAGGCCAACCAGCGGCTAACGCGGCTGGGGCTGGATCTGCTCGGGCCGGACGCCGCGCTGTGGCCCGGCGGGCACGACTCGTGGCAGTGGCAGCAGCTCCGCAGCCACGGGAACACGATCGAGGCCGGGACGTCGGAGGTCCTCCGCAGCATCGTCGCCGAGCGGGTCCTGGGGCTGCCGAGGTCGAGGTAGCCGTGGACCTGACCTACACCGCCGAGCAGGAGCTGCTCCGGAAGACCGTCCGGCAGTTCGTCACGGACCGGGTGACGCCGGAGCGGCTGGCCGAGATCGCCGACGGACCCGACGGCTGGGACCCGGGCCTGTGGAAGGAGACCGTGGAGCTCGGGCTGACATCGGTTTCCCTGCCGGAGGAGCTGGGCGGCGCCGGTCTGGGCTTCGTCGAGGAGGCCATCGTCGCCGAGGAGTTCGGCCGGGGGCTGTTCCCCGGGCCGTGGCTCGGCTCGGTCCTCGCTCGGCCGGCGCTCACCGGGCACGTCCTGCAGGCGGTCGCGGCGGAGCGCCACGTCACGACGCTCGTCGGGCTGACCGCCCCGCTGGTGGCCGAGGGCTCGGCGGTCACGGGACGCGCGGACCACGTGGTCGACCTGGCCGCCGCCGATCTCCTCGTCGTCCTGACCGGCGAAGGGGTGTTCTTCGTGGACCGCGATGAGACGGATTGGCGGCTGCTGCCGACGGTCGACGGAACGCGGCGGCTCGGACAGGTGGCGCTGGAGAGCACCCCCGCGGCGCGGGTGTCGGGGCCCGACCCGCGGCTGGCGCAGCAGATCCGGACCCGGGCCCACGCGGCCCTGGCCGCCGAGGCCGTCGGCGTGGCCTCCGGCGCAGTGGAGTTCGCCGTCGAGTACGCGAAGGAACGTCAGCAGTTCGGGAGGCCGATCGGGTCCTTTCAGGCGGTCAGCCACCAGGTGGCCGACGCGTTCATGGACGCCGAGCTGGCCCGGTCGCTGGCCATGTGGGCCGCCGCCGCGGTCGACGCCGGCGACACCACGGCGCCGCTGGCCGCCGCGACCGCCAAGTGGTTCGCCGCCGAGGCCGCGATGCGGGCGACGGAGCGGGCCATCCAGGTTCACGGCGGGATCGGGTTCACCTGGGAGCACCCGCTCCACCGCTTCTACAAGCGGGCCCTGTGGATCGCGTCCCAGTTCGGGACGGGAGCCGAGCTGCGCGCGCGGGCGGCGGCAAGCCTGCTCCGCTGATCGCGCGATCCCGTCGTCGGGCGAAGGCCCGGCGACCTCACTCCGATCCGTCCTCGCCTTCGTTGGGGTCGGGCGGGACGCCCTCGTCGCGCTCCTCCGGCTCAGGCTCCGGCGGGAAGGTCTCGGTGCCGTTGGCCGGCTCCTCATCCGCCGGAGCTTCCTCCTCGACCCCCGGATCCACCGCCGGAGGTTCTTCCTCGGCGCAGGCGGCGCCACCGATGGCCAAGGCGAAACCGAGAGCGAGCGATGTGACGGTCTTCTTCGCGTTCACGGTCATCCTCCTGTAGTCGGGTCGATCGTCGAGTTACCCGGCCCCGTACGAGTCACCGGCGTGATTGCTCCAATCCCGACAGAGTTCCGTGCCACCAATCCGCGGCCGGGGCCGGTGCGTATCTCAGGGAGTGCGTAGCTGTAACCGGACCGACCTCCGGCATCTGGCGGGGGTGACGGCGCCCCTGGACCTCACGCGGACCTTCATGGATGTGACGGGCACACCGTCGCCACGGCGATGACGTGATGGGCGTCTCGATCAAGGATGCCGCCTGGTTGATCTCCCGGCTCGATTCGCGGGATCCGCGAACCGTCCGTGCCGATCACATCGCGGTGATACGGCCGTCGTTGACCGTGCGCCGGATGGCGCGGGGCGAGGTGCTGTTCGCGCCAGGCGACGTGCCCAACGGCGCGTGGGCGATACGGCGTGGGCTGGTCGAGCTCTCGGTCGGAGCCGGGCGCGGCCGAGGCATCGTCGACATCGCGAAGAGAGGTGAGCTCGTCGGGCTGTCGTACGCGCTCCTCGATCGGCCGGCCGACGTCACCGCTCGCACGGTCACCTCCGTGGAGGCGCTGTTCCTCGCCATGGACGTGCGTCGCCTCCTGGAGACAACCCCGTCTCTGGCCCGGCTGCTGCTGCAGGAGATGAGCCGGCAGGTTCTGGAGACGCGCGCCCGGATCCGCCAGCTCCTCGGAAGGACGCTGTCGGAGCGGATCGCCCGGCTCCTCATGGGGGAAGCGGAAGGGCGCCGCCTGACGGTTTCCCAGTCGGCGATCGCGCAGATGCTCGGGGTCCAGCGCTCCTCGGTGAACCGGGTGCTTCGATCGTTCGAGGAGCAAGGGTGGCTGCGTCTCAGCTACGCGAGCGTCGAGATCCTCGACTCAGGGGCCCTCGAGGCGATGGCGGATCCGGGCCATCGGGTCGTCCCGATCGAACGGCCCTGGGAGCCACCGCGCTCAACTCGGCGGTCGGAAGAGGGCGGGGCTACATCCGAGCAGCCTCGATGATCGCCTGGTTCCTCCCCAGCCCCCCTCGCGGACCCGGCTCAGCACCGGAGCCGGAAGTCCTGCGTGGTGGTCGATCCCCCGCTGACGGTGACCTGGGCGGACCTGGCGCGGCACGCGGAAGCCGACGCGGTGAACGTATAGGTCCCGGGCACGAGCTCGGCGGCCAGGTACGACCCGGCGGCGTCCGTGGTGGTGGAGCCGGACTCCGGGCCGGACCACGACACGGTCGCTCCGGCGATGGGTGCCTTCCGGCTCTGCGACACCGTGCCGGTGACGTCCCCGGTGTCCTCCTCCGGCGGCGGTGGCGGGGGC
>DASZZY010000079.1:0-15335 GCA_036260395.1 Actinomycetota bacterium
GCTCTTCCCGGGCCCCGGGCCACGTCGACCCGGAACGCGTGTGGCGCGGTGGGGGCCAGGTGCGCCACGAAGATGTCCCCCACGTACAGCCGGGCGAACGAGGGGTCGGTGGAGATCAGCGCCGCCCACGGGATCCGCCCCACCTCGCGGTCGGCCCGGCGCTTGAGGAGACCGACCAGCGGGGCGTTCCGCCCCCAGAACAGCGTCGAGGCCTTGACCACGCCGGCCAGCAGCACCCCCCGGACCAGCGCCTCCCCGTGGACGGCGCGGACCACCTCCGGAGGGACCAGCGGCCCGCCGTGCAGCGAGCCGTCCACGAGCACCAGGTCCCCGGCGTCGGCCTCGGCGATCGTCCGTCGCACCTGGGCCCACTCCGCCCACTCGCGGAGCCCGTCGACCGGCCGGGGGAGCTCCGGGAGCCGCTCCGGCTCCGCGCCGCACAGCTCCGTGAGGGCCTTGCGGGCTACGGCCCGGAGCTCGTCGCGGGACAGCGCCCGCACCGTGAGCGGCGGGGCGTCGACGACCTGGGTCACGCCGCCGGCGAACCGGACGCGGGCCGCCCGGTACGCGGCGACCTGGAACGACCGTCCGTCGGCGATCACGCAGGAGCCGCCGTCCACGGCCCACACGGCGCCGGGGGAGGTGGGGGAGAGCGGGTGGAGGTCGAAGCCGTCGGGGTGGCCGTCGAGGACCACGTCCTCGGCCAGCCCCAGCTGGCCCTCGGCGACCCGGATCTCCGATGCCGGCCGCTCGAGGAGGTCGACCACGAACGATGCGGCCTGGTCGAGCCCCCGGCTGTCGGCGAGGTCGGCCCCGGCCAGGGCCTCAGCCGGCCTCGAGGCGCACACCCCCCTCCATCCTGGCGAAGGATACCGCCTCCCGCCGACACGATCGCCCGATCGGGGACGGCAAACCCTCGACCCGCACTCGAAGGTGCGGGCGGCGCCCGGGTCGACCCTTGACCCGCGGTTGACACCCGCGGGGGAGCGGGACTAGCATGGCTGGCGCATCGCCACCGCCCTGGCGGCGCGAAGGACCCACAGAGGCTGAGTAGAGAACGCGGCGCCCCGGCGCCGCGGCCCCAAAGGTCTCTGTGGGTCCTTCTCGTATCCTGGGGGTGTCCGGGGAATCCACCGGGCGGCGTTCCGGTTGTCGTGATCGCGGCCGAACTTGACCGGCGGGCGTACAATGGCCCGTCCCGGGAAGGAACGGCCGTGGAGCACGAAGAGACCCTGAGCCAAGAAGAAGAGGAAGAGGAGACGGCCGCCCCCGAGCCGGCCGAGGCCAGCCTGGACGAGCTGCTGGCCAAGAAGGGCGAGGACGACACGGGCCCCGAAGAGGAGCCCGAGGACGAGCCCATCCTGGCCACCGGCCCGACCGACCGGGTGGAGCCCCTCGCCGTCAAGGTCGTGCCGCAGCAGCCCACGGAGTTCGTGTGCAAGAAGTGTTTCCTCGTGAAGCATCGCAGCCAGCTGGCAGACAAGAAGCGCATGTTCTGCCGCGACTGCGCCTGACCGCGCCCCCGCGCTCCCTC
The DNA here is from genome assembly GCA_036260395.1 of Actinomycetota bacterium. Lineage (GTDB taxonomy): Bacteria > Actinomycetota > UBA4738 > UBA4738 > CALAEC01 > DASZZY01. The sequence goes on from DASZZY010000079.1 coordinate 1,535, forward strand.
CCGATCCTGGTCGCCGCCGCGGCCGTCTCCGGGCTCCTGCTGTGGCTGGCGCTCCCTCCTGCCGACCTCGGCCCGCTGGGGATGGTGGCGTTGGTGCCCATCCTGGCGGCGGTCCGGGGCGCCCGGGCCCGGCGGGGGGCCGTGGCGGGGTTCGTGTTCGGCGTGGCGTTCTACGGGCTCCTGCTCTCCTGGCTGGTCCCCGTCACGGCCCTCGGGTGGGCGGTGCTGGTCCTGTCGCTGGGCGCCTGGTACGCGGGGGCCTTCGCCTACGTGGCGGCCGTGTGGCGGGACGGGCGGCCGTTCCGGTCTGCGCTGGCGGTGGCGGCCGGCTGGGCGGCCATCGAGTGGCTCCGCAGCCAGTGGCCGTTCGGGGGATGGAACTGGGTGGGGCTCGGCGACACGGCGCACGACAACCCGCTGCTGCTCCCGCTGGCCTCGGTGATCGGGACGCTGGGGCTGTCGTTCGTCATCGCCGCGGTCAGCGCGCTGGTGGTGGCGGCGCTGGCACGGCTCCCCCGGTGGGGGAGCGGCGCCCGGCTGCTGGCGCCGGCCGTGGCGCTGGCGGTGCTCCCCGTGGCCATCCCGCTACCGGCCGCCCACGGCGAGCCCGTCTCGGTGGCCGTGGTCCAGGGGAACGTCCCGGAGGAGGTCGGGACCGCGTCGCGGATCCTCGTGGACCGGTTCGTCGCCGAGAACCACGCTCGCGCGCACGTGGGGCTGGCCGGCGAGCGCCCGGACCTGGTCGTCTGGCCGGAGAACGCGCTGGATCAGGACCCCACCCGCGATCCGGCGCTGCAGGCGCTGGTCACCTCCGCGGTCCGGACCGTTCGAGCCCCGACGCTGGTGGGGGCCATCACCACGGGTGCCGAGGGCCGCCTGTTCAACGAGAACCTGCTCTACGGCGCAGACGGGCGGATCGTCGGGCGGTACGCCAAGAACCACCTGCTGCCCTTCGGGGAGTACGTCCCGTTCCGCCGGTTCCTGGGGTGGGTGCCGGACATCGAGCGGGTCCGCGCCGACCTGACGCCCGGCACCCGGCCGGGGACGTTCGCCATCCCCGCCGGGTGGTTCGCGGCGATCATCTGCTTCGAGAACGCCTTCCCCGGCGAGGTCCGCCGGGTGGTGGGCGCGGACGAGTCGTTCCTGGTCGTCTCCACCAACAACTCGACGTTCGGACGGAGCGCGGCGCCGGCCCAGCACCTGGTCCTGTCGGAGATGCGGGCGGTGGAGAACGGCCGGTGGGTGGTCCACGCCGCGCTATCGGGCATCAGCGGGCTGATCTCGCCCGCCGGCGAGGTGGTGGCCTCCACGCCGCTGTTCGAGCCGGCCGTCCTCCGCGGGGCGGTTCGGGAGGCCTCCGGGCGGACGCCGTTCAACCGGATCGGGGGGTGGCTGCCGCCGCTGTACCTGGCCGGCGCGGCCCTGGCCCTGCTGACGCCCCGGCGGGCCCGCCGCCGCACGGCGGAGCCGCTGCCGGCCAACCCCCGGGCCGCGGTGGTCCTCCCGACCTACAACGAGCGCGACACGATCGAGCAGGTCGTGGACCGCCTGCTCTCGGCGGCCGACGTGGACGTCAAGGTCGTCGACGACTCCTCGCCGGACGGCACCGGGGACATCGTCCGGAAGCTGGCCGAGCGGGAGCCGCGCGTGACGCTCATCGACCGCCCGGAGAAGGGGGGGCTGGCGAGCGCCTACCTGGACGGGTTCGTGCGGGCCATCGCGGAGGGCTACGACCTCGTGGTCGAGATGGACGCCGACCTCTCCCATTCCCCGGAGGAGCTTCCGCGGCTGTTGGAGGCGGCCCGCGACCATCACCTGGTGGTCGGGAGCCGCTACGTCCCGGGAGGCGCCGTGCGGAACTGGAGCCTGTTCCGCCGGGTCCTGTCCCGGGGCGGCAACCTCTACGTTCGGGTCCTGCTCGGCCTCCCGGTGGCCGACTCGACCAGCGGCTTCCGGGCGTACCGGCGCGACGCCATCCGGGAGCTCATCACCCACCAGGTCCGCTCGGAGGGGTACGCCTTCCAGATCGAGCTGGCCTACCGGGCGTGGCGGCGGGGCCTGTCGGTCGGGGAGGTGCCGATCACCTTCGCCGAGCGCCGCCACGGCCACTCGAAGCTGTCGCGGGGGATCGTGCTCGAGGCGCTGTGGCACGTGTTCCTGTGGGCGCTGCGCGACCGCCTGCTCCGCCGGCCCCTGGAGCGGCCCGCGGAGGCCTGAGCCGGGGGCTTCCCGAGCCCTCGCTGGGCCCTCCGTGGCTCCCGGCTAATCCCCCATAAGGATGATTATGTCTAGTAGTTCTTCACCCTCCATAGGGCTTCGCCCGGCCGGCTCCGTGGCATTGACACCTCTCCGCCGCGCCTCGTAGCCTTCCCCCTCGTCTGTCGCCAAGGAGGACCGCATGGTGTACCTGAAGTTCGTGCATATCCTCCTGATGTTCGCCGCCGTGAGCATCTTCGTCGGCGGCGAGCTCTACCTGATGGGGGTGGAACGGGCCCGGGACGTCCCCGCGATCCGCCGGGCGAACGCCGTGGGGAAGCGGCTCGACCCCGTGGGCGGGGGCGCGTTCATCCTCGGCGTCGGCTTCGGCATCATCACCGCCGTGGTGGGGCCGTTCGACCTCACCCAGGGCTGGCTCATCCTGGCCTACATCCTGGCCGCGCTGATCCTCGGCATCGGGCTCGGGTACTGGACGCCGCGGGCCAAGCGGATCGAGCAGGCCGCGGCGGCCAGCCCCCACGACGCCCCGAGCGCCGAGCTCGCCGCCCTGCTCGGGCGTCCCGTGGACCGGGTGATGGTCGCGGTCGACCTGCTGCTGTGGGCGGGGATCATCTTCGTGATGGTGGTCAAGCCGCTGTCCTGACGCCGGGTGGGGGGCCGCTCCCCCGCCGGGGGACCCACCCGGGTTGACCTCGGACCTCCCGGCGGTCCAGCATCCCGACGTGGAGCCGGAGCGGCTCACGATCGGGATCGAGGAGGAGTTCCAGATCGTCGACGCGTCCGGCGAGCTCCGGGCCCACATCGACGCGATCCTCGAGGAGACCCGCCCCACGCTGGGCGACGACGTGAAGCCCGAGATGGTCCAGTCGGTGGTCGAGGTCGGGACGAAGATCTGCGCCGACGTCTCGGAGGCCCGTGCCGAGATCGTCCGCCTCCGCAGCTCGCTGGTGGAGATCCTCGGCCGCTCGGGGCTCCGGCTGGCCTCCGCCGGGACCCACCCGTTCTCGCGGTGGGACCAGCAACTGGTGACCGACAAGGACCGCTACAAGAACCTCGAGCAGGAGATGCAGGACGTGGTCCGGGAGCTTCTGATCTTCGGGCTCCACATCCACATCGGGATCCCGGACCGGGACCTGCGGATCGACGTCTTCAACGAGGCCCGGTACATCCTCCCCCACTTGCTGTGCCTGTCGACCTCCAGCCCGTTCTGGATGGGCCGGAACACCGGCCTGAAGTCCTACCGCAGCGTGCTGTGGTCACGATTCCCCCGCACCGGCATCCCGCCGGAGTTCGAGTCCTGGGGGCAGTTCGAGAGCTTCGTCTCGCTGCTGATGAAGACGAACTCCATCCAGGACGGCTCGAAGATCTGGTGGGACCTCCGCCCCCACCACCTCTACCCCACGCTGGAGTTCCGGGTGTGCGACGCCGCCACCCGGATCGACGAGACGATCTGCTTCGCCGCGCTGACCCAGGCCTTCGTGGCCAAGCTGCTCAGGCTCCGCCGCCAGAACCTGGGGTTCCGGAAGTACGCGCCGCGGCTGATCCGCGAGAACAAGTGGCGGGCCATGCGCCACGGGATCGACGGCAAGCTGATCGACTTCGGGCGGCGAGAGGAGCTCCCCGAGCGCCAGCTCGTCCACGAGTTCCTGGAGTTCGTGGACGACGTCGTGGACGAGCTCGGCTCCCGCGCCGACTGCGAGTATGCCCTCAAGATCCTGGAGGACGGCACCAGCGCGGATCGCCAGCTCGCCGTCTACCAGGAGACCGGCGACCTGAAGGCGGTGGTCGACCACCTCGTCGCCGAGACGACGGCCGGCCTCCCGGCGTCACCCACGGCGACCCCGGGTATCGCCAGCTGAGGTAGGCGCGACCGGACGGTCCAGATCGGGGAGCCTTCGAGCGTCAGGCCAGCCGGCGCAGCCGCTCCAGCACGGCCACGCGGACCTTCCAGGGAGGCACCCCGAGTCGGGCGAGCACCTGAGCCGCCAGGCCCTCCTCCACCGCCGCGAGCCCGAGGAGGAGATGCTCGCTCCGCACTGAGGCATGGCCCAGTGATCGAGCCTCGTTCACTGCCAGCTCGAACACCTTCTTCGATCGATCGGTGAGGCGCAGGCGGGCGTGCCGGCGCCAGGCGTCTGTCCCTTCCAGGGCGCCGGGACCGAAAGCCGCGTCCACCCGCCGCCGGACCTCGTCGAGGTCGACGCCGATGGCCCCGAGCGCCGAGGGGTCCGGAGGCCTGGCTGCCGCGCGATCGCAAGGACCCACGATCCCCCGGTGCTGGGCCAACACGGCCCCTCGTTGCACCCCGAACGACCGGAGAACCGTACCGCCCAGTCCTGTGTCGGCGAACAGCGCCAGCAGGAGATGTTCCGTCCCCACGTAGTTGTGGCCCAGCGCCCGCGATTCCTCCTGGGCCAGGTGCACCACCTCGCGAGCGCCGGGATCGAAGTTCTCGAACACCTAGCGCCTCCTCCACCGGCGCCGGCCATACTTGCGGTGGACGGCCTGCTTCGTCACCCCGAGGGCATGGCCGATCTGCTCCCAAGACCATCCCAGCGCCCGGGCGTTCCGGACCTGGAGCTCCTCGAGGGACTCCAGCAGCACCCGGAGTGACACCACCGCCGAGAGCCCAACCGCCGGGTCCTTACTGGAGGCCTCGCCCGCGAGCTTGGTAGCCCCCTGCATACGTCAATATTAGTTGACTCCATCGCCGTCTGTCAACACAGGTTGACGCGCGCTTGCAGACGCCTACCAGCAAATCTTGAGCTGGCGGGCGGCGCGGGCCTCGTCGAGGCGGCGGACCGGCGCGGTGATCGGCGCTTCCTTCAAGACCTCAGGATCCTCGTTCGCCTCGCGGGCGGCCTGGAGCATGGCGTCGGCGAAGGCGTCCAGCGACTCCCGCGACTCCGTCTCGGTGGGCTCCACCATCAGCGCCTCGTCCACGATCAGCGGGAAGTACACGGTCGACGGATAGAACCCCAGGTCGATGATCCGCTTGGCCACGTCCATGGCCCGGACGCCGTGCTTCTTGAGCGGCTTGGCCGTGGAGACGAACTCGTGCATCGGCCGGCCCTCGAAGGCCAGCGGGAACTCCCCCTTGACCCGTTCGGCCAGATAGTTGGCGTTGAGCACCGCCCGCTCGCCCACCTCGCGGAGCCCGTCCCCCCCGTTGCCGAACACGTACGCGTAGGCCCGCACCAGGACGCCGAAGTTGCCGCCCCAGCCGTGGATCCGGCCGATCGACTCCGGCCGGTTGTGCTCCAGCAGGAACCGCCCGTCCTCGTCGCGGCGGACCACCGGGGCGGGTAGGAACGGCACCAGGCGCTCGCGGACCGCCACCGGCCCGGCCCCCGGTCCCCCACCGCCGTGGGGGGTGGCGAACGTCTTGTGGGTGTTCATGTGGACGATGTCGAAGCCCATGTCGCCGGGCCGGACGCGGCCGAGGATCGCGTTGAGGTTCGCCCCGTCGTAGTACAGGAGGCCGCCGACCTCGTGGATGGTGCGGGCGATCTCCAGGATGTCCTCCTCGAACAGGCCGAGCGTGTTCGGGTTCGTGATCATGAGCCCGGCCACGTCGTCGGAGACCAGCTTCTCCAGCGCCCCGAGCTCCACCAGCCCGCGGGCGTCCGACGGCACCGTGGCCACCTCGTACCCGGCCATCCGGACCGAGGCGGGGTTCGTGCCGTGGGCCGAGTCGGGGATCACGATGCGCCGGCGGGGGTCGCCGTTCTTGCGGTGGAACGCCCGCATGATGAGGAGGCCGGTGAGCTCGCCAGACGCGCCCGCGGCCGGCTGGAAGGTCGCGGCCGCCATGCCGGTGATCTCGCAGAGCGCTCGTTCCAGCCGCCACAGGAGCTCGAGCGCCCCCTGGACGGTGTCGTCCGGCTGCGCCGGGTGCAGCCGCTGGAACCCCGGGAGCGACGCCGCCGTCTCGGCGACCTTCGGGTTGTACTTCATCGAGCACGACCCCAGCGGATAGAACCCCGTGTCGACGCCGTAGTTGCGCTGGGCCAGCCGCGTGTAGTGGCGGACGAGGTCGCGCTCCCCCACCTCCGGCAGCTCCGCCGGCGTGGCCCGGCGGTGCTCCCCGGCGAGCTCCGCGACCGGCACGTCGAGGGCCGGGAGGGACGACGCCCTCCGGCCGGGGCGGGACAGGTCCCGTAGCGTGCGCGGCAGGTCGGGGTCGCCGACCCGGACGGGAGCGCCCCTGCGCGGGGCCTCGCCCGGCGGGACCCCGCTCGGCTCGACGCTCATTCCAGGACCCCCGCGAGCGCCTCGGCCAGCCCGTCGATCTCCTCGCGGGTCCGGCGCTCGGTGCAGGCCACCAGCAGGGAGTCGTGGACCACCGGCCCGACCAGGAACCCGCGCTCGATCAGCGCGTCGCGGACCTCGAGCGGCGACGCCCGGTCGAACGACAGCGCGAACTCCTTGAAGAACGGCAGGTCGGGATGCGTGAGTCGAACCGCGCCGTGCTGGGTCAGCCGGTCGGCCGCGTAGCGGGCCTTCGCCGCGCACGCCTCGCCCAGATCGCGGAGCCCCTCGGGCCCCAGCCAGGCCAGGTACACGGCGGCAGCGATGGCCATCAGCGTCTGGTTCGTGCAGATGTTCGAGGTCGCCTTCTCCCGGCGGATGTGCTGCTCGCGCGCCTGCAGGGTCAGGACGTACCCGGGGCGCCCGTCGGCGTCCACCGTCTCCCCCGCGATGCGCCCCGGCAGCCGCCGGACGTCCTCCATCCTCGTGGCGATGATCCCGAGGTACGGTCCCCCGTAGTTCAGGTGGTTGCCGAGGGCCTGCCCCTCGGCCACGGCGATGTCGGCGCCGAGCTCACCGGGCGGTGCCAGGACCCCGAGGGCCAGCGGGTCGAAGACATGGATGGCCCGGGCGCCACGCTCCCGGGCGGCGCCGAACACCTCGCGGGCCGGCTCGAGCACCCCGAAGGCGTTCGGGTGCTGGACGATGACGCACGCCACGTCGTCGCCCGCGTCCGGCGGCTCGACCGCTCCCCCACGCCCGAAGGGCTCGGGCTCGTACCCCGCCCCCACGCCGTACGTCCGCAAGGCCTCCACGTGGCGGGGGTCCGCGGTCCGGGCCACCAGCACCCGCTGCCGCCCGGTGGCGCCCCGCGCCAGGTTGACCGCCTCGACCAGGGCCGTGGCGCCGTCGTACAGCGAGGCGTTCGACGCCTCGAGGGCCGTCAGGCGACAGATCATCGACTGGTACTCGTACAGCGCCTGGAGCACGCCCTGGGACAGCTCCGGCTGGTACGGGGTGTACGAGGTCTGGAGCTCCGATCGCCCGGCCAGGGCCCACACCAGGGCCGGGACGTAGTGGTCGTACGCCCCTCCGCCCGCGAAGCACACCAGGTCGTCGGCGTGCCGGTTCCGCGCCGCCAGCGCTTGCAGGTCGTCGAGAAGCTCCATCTCCGACACGCCGGCCGGCAGGTCGAGGGGCCGGTCGAGCATCACGTCCGCGGGGACGTGCGCGTAGAGCTCGTCCAGGGTCGAGAGCCCGAGGGCCTCCAGCATCTCCCGGACGTCCTGGTCGGTGTGGGGGGCGAATCGCACGTCGGGTCAGCGTCGATCGAGGGGGCGGCCGGATTCTAGTCGGAGCCCCCGCCCCACCGCTAACCGGTCCGCCGGTCCTCCAGCCCGTACTTGGTCACCAGCGACAGGTAGTCCCGCTGGTAGAAGACCTTGCAGTTGACCTCGGGGTAGAGCTCCTTCAGGCGCCGGACCTTGCGGTTCTTCCTGGTCACGAGCTTCTGGTTCATCGTGGTGATCTCGATGTACAGGTCGAAGGCGGGCAGGTAGAAGTCGGGGGTGAACTGCTGCGTGACGTTGCCGTTGCGGTCCCATTCCAGGTCGAACGACCTCGGCTCGTAGTCCCATTCGATCTGGTAGAAGTCCAGCAGCCGTGCGAACTGGCGCTCGCTGGCGTGGGCGAAGGGGACGGTCTCGCTCTTGAGCGCTTCCGCGGTCGCGGCGGGGGTCAAGCCCCTCCGGCCCTCGCCGCCCTGGCCGTCTTCCGGAGGGAGCCCTCGACGTCCGTCCACACCTTGTCGACGGCGATCCCGAAGACGCCCTGCCCCCGCTGGAGCAGGTCCATCACCTCGTCCGGCGACTCGCACGCGTAGATCCTTTGCCCGTCCGACATCAGCGTAACCCCGTGGGGACCCCTCTTGAGGTGCTCTCGCAGGAACCCGATGGCCTTCCGGATCCGCTGGAGGGAGACGCCGGCGTCGAGCAGCTTCTTGATCGTCTTGAGCTCGACGAGGTCCTGGAAGGAATACAGGCGCTGGGTCCCGGAGCCGCCGGCGTCCCGGATGCTGGGCCGCACCAGGCCGGTCCTGGCCCAGTAGTCGAGCTGGCGATAGGAGATCCCCACGATCCGCTGGACCTCGGGGATCCGGTAGCCCTGGTCGTCCTCAGGCATGACAACTCCGTAGTTACACGAGCGTGCGCCAGCCTACCCTCGCCGGAGGGGGGTGTCAACGAGGCGAGCTACTCGCCGAAGTCCTCGGGACGGACGTTCTCCAGGAACTCCCGGAACTTCTCGACCTCCTCCTCCTGCTCCTCGTCCTCGCGGATCACGATGCTGGCCTCGGACAGCACGTCCTCGTTGGCGAAGATCGGCACGCCGACCCGGACGGCGAGGGCGATGGCGTCGGAGGGCCGGGAGGAGATCTCGTAGCTCGAGCCGTTCTGGGCCATGTGGATCGTGGCGAAGAACGTCCCCTCGCGGAGCTCGGTGATCATGATCCGCTCGACGTTGACGCCCAGCTCTTCGAGGACGTTCTTCATGAGGTCGTGGGTCATGGGCCGGGCGGTGACCACGCCCTGAAGGGCGAAGGCGATCGCCGTGGCCTCCGCCGTCCCGATCCAGATCGGGAGGTAGCGCTCACCGTCGCGCTCCTTCAGCAGGACGATGGGCTGATTACCCGGCAGTTCGACCCGGACCCCGATGAGTGTCATCTCGATCATCGGCCCTCAGCCAATGTATCCCCTCCTCCAGCGATCCGGCAACCAACGAGCTACCGGGCGTCGCCGACCAGCAGATCGACCAGCACCAGGGGGTCGCGCGTCAGCGCCTCGAGGTCGTCGACGGCCACGATGAACGGCAGGTTCCGGTACCGCTGCTCGTAGTCCAGGCCGTACCCCAGCACGAACCGGTCCGGGCAGTCGAACCCCCGGTACGCGATCTCGACGGGGGCGATCCGTCGGACCGACTTGTCGAGGAGCGCGCACACCTCGAGCGACGCCGGGCCCCGGTCGCGGAGCGCGGACACGAGGTACGAGAGCGTCAGCCCCGTGTCGACGATGTCCTCGACGAGGATCACGTCGCGGCCGAGGATGTCCTGGTCGAGGTCCTTCATGATGCGGACCACGCCGGAGGAACGGGCCCCGTAGGACGAGATCGACATGAAGTCGACGCTGGCCCTGAGGTCGACCGCGCGCAGGAGGTCGGCGTGGAAGATGGCCCCGCCCCGGAGGATCGAGATCAGCACCGGGTCGCGGCCACGGTAGTCCCGGCTGATCTCCCGGCCGAGCCGCCGGACCTGCTCCTCGATGTCCGAGGCGGAGTAGAGGACGGTCGCCGGCGGGTCCACCTGCGCCGATGATAGCGCGGGGTCGACCGCGGATGGCTCCGATCAACGGAGCGATGGTCGGGGATCAGCCGAAGATCGCCCGGATGAGGCCGCCGACGAACGACGTCACCGCGTCCCAGGCCCGCTCCCACCAGGGCCGGACGGCCGGCAGCCCCTCGCCGTGCGAGGCCACCGCGCGGGCCGTCACCAGCGGCACGGAGGCCAGGCGCTCGTCGCCGGAGCGGATCGACACCACCCCGACCCGCTCCCCCGCCGCCAGCGGGAGCGATAGGCCGGGCTCGGCAACCACGCGCTCTTCCACCTCCTGGCCGCGGCGGAGCAGCAGCTCCAGCTCGACGTCGGCCCTCACCGGCACCGGACGCCCCTGGACCCGGATCTCGCCGAACGGCTGGCCCTCCTCCACCACGGTCCGGCGCTCGAAGGTCCTGAACCCGTGCTCGAGCAGCGCGGCGGTGTCGCTGAAGGCCTCCGTCGGCGCGCCGAGGACCACGGCGCCCAGGCGCAGGCCGTCCCGCTCGGCGGCTCCCACCAGGCAGAACCCCGCAGCCGACGTGAAGCCCGTCTTGACGCCGATGGCGTCGGGGTACAGCCACAGCAGCGCGTTCCGGTTCTGGAGCCTGCGGGCGGGGCCCTCGGGCGCCGGGATCCTCGCGAACCGCGTGGCTACCACCTCGTCGAACGTGTCGTTGCGGTACGCCTCCACGGTGATCGCCGCCAGGTCGAGGGCCGTCGAGTACCCGCGGTCGTCGAGGCCGTTCGGGCTCTCGAACCGGCTGGCCCGGAGCCCCAGCTGGTGGACCCGCTCGTTCATCCGCTCGAGGAACGCCTCCACGGTGCCGGCGATGTGCTCGGCCAGCGCCACGGCCGCGTCGTTGGCCGACGTCAGCATCAGCCCGTAGAGCAGCTCCTTGACGGTGATGCGCTCGCCGGGCCGGAGGTCCATCGTCGCCCCGCCCTGCGACGCGGCGTTCGAGGTGATCGTGGCCACGTCGTCGGCCGGGACCGCCTCGAGCACCAACAGCGCCGTCATGATCTTCGTCGTGCTGGCGATCGGCCGGCGCTCCTTCCCCCGCTGCTGGAACAGGACCTGGCCGGTGTCCAGGTCCACGAGCGCGGCCGCCTCGGCCGACAGCTCCGGCGGTTCGACCGAGGGAGATGGCGTCTCGAGCGCGGTCGGGAACGGCGACGGCGACCCCGTGGGGGGCACGGGGGTCGGAGGCGGCGGCGACTGGGCGGCCACGGGCGACGCGCAAAGCGCGAGCGCACAGGCCACCGCGGCGAGGCTCCGGGCTCCAGGCATCGGGCGAGAAGGATACCGGCGGTTCAGCCGGCGTACGGCCGCAGGTTCGCCCGGAGCAGCGCCTGCTTGAGCCGGCGGGAGACCCGGCTGAGCTCGGCCACGGCCTCGGACGCGGCGCGCTGGGCCTCGGGGTTCCGCTGGCGGAGCATCGGCAGGACGATCTGCTGGAAGAACGAGGCCTCGCGATCGGCGAAGTGCCGATACATCGTCAGGTGTCGGGCCTGGACGCCGTACTTCAGGAGGTCCTTCACGACCCGGACGATCACCACGTCGTCGCCGCCGTAGAAGGGCTCGCCGTTCAGGCGCTCGGGGCGGAGCAGCCCGTACGAGGTCAGGTCGTCGATCACCGAGCGGTCGACGCCCGTCGCGGCGGCCAGCTCGTCCGCGGGCATCTGGAGGTCCGTGGCGGGCGCGGGCAGATCCTCCTCAACCTCGCGCGGGGCGGGGGCCGACGCCGAGGCCTGCCCATCGGGGGTCTCCTCGAGCCGCTGGCGGATCACCCGCAGCGGGAGGTACTCGTCGCGCTGGAGCTTGAGGATCATCCGGAGCCGGTCGACGTCCTGCTCGTAGAACTTCCGGTACCCCGAGGCCGTCCGCTCCGGGTGGATCAACCCCTCGCTCTCCAGGAACCGGATCTTCGAGATCGTGACGTCCGGGAACTCAGGCTTCAGGTTGACCAGGACCTCCCCGATCGAGAGGTAATCCCGGGCCATCGCTCTCAGTCCGCCCTGCCGGTGAAGAACACCAGCTTGAACTTTCCGATCTGGATCTCGTCGCCGTTGGCGAGCTGGGTGTTGTCGACGCGATCGCGGTTGACGTAGCTGCCGTTCAGCGAGCCCATGTCGTAGATCACGAAGCGGCCGTCCTTCCGCCGGATCTCGGCGTGCCGCCGGGACACCGTGATGTCGTCGAGGAAGATATCGCTCTCCGGGTGCCGGCCCACCGTCGTGACGTCGTTCTCGAGCAGGAACTGCGACCCGGCGTTGTCACCGCGCCGGACGACGAGCAGCGCCTGATCGGTGGCCAGCTCGTCGAGCGGCAGGTAGACGTCCTCCCCGGTCTCGTCCTCGATCTCGGTGGGGCTCAGCGTGAGGGTCGTCTCGTCCTGAAGCGCATGGCCACACTTGCTGCAGAACCTGGCGTCCGCCGGGTTCCGGTGACCGCACCTCGTGCAATACACGTGTCCCTCCCCTCCAGGGTGAACCAGAGGTCGAGACGTGAATGTATACGAGAGGTACAGCAGGGTCAACGGGTGCCGTGAACGGGAGCGAGACGGCGTGCGGGCGTTGAGGGCCGGCGCAGCGGGAGGTCCAGGGTCAGTCCGGATGAACCCGAGGTAGGCCCCGAGCGTCCGCGCGGAGCGGGGCCTCGATGCGAGCAGGGGGGTGACGGCGCCTCAGGCTGGTCCTGCGGTCGATGGCGCCCTTCGGCTCAGGCTTCGGATCCTTCGTCGACCTGGCGCTGGTACGTATCGGCGTCGAGGAGGTCGTCGAGCTCCGACGGGTCGGACATCTCGATCACCACCATCCAGCCCTCGCCGTAGGGGTCCTGGTTCACGAGCTCGGGGGTATCGCCCAGCTCCTCGTTGCGCTCCCTCACCCGCCCCGAGACCGGGCTGAAGAGGTCGGACACCGACTTTGTCGACTCCACCTCGCCGAACGCCTCGCCGGCTCGAACCTCGGTCCCCGGCTCGGGCAGGTCCACGTACACCACGTCCCCGAGGGCGTCCTGGGCGAAGTCGGTGATGCCGACGCGCACCCGCCCGTCCTCGGGCACCGCCCATTCGTGCTGGGTCGTGTACTTCACGTCCTTCGGGTATTCCATCTCGCCTCCTAACCGGTGGCCCTGGCCGCGTCGGCCGCCTCTCGGAGCGCCCGCGACCGGATCACGGCCGGCTCCTCTTCGGCCGACTCGCGGCGGCCCCACCGGAGCGTGGCCCGTAGCAGGCTCTCCAGACGCCCGCCGCAACGCGGACAGCTCTCCGGGCGGGCCCGGATGGGGGCGATCCCCCGGTTGCCGCACCGCTCACACCGCCACAGCGCCTTGCGGCCGGAGAGCGTCCCCCGGGGCGCCGCCGGCCGCCCGTCGACCTCGACGATATCGAACGACAGTGGCACCGCCGGGCCCGCCGCCAGGCGCTGCCCCACCGCGAAGCCGTCCACGAACCGAGCCGACGCGCGGACGGCGTCCTCGTCCAGGTCGCCGCAGACCGTGAGCTGGATCGAGGAGTGGCCCCGCCCGTCGAGCTCCCACCGCACCTCGCGGACCGCTCGGACCACCTCCTCGGGCGATGGGTCCGACAGATCGAGCCGGATGGAGTCCAGGCGCCCCCCCAGGGCCTCGGCCGCCGCCACCGCCGCCCGCCGTTCGCCGTCCGTGCCGCCGACCGCAACCGCGGTCGGCCCCGGCGGCCCGTCCAGGGCCACCGCCGCCCACGCCTCCGGGTCTCCGAGGATCACGGCCAGGTCCCGTCCCGTCGCGGCGACCGGCGGGACGCCGACGAGCTCGGCTGCCGCCGGGGTGGAGACCGCGTCGCACCCTCCGATGAAGGCCGCCCGCTCCACGACCGCGGTGATCGCCGGATGGACCCGGCGCAGCCCGACGCTGTACACCCGCCGGCCGTCCGCGGCGAGCTTCAGCCGAGCGGCCGTGCTGGCCACGGCGGTCGCCGTGGCCAG
>DASZZY010000080.1:0-11426 GCA_036260395.1 Actinomycetota bacterium
GCGGTGCAGGCCCGGGGAGAGTCGGCGTGAGGCTCGCCGAGCGCCGGGCGGCCGGCGCGGCCCTGGTGGCCGGGCTGACGGCGGCGGCGTTCGCCGCGTTCGCTTCCGGCGGCGTCCCCGGCGGGGCGTCCGCCGCCCAGCCCGCGCCCGGCCCGACACCCACGGTGCCCGGCCGGGTGGAGGGGGCGCGCTTCGTGTACCTGCGCGACTGCGCGTGGTGCCACGGCGACCGGGGCGAGGGCTCGTTCTACGGGCCAGCCTTGCGGGGCGTCGGCGCGGCGTCCGTGGACTTCATGCTGGCGACGGGGCGGATGCCGATCGCCGACCCCGTGGAGTACCCCGAGGCGCAGATCGCCCGGGCCCCGCCGGCGTATGGCCCCGAGCTGATCGGCGAGCTCGTCGAGTACGTGGACTCGTTCGGGCCGCCCGGCCCGGAGATCCCCACGGTCGACGTCGGATCGGCCAGCCTGAGCCGGGGGGAGGACCTGTACCAGGACAACTGCGCGGCGTGTCACTCGACGACCGGCACCGGCGGCGCGCTGACCTCCGGCCTGGTGGCCCCGGAGCTCGAGGGGCTGACGGCCACCCAGATCGCGGAGGCGATCCGCATCGGCGGGTCCGGCCTGCGGACGGGGAACATGCCCCAGTTCGGGCCGGAGGCCCTGAGCGACGAGGAACTGGCCGCCGTGGTGCGGTACGTGCTGTACCTCCAGGATCCGAACGACCGCGGCGGGGCGCCCCTGGAGCGCCTCGGCCCGGTGGCCGAGGGGTTCGTCGCGCTGGCGGGGGGCCTGCTGCTCCTCCTGGTGATCGTCCGATGGATCGGGCGGCCGGCACCGACCCCCGACGAGGAGGGCCATGGCTGACGACGGCCGGGCCCCGCGCCGCATCCTGTGGGCCTTCGTCGTGTCGGCGGCGGCGTCGATCGGGCTCACCGTCGTCTACGCCCTGGGCGGGCAGCCGCAGGTCGAGGGGGCGCTGATCGGCCTGTCGCTCGGTGGCCTGGCCGTGGGGCTGGTCCTGTGGGGCAAGCACCTGCTGCCGCACGGGCCCTATGTCGAGGAGCGGGAGCCGCTGGGCTCGACGGCGGCCGAGCGCGGGGCCGTGGCCGCCGACGTGCGCCGAGGAGGGGCGCTGACGCGCAGGCGGCTGCTGCGGGCTGGGCTCGGCGGGGCGCTCGCGGCGCTCGCGGCCGCGCTCGTCCTCCCGATCCGCTCGCTCGGCCCGCGGCCCGGGCGGACGCTGTTCCGGACGGCGTGGGTTCCCGGGGCGCGGTTGGTCACGCCGGACGGGATCCCCGTCAGCGTCGCGGCCCTCGCGGAGGGCGGGGTCCTCACGGTGTTCCCCGAAGGCCACACCGACGCGGCCGACGCCCAGGCCGTGCTGGTCCGCGTCGACCCCACGATCGTCCGCCTGCCCCCCGGGCGTGAGGACTGGGCGCCGCAGGGCTACGTGGCGTACTCGAAGATCTGCACGCACGCGGGGTGCCCGGTCGGCCTCTACGAGCCGCAGGCCCGGCAGCTGTTCTGCCCGTGCCACCAGTCGGTGTTCGACGTGTCCCAGGGTGCCGCGCCGGTGGCCGGCCCGGCCACCCGGGCGCTGCCTCAGCTCCCGCTGGAGGTCGGGGCCGACGGCTTCCTGCGGGCCCGGGGCGACTTCCCCGAGCCGGTGGGGCCGGCGTTCTGGGAGCTGCCCGAGGAGACGCCGTGATCGGCCGGCTGGCGAGGTGGTTCGACGACCGGCTCCGGGCGTCGGACTTCGCCCACCGGGCGCTCAACAAGGTCTTCCCGGACGACTGGTCGTTCATGCTCGGGGAGATCGCGCTGTACTCCTTCGTGGTGCTGGTCCTGACCGGCACGTTCCTGACGTTCTTCTTCGTCCCCAGCGCCGGGGAGATCGTCTACCGGGGTGCGTACGAGCCGCTACGTGGCGTCGAGGTCTCCGAGGCCTACGCCTCGGTCCTCGAGCTGTCGTTCAGCGTGCGGGCCGGGCTGGTGATGCGGCAGACCCACCACTGGGCGGCGCTGGTCTTCATCGGCGCGATCGTCGTCCACCTCTGCCGGGTCTTCTTCACCGGCGCCTTCCGCCGCCCGCGCGAGGTGAACTGGATGATCGGGCTGACGCTGCTGCTGCTGGCGCTGTTCAACGGGTTCACGGGCTACTCGCTGCCGGACGACCTCCTGTCCGGGACCGGCCTGCGGATCGCCTACTCGGTGGCGCTCTCGATCCCGTTCGTCGGCACCTGGCTGGCGTTCCTGGTGTTCGGCGGCGAGTTCCCGACCCACGCCACGATCCCGCGGCTGTTCGTGGCCCACGTGTTCATCGTGCCGCTCGTCCTGTTCGCCCTGGTGTCGATCCACCTGGCGTTGATCTGGCACCAGAAGCACACCCAGCACGCGGGCCCCGGTCGCACCGAGACCAACGTCGTGGGCTCGACGCTGTGGCCGACGTACGCCGCGAAGTCGGTCGGGCTGTTCTTCGCCATCGCCGCGGTGCTCGGGGCCATGGGCGGGCTCCTCCAGATCAACCCGGTGTGGCTCTACGGCCCGTTCGACGCCGCGGCCGTGACGTCCCCGGCCCAGCCCGACTGGTACCTCGGCTGGCTGGAGGGGGCGCTCCGGCTCTTCCCGCCGTGGGAGCTCCGGGTCGCGGGCCATACCGTCGCCAACCCGTTCTTCCCCGGCGTCCTGCTCCCGGGGGTGACGTTCCTGCTGCTCTACGCCTGGCCGTTCCTGGAGGCCCGGGCAACCGGGGACCGGTCGCCGCACCACCTCCTCGATCGGCCCCGCGACCATCCGCTCCGGACGGCGATCGGGGCGGCGGGGCTGACGTTCTACGGGCTGCTGTTCCTGGCGGCCAGCAACGACGTGGTCGCCAAGACGTTCGCGGTGCCGGTCGCCGCCGTCACGGTGGCGTTCCAGGTCCTGGTGCTGGTCCTGCCGATGCTCGTCGGCGTCGTCACGTTCCGGCTGATGCGCCGCCTCCGCGACAGCGGCGCCCCCGACCTGCTCCAGGTGCCGTTCCGCACCCCGGTGGGGGCCGCGCCGCCGGAGGGGTCGGCGGCCCGTTCCGGGGCGGAATGAGCGTGGCCGAGGTCGTGGTTGGCAGGGCGCCAGACGGCTCCTGGGAGTGGCGGTACCGCGCCCCCGGGGCGGCCGACATCGTCGCCAACCGGGTGTTCAGGACGAAGGAGGCCGCCGTGGCCTCCGCCCGCCTGGCCTACCCGGGCGTCCAGGTCCGCTCCGAGCGGGCGGCGCTGGCCGCGGGACGGGGGAGGTGGCTCGTCGCCGTGGCGGCCGCCACCGCGGTCGCCGTGGCGTTCCGCAGGCGGCGCACGCACGTCCGGGTGAGGCCCGTGGGAGCGGGCCCTCAGGCGGGCTGAGGCGAGGCGGGCGTCTCGGACGCGGCTGCGGCAGGCTCCGCCGGCCGCCGGATCGCGCGCTGCACGCTGCCGTCCTGGATCCATCGCGAGCCGCAGCGGGCGCAGAACGCTCTGCGATCGGGGCTGACGACGACGACGATCCGGACCGACTCACATACCGGGCACCGAGACACCGCTTGCTCCTTTCTGGGGGCCCGGCTCCCGCGGGGCCGGCGGCCCCCGGGCCGTGCTGGCGGCCGCTGTTTACCCCCCGTCCGGTTCGCGAAACGTTTGCGGTATGTCCCGGGCGGGCATCCTGCCATCGAGGTCCCTCCGCATGACTGAACGTCACACGACCGAGGGCGTCGAGCGCCCCCTGCCGCCGCCGGGCCGTCGGGCCCGGCCGCCGGGGACGCCCGTACAGCAGGCGGCCGTCGGTGCCGCGGGAGGCGCGGTCCTCGGTGCGGGGGTGGGCATGGCCTCCGCCGCGATCGCGACCGGGGGGTTCGAGGCGGTGGTCGTCTCGGTCGCCGCCGTCGGGGGGGCCATCGCCGGCGCCTCCGTGGGCGCGGCCCTGGGAGGGCTGGCCGCCCCCGGGATGGTGGAGGACGACCGCGCCGCGACGGGCGACCACGGGGCGGACGGAATAGGGGAGGAGCCATGACGTCGAAGCACGCGCCGATCGACGGCGTTCGCATGCGGTGGGAGGAGCGGGGGGCGGGGACGCCGGTGGTGCTGGTCCATGGCATCCCGACCTCGCCGGCCCTTTGGCGTCATGTCACCCCCCTGCTGTCGCAGGCCCGGACCCTGGCCTGGGAGATGGTCGGCTACGGCGACTCGATGCTCGAGGGGCACGGCCGCGACATCTCGGTGGCGCGCCAGGCCGAGTACCTCGCGGCGTGGCTGCGGGAGCTGGAGATCGGCCCGGCGATCCTGGTCGGCCACGACCTCGGCGGCGGCGTCGTCCAGATCGCCGCGGTCCGGGCCCCCGAGCGGTGCGCGGGGCTGGTCCTGGTCAACTCGATCTCGTACGACTCCTGGCCGATCGCGCCCGTCAAGGCGATCCGCGCGGCCGGCGCGTTCGTGGAGCGCCTGCCGCGGCAGGCCTTGCGGGGGATGCTGGCCCCGTTGTTCTTCCTGGGACACGACGACCCGGCCCGGCGCCGCGAGTCGTTCGAGCTCCACTGGAAGCCCTACCGGGCCGCCGGCCCCGCCGCGTTCGTCCGGCAGGTGCGCTCCCTCGATGTCCGCGACACGCTCGGGGTGGCGCCCCGGCTGAGCGGGCTCGACGTGCCGGCCCGGGTGGTCTGGGGCGTGGCCGACCGCTTCCAGCCCGTCCGCTACGGCGCGCGCCTGGCCCGGGATCTGGACGCGCCGCTCCGTCGGATCGAGGGCGCCCGCCACTTCGTCCCCGAGGACCATCCCGCCGAGGTGGCCGCCGCCGTCCAGGAGCTGCTCCGCGAGCAGGGGGTCCGGCGAGCCGCCGGGTGACCCGGGAAGGACCGACCCGGCGCGGGGTCGAACCCCACAGCGATGCGGCGAACGCTCACCCTCCTCCTCGTGGCGGTCGCCGTGGCCGGTGGCGCGCCGGGGGTGGCCCAGCAGCCGGTCGCGGCGCCCGGTCCGTGCCAGCGGGCCGAGGAGCGCGTCCCGGGCGCGCCGCTCAACGTGGAGCTCGTCACCGTCAGTGACTCGTCCTTCACGGTGACGTGGCTGACGTGCGACGCCGAGGGGTCCCCGCTGCCGTCGGACACGACGGTTTCGTACGGGAGCTCGCCGAACCCGCTGTCGTGGACGACGGTGAGGCTCGAGGAGGAGGTCGCCTTCCACCACGCCGAGGTCGAGGGGCTCGAGGCGGGACGGACCTACTTCTACCAGGTGTCGTCGGACGGGCTGCCGGGCCGCTATGACCGCTATCACCCGGGGTCGTTCACGACGCTCACGCCGCCCCCCGGCCGGCTGCTGTTCTCCTTCGCCGTGCTCGCCGACGTCCACATCGGCGAGGACACCTCCGGGCTGGCGACCTCCACGCCGTTCCCGTTCCCGCCGGGCTACTCCGCCGAGGACTACGCGGAGGCGATGGCCACGGCCGCGGTCCAGGAGATCAACGCCCGGGGCATCGCGCTGACCGTCCTCTCCGCCGACAACACCTCGCACGCCAAGCTCCGTGAGGTCCTCGACGCGAAGGCCATCCTCGACGGGCTGGTGGGGCCATACCTCGTCGCCAGGGGGGCCCACGACCGGCCCTCGGAGCCGGCCGCGGTGTGCCGGCCCGACGGCGACTGCTTCCGCGAGGTGTTCTTCCCGCGCCGTAAACCGGGGCACATCTTCTACGGAGAGCGGTTCGGCGGATACGACGTCATCGCCCTCGACTCGGTCGACCTGGCGACCGGCACCGGCGAGATCTCCGACCAGCAGCTCGCCTGGCTGGAGCAGCGGCTGGAGCGCGGGCGTGCCGACGGCCGGCCGGCGGTCATCTTCTTCCACCACCCGGTCTCCGAGTGGTCGACGACGCTGGCCATCCCACCGGCCGTCTTCGGCGTCAACCAGCAGGACGCCCAGGAGTTCCTCCGGACCATCGCCCCGTACGACGTGCGGCTGGTGATCAACGCCCACACCCACCGGAACTGGATCAGCTACTCGCCGTGGACCGGGCGGATGCCGATCCTGGAGGTCGGGCCGTCGAAGGAGTACCCGGGCGGCTACTCGATGATCCGGGTGTACGAGGGCGGCTTCCTGCGGACCTTCCACCGCCTGGGGTGCGGGTTCTGCCGGCGGTGGATCGAGACCACGCGGTGGCAGTACCTCGGGCAGTACCCTCACTACACCACCGGGAGCCTCCGGGACCGGAACTTCGTCCACCGGTTCGATCGGCCGGATGTCCCCGGCGTGCCGAGCCTGCCCTTCAACCCCTGGCCCCCGGGCGCGCCCATGGAGGCATGAGCGCGGCTACCGCTTGGGGATCTCCTTCGACGGATCGACGAACGGCATGGGCACCACGCGGGCGGCCCGTTCCCCCCACGGCGAGTCGACGGCCAGCTCGGTGCCCTGCTCCGCGAGCTTCACCGGGACCATGGCGTAGCCGATGTTCCGCTCGAACCGAGGCGAGTAGATCGCCGAGGTCACGCGGCCGACGGCCTCGCCGCCGCGGCGGACCGGCCACTTCGTCATGTTGAACTCGATCCGTTCGCCGGCGATCTCCACGCCGACCAGCCGCCGGCTCACTCCCTGGTCGTGGACGCGCCGCAGCGCCTCGCGCCCCAGGAACTCCTGCTCCTTGTCGAGGTCCACCAGCCGGTCCAGCCCCACCTCGTAGGGGTTGTCCTCCAGCGTCATGTCGGCGCCGTAGTTCAGGATGCCAGCCTCGATCCGGCGGATGTCCGAGGGGCCCGTGGGCCGGATCTGGTAGGGGCGGCCGGCCTCCATGATCCGCTCCCACAGGTCGTCGCCCCGGCTGCCGTCGCGGAGGTACACCTCGTAGCCCACCTCGCCCGTCCACCCCGTGCGGGTGACGACGATCGGGATCCCGTCCAGCTCCGTCTCCAGGAACCAGTAGTACCGGAGCTCGAGCGCCGCCTCCCCGAACAGGTCCCGGACCACCTCCTTCGAGCGGGGGCCCTGGATCTGGAGCGGCGAGACGTCGGGCTCGTTGAGCTCCACGTCCATCCCGGCGAAGGCGGCGACGCCCCGGGCCCACAACAGCAGATCGCTGTCCGCCGCGGCCAGCCAGAAGTGGTTCTGGCCGAGCCGGAGGAGGACCGGGTCGTTCACGATGCCGCCCGCCGGCGTGGTGATCAGCACGTACTTGCCCTGTCCCACTGCGCAGCTCGACAGGTCCCGCGGGGTCAGGAGGCTGGCGAACCGGAACGCGTCGGGACCGGTGATCTCGGTCTGGCGCTCCACGGAGACGTCCCAGAGCGTCACGTGCTCCAGGAGGTGGCGGTACTCCGCCTCGGGGTCGTCGTAGAACGACGGCAGGAACGTGTGGTTGTAGACGGTGTAGGCCTTGCACCCGTAGCGCTGGGTGGCCTCGAAGAACGGCGAGCGGCGGAGGCGAGCTCCGCGCTGGATCAGCGTCATGTCGAAGGCCACGGCCTCCACCTCCTCGTGGGACGGAACGCCGGCAGGGTAGCGGAATCCGTGCCGCTGTGGCGGGCGCGCGAGGCCCGGTGCTACGCTCCGCCGGACGGCATCGCGAGGGAGGGGATGATGCTGAGAGGACGGGCTCTCGTCACGCTGGCGTTCGGGCTCCTGCTGGCGGCGTGCGCGCCGGTCGAGGAGGAGCAGGCCCGCCCCCGGGGGCCCGGCGAGGATGCCTGCGCCACCGAGAACCTGCCGCTGGAAACGTCGGGCACGCTGAGCGTGGGGACGTCGTATCCCTACTACGAGCCGTTCAAGAGCGGGCCCCGACAGAACCCCGACGGCTTCGAGCCCGACATCGCCGAGGAGCTCGCCTCCCGGCTGGGGCTGGACGAGGTGGCCTGGGAGATCGCGCCGTTCGACTCGCTGTACGCGCCGGGCCAGAAGCCGTACGACTTCTCGATGGACCAGATCTCGATCACCCCCGAGCGGGCCGAGGTGGTGGACTTCAGCGACCCGTACTACCTGATCCAGCAGGGCCTGCTGGTCCAGGAGGGCAGCGAGATCGCGAACGCCACGACGATCGAGGAGCTCGCCCCGTACAAGTTCGGCGCCCAGACCGGGACCACCGGGCTGGCCTTCATCGAGGACACGATCCAGCCCGACGAGCCCCCGAACAAGTACAGCGACACCAACGACGCCGCGAACGCGCTCTCGCTGGGGCAGATCGACGCCGTGGTCATCGACGTGCCGATCGCCATCCCGCTCACCGAGCAGTTCCCGGGGACCACGGTGGCCGCCCAGTTCGTCACCAACGAGGGGTACGGCATGGCGTTCCCCGAGAAGGGGAGCGAGCTCGTGCCGTGCGTCAACCAGGCCCTCCAAGAGATGAGGGACGACGGGACGCTCCAGGAGCTCCAGAACCAGTGGCTGCCGGAGCTGGACGTCGACATCCCGGTGATCGAGTACCCGGGCGCGCCGGCGGCGGACTGACGCGCCGAGCGGCGTGACGTGAGCGTCCCGGGCGCGCCGTCTCCGGGCCTGGAGCGTCCGGTGGCGCCGCCCGGCGCCCCCCAGCCCGCCGTCGGCTCGCGAGCCTCCCGGATGCTCGGGGGGCGGGGGGTCCTCGTTTCGACGGCCAGCACGCTGGTGTTCCTGGCGGTGGTGGCGCTGATCGTGATCACGGCGCCCGGCACCGACCGGGTGGTCCGGTCGTTCTTCTCGTGGGAGGACCTCCGAGCCGCCTTGCCGCAGGTAGCTGCGGGCTTCGTCGTCAACCTCCAGCTGATGTTCGCCGCGGAGGGAGTCATCCTGGTCTTCGCGCTGCTCCTGGCGGTGGTCCGGGGGCTCCCCGGCCCGGTGTTCTTCCCGCTGCGGGTGGTGGCCATCGGGTACATCGACCTGTTCCGTGGCATCCCGCTCCTGCTGGTGCTGTACATGGTGGGGTTCGGGATCCCGGGGCTGGGGCTGCAGGTCGTGTCGACCCAGTCGATCTTCGTGTACGGCGTGGTGGCCCTGGTCCTGGTGTACTCCGCGTACGTCGCCGAGGTGTACCGGGCCGGGATCGAGTCGATCCATCCCAGCCAGACCGCCGCGGCGCGGTCGCTGGCGCTCAGCCGCTGGAAGACGATGCGGTTCGTGGTCCTGCCGCAGGCGGTCCGCCGGGTGATCCCGCCGCTGCTCAACGACTTCATCGGCCTCCAGAAGGACACCGCGCTGGTGTCGACGATCGGGGTCGTGGAGGCGGCGCGTGAGGCCCAGGCGTACGCCGCCGCCAACTTCAACTACGCCGGCTACGTGGTGGCCGCGTTCCTGTGGGTGCTGCTGACGATCCCGCTGGCCCGGTTCACCGACTGGCTCATCGAGCGCGACCGGCGGCGATGGCAGGCCGCGGGGCCGCGATGAGCGGCGACGGGGCGGTGCTCCGGCTGGATGGCGTCCACAAGTCGTTCGGGCCCGTGGAGGTGCTGAAGGGGATCGACCTCGACGTCTCGGCGCACGAGGTGGTGTGCCTCATCGGGGCGTCGGGTTCGGGGAAGTCGACGATGCTGCGGTGCATCAACCTGCTGGAGCCGGTCGACGCCGGCCGCATCGTGGTCCACGGCGAGGACATCACCGCCCGCGGCGTCGACGTGAACCGCATCCGCCGGCACATCGGGATCGTGTTCCAGGCCTACAACCTGTTCCCCCACATGACGGTGCTCGACAACATCACGCTGGCCCCCCGGGAGGTGCTCGGGATGGGCCGGGCGGAAGCCCGCCATCGCGCGGACGAGCTCCTGGCCCGCTTCGGCCTCCTCGACAAGCGCGACGAGTACCCGGACCGCCTGTCCGGCGGCCAGCAGCAGCGCACGGCGATCGTCCGGGCGCTGGCGATGCGCCCCGACATCATGCTCCTCGACGAGGTCACCAGCGCCCTGGACCCGGAGCTCGTGGCCGAGGTGCTGAACGTGATCCGCGACTTGGCCGCCGAGGGGATGACGATGGTCATCGCCAGCCACGAGATGGGGTTCGTCCGCGACACCGCGCACCGAGTGTGCTTCCTGGACCAGGGGGTGATCCTGGAGGAGGGCCCGCCGGACCGGATGTTCACCGAGCCCGGCAACCCCCGCACCAAGCAGTTCCTCCAGCGCATCATCGAGGCCGGCCGGATGTGACCCGGTTCGTCCCGATTGCCCGGAATGACAGAGCCTTGCCTGGCCTGCTACCATAGCGCGCCTTCGCCGCAACGGTCGGCGGAGCCGTGCGCAAGGAGGCGTGGATGAAGAGAGCCCTTGTTGCGGTCCTGTTCGTCTGTATGGCCCTGACGGGGATGTCGGTCCCGCTGGGGGCGAGCGAGATCTCCGGCGCCACCCTCCTGGTGAAGTTCCGGAGCGGCGTCTCTGAGGCCGCCCGGGATGACGCCGCCCGGGATGTCGATGGACGCCGGGTCCGCCGGCTGGGATTCATCGGGGTCGACGTCCTGCGGGTCGAGGGCGATGGCGGCGAGGCGCTCTCGCAGCTCAGGGACGACCCACGGGTGGTCTATGCCGAGCGCAACATCCGGCAGCGGGCCCTGGCGTCGTTCCCGAACGATCCGAGCTTCGGACAGCAGTGGAACATGAACCAGGGCAACGACGCCGACATCGACGCGCCGGAGGCGTGGGCCGCGGCGTACGGCACCGACACGAACGGGAACACCCTGTTCCCCACCACGCCCACGGGGCCGAAGATCGGGATCATCGATACGGGGATCGACGCGGACCATCCCGACCTGGTCGGCAAGCTGGCCGGATGTGCCAGCGCCCTGACGGGCGTGGGGCTCATCACCTCGGGCTGTGAGGACGACAACGGGCACGGCACGCACGTGGCGGGGATCGCCTCGGCGCTCACCAACAACGGCAAGGGGGTGGCCGGCACGGCGCCCGACGCCAGGATCACGATGTGCAAGGCCCTCAACAGCGCCGGCGTGGGCTTCGTGGCCGACATCAACGCCTGCATGAACTGGCTGGCCGGCCAGGGCGTCTCCGCGATCTCCATGAGCCTGGGCGGCGGTAAGACCTCCAGCCAGCAGGACACCGTCAACAAGATCTGGAACAACGGAGCAGGAACACTGATGGTGGCCGCCGCCGGCAACGACGGCAACAGCGCGGTGAACTACCCGGCCGGCTACGCCGAGGTGGTCTCGGTGGCCTCCACCACGAACACGGACGCGCAGTCGTCCTTCTCGAACGAGAACGCGGACGTCGAGGTAGCGGCTCCCGGCTCGAGCATCCTGTCGACGTACCTCGCGGGCACCTACGCGACGGCCTCGGGCACGTCGATGGCCACTCCCCACGCGGCCGGGGTGGCGGCGATGATCACCGCGGAGAACGGAGTGGCGGGGCAGGCCCTACGGGATGCCCTCGGCGCGGCGGTCGACGACCTCGGGCCCGCCGGCCGGGACATCTACTTCGGCTACGGCCGCGTGAACCTGGCCAAGGCGGTGCGGGGGGGGGGGGGGGGG
>DASZZY010000081.1:0-30439 GCA_036260395.1 Actinomycetota bacterium
GGCGGCCGCCGGCGACGTGACCGAGGCTCCCGCGGCCGAGCCCGCCGAGGCCCCCGAGGTGGAGCCCGCCGAGGAGCCCGCCGCCGAGGAGCCCGCCGCCGAGGAGCCGCCCGTGACCGCGGCCGAGGCCGCCGAGCAGCCGGCCGAGCGGCCCGCCGCCGAGGAGCCGCCGGAGATCGCCGCCTCGACCGACCCGTTTTCCGGACCCGGCGACTGGTACGTGATCCACACTTACGCGGGGTACGAGAACAAGGTGAAGACCAACCTCGACTCGCGGATCCAGACCATGCAGATGCAGGAGAAGATCTTCGACGTCGTGATCCCGATGGAGGACGTCATGGAGATCAAGGGCGGCCGGAAGCAGGTCGTCCAGAAGAAGGTCTTCCCCGGGTACCTGCTGGTGAAGATGGTCTACGACGACGACTCCTGGTACGTCGTCCGGAACACCCCCGGCGTCACCGGGTTCGTCTCCTCGGGCACCGGCCAGAAGCCCACGCCGCTCTCCCGCCGCGAGGTGGAGAAGATCCTCGCGGTCAAGAAGGAGGAGGCCAAGCCGGCGTTCCGCCTCGAGTTCGAGGAGGGCGACGTGGTCCGGATCATCTCCGGGCCGTTCGCCGACTTCAACGGGACGATCGACGAGATCAACGTCGACCAGTCGAAGGTCAAGGTGCTCGTGAACATCTTCGACCGGGAGACCCCCGTGGAGCTGTCGTTCGACCAGGTGGCGAAGGTCTAGCCATGGCCGCCAGTCGCAGGAAGCGGGTGCTCGCGGTCGTGAAGCTCCAGATCCGGGCGGGCCAGGCCACGCCGGCGCCGCCGGTCGGCACGGCGCTCGGCCAGCACGGCGTGAACATCATGGAGTTCTGCCGGGCCTACAACGAGGCCACCCAGCACCAGATGGGCCAGGTCATCCCGGTCGAGCTCACGATCTACGAGGACCGGACGTTCACGTTCATCACCAAGCAGCCCCCGGCCGCCGAGCTGATCAAGCAGGCCGCTGGGGTCGAGAAGGGCAGTCCCGAGCCCAACCGGAACAAGGTGGCCTCGGTGACCGAGGACCAGATCCGGCAGATCGCCGAGACCAAGATGAAGGACCTGAACGCCCGGGATGTCGAGAGCGCGATGAAGATCGTGGCCGGGACCGCCCGGAGCATGGGGATCGAGGTCAAGGCATGAGGCGCGCCAAGCGGTACGTCGACTCCTCGCGCATGTTCGACCGGGCCCAGCTCTACTCCCCGTCGGACGCGCTGCGGATCCTCAAGGGCATGCCGGCCCCGAGCTTCGACGAGACCATCGACGTGGCGATCCGCCTGGGGGTCGATCCGCGGAAGGCCGACCAGATGGTCCGGGGCACCGTGACGCTGCCGCACGGCTCCGGCAAGACGCTGCGGGTGGCGGCGTTCGCCGCCGGCGACAAGGCTCGTGAGGCCACCGAGGCCGGCGCGGACCTGGTCGGCGGGGAGGACCTCGTCCAGGAGATCCAGAAGGGCACCATCGACTTCGACGCCGCCGTGGCGACGCCGGACATGATGCCGGTCGTGGGCCGGGCCGGCCGGATCCTCGGGCCCCGCGGGCTGATGCCGAACCCCAAGGCCGGGACGGTCACCGAGGACATCGGGAAGGCCGTGCGGGAGATCAAGGGCGGGAAGCTCGAGTACCGGGTCGACCGGCAGGGCAACCTCCACCTGATCATCGGGAAGCGCTCGTTCGAGGAGGACGCCCTGCTGGAGAACTACCTGGCGGTCGTGGACGAGATCCTCCGGGCCAAGCCGGCCGCGGCCAAGGGCCGCTACATCCGCTCGGTGACGCTCTCGAGCACGATGGGGCCCGGGGTCCGGGTGGATCCGGCCCGGATCAAGGACGTCGAGGCGGTCCCGGCCTGAGCCCCGGCCCGCGCGTCCGTTGCCACCCCGGTCCCAGAACGCGTATCCTGTGATCGCCGCAGACAGCAGGGGCGCCAGCGCGTAATCCCCTCCGGGGGTACCTGCCGAGGCAGCGAGACGCTCTCGCGCGCTGCGCTGCGGGGGCGTTTCTTCGTGTGGAGGACGAGGTGCCGAGAGCCGAGAAGGAACAGAAAGTCCGGGAGATCGCCGAGCGGCTCCGGGATGCCAACGCGGCGGTGATCACCGACTATCGCGGGCTGACCGTGAAGGACGCGGCCGAGCTCCGGGCCTCCCTCGACGAGGTCGAGACCCGGCTGTCGGTGGTCAAGAACACGTTGACGAAGCTGGCCGTGAAGGAGGCGGGGCTCGAGGATGGCCTGAGCGACCTCATCGACGGGCCGACGGCAATCGCGTTCGTCCGCGGCGACCCCGTGGCCGGGGTGAAGCGCCTCGTGGAGGCCACGCGCCGGCTCCGGATGCTGGAGGTACGCGGCGGGTTCGCCGAGGGGCGGGTCCTGTCCGCGGATGAGGTCCGCGACCTGGCGGCGCTGGAGTCCCGGGAGGTCATGCTGGCCAAGGTGGCCGGGCTGGCCAAGATGCAGCTGTCGCGGACGGCCTGGCTGCTCCAGGCGCTCCAGGCCAGGTTCGTGGGCGTGATGGAGGCGCTCCGCGAGAAGTTGCCCGAGATGCCGGAGGCGCCCGGTGGGGCCGAGCCGGCCGAGACGGAGACCGAGCCGGCCGAGACGGAGACCGAGCCCGAGGCGCCGGGCGAGGCCGAGCCGCCCGCCGAACCTGAGGAGACCGAGCCGCCGGCCGAGCCGGGGGAGACCGAGCCGTCGCGGGAGCCGGTGCCCGCCGCGGAGGAGACCGAGCCCGCGCCGGCGACCGGGGCGAACGAAGGAGGAGGAAGCTAGATGGCCAAGCTCTCGAGCGACGAGCTCCTGGACGCGTTCAAGGACATGACGCTCCTGGAGCTCTCGGAGTTCATCAAGAGGTTCGAGTCGACCTTCGAGGTCGAGGCCGCCGCCATGGCCGCCCCCGTGGCCGCCGCGGCGGGCGGGGCGGGTGCCCCGGCCGCGGCCGAGGAGGCCGAGGAGCAGACCGAGTTCGACGTGGTCCTGACCTCGGCCGGCGACAAGAAGATCCAGGTCATCAAGGAGGTCCGGGCCCTGACGAACCTCGGCCTCAAGGAGGCCAAGGACCTGGTGGACAACGCCCCCAAGCCGGTCCTGGAGAAGGTGGCCAAGGAGCAGGCGGACCAGGCCAAGGAGAAGATCGAGGCCGCGGGAGGCTCGGTCGAGGTCAAGTAAGCCCGGAATAGCGAGGGCCGCCCCACGGTTGAAAAAGCTGGGTGGAGGTCCTATACTGACCGTTTGCCGTGCCGTCGTCCGCGTGCCGTAGTTCCACGCGTGTCATTCCCTAGAGGGGGGTTCTTTCTTGCCTGAAGCCGTTGTCGGTCGCGAGCGCGTGTCCTTCAGCAAGCTCGAGGAGGTCCTGCCGCTCCCGGACCTCGTGGGGATCCAGCGGGACTCGTTCGACTGGCTCCTCGAGCAGGGGCTGTCCGAGGTGTTCCGGGAGATCAGCCCGATCGAGGACTACACCGAGCAGTACCAGCTTCTGCTCGGCAAGCACTACTTCAAGGACATCAACCACACCGTCGAGGAGTGCCGGGACAAGGACCTGACCTACGACGCCCCGCTCCATGTCGAGGCCGCGTTCATCAACAAGGAGACCGGCGAGATCAAGGAGCAGGACGTCTTCATGGGCAACTTCCCCATGATGACGGAGAAGGGGACGTTCATCATCAACGGGACCGAGCGGGTGGTCGTCTCCCAGCTGGTCCGCTCCCCCGGCGTCTACTTCGACCGGACCCTCGACAAGACCGCCGACAAGGAGGTCTACGTCGCCAAGGTCATCCCGGCCCGGGGTGCGTGGCTGGAGTTCGACGTCGACAAGCGCGACACGGTCGGCGTCCGGATCGACCGGAAGCGCCGCCAGAACGTGTCGGTCCTGCTGAAGGCACTCGGGTGGACGGAGGACGAGATCCTCGAGCTCGTCGACGGCGCCGAGACGATGAAGCTGACCCTGGAGAAGGACCACTTCGAGACCCAGGACGAGGCCCTCGAGGACATCTACCGCAAGCTCCGGCCGGGCGAGCCCCCGACCGCCGAGTCGGCGCGAAACCTCCTCGAGAGCCTGTTCTTCGCCGGGAAGCGCTACGACCTGGCCCGGGTCGGCCGGTACAAGGTCAACAAGAAGCTCGGGCCGGCCGACGAGGTCCTGAAGCGCCAGCTCAAGGCCCGGTTCACCGCGATGCGGGACCTGGACAACCCGGACAAGCGCGACCACGAGCAGCCGCGGTGGCGGGTGTTCGCCGACCCCCAGACCGGGGAGAAGGCCGCCGGCCCCGCCGAGAAGCCCATCCTGACCTACGAGGACATCGCCAAGACCGTCCGGTACCTCGTCAGGCTCCACGCCGGCGAGGAGAGCTACGAGGTCGACGACATCGACCACTTCGGCAACCGCCGGCTGCGGTCGGTCGGCGAGCTGATCCAGAACCAGGTCCGGATCGGGCTGTCCCGGATGGAGCGCGTGGTCCGGGAGCGGATGACCACCCAGGACGTGGAGGCCATCACGCCCCAGACGCTCATCAACATCCGGCCGGTGGTGGGGGCCATCAAGGAGTTCTTCGGGACCTCCCAGCTGTCGCAGTTCATGGACCAGACCAACCCGCTGGCCGGGCTGACCCACAAGCGCCGGCTGTCGGCGCTCGGCCCGGGCGGCCTGTCCCGGGAGCGAGCTGGGTTCGAGGTCCGTGACGTCCACCCCTCGCACTACGGCCGGATGTGCCCGATCGAGACCCCGGAGGGCCCGAACATCGGGCTGATCGGCTCGCTGTCCACCTACGGGCGGATCAACGAGCTGGGCTTCGTCGAGACCCCCTACCGCAAGGTCACGGGCGGCCGGGCCACCGACCAGATCGACTACCTCACCGCCGACGAGGAAGACAAGCACGTCATCGCCCAGGCCAATGCCGAGCTCGACAGCCGCGGGCGGTTCGTGAACGACCGGGTCCTAGTGCGTCGGAAGGGCGGAGAGGTCGACTACGTGCCGCCCGAAGAAGTGGACTACATGGACGTCTCGCCCAAGCAGATCGTCTCGGTGGCGGCGTCCCTGATCCCGTTCCTGGAGCACGACGACGCCAACCGGGCCCTCATGGGGGCCAACATGCAGCGCCAGGCCGTCCCGCTGCTGCGCGCGGAGGCCCCGCTGATCGGCACCGGCGTCGAGTTCCGGGCGGCCATCGACGCCGGCGACGTGGTCCTGGCGGAGAAGGCCGGTGCCGTCGAATCGGTCTCCGCGGAGGAGATCGTGGTCCGCGAGAGCGACGGCAACCTCCGCCGCTACCGGCTCCAGAAGTTCCGGCGCTCGAACCAGGGGACGTGCATCAACCACAAGCCGATCGTCGGGACCGGCCAGCGGGTCAAGCGCGGCGAGGTCATCGCAGACGGGCCGTCCACCGAGCACGGCGAGCTGGCCCTCGGCAAGAACATGCTGGTGGCGTTCATGCCCTGGGAGGGCCACAACTACGAGGACGCCATCGTCATCTCCGAGCGCCTGGTGAAGGACGACTCGCTCACGTCGATCCACATCGAGGAGCACGAGGTCGACGCCCGGGACACGAAGCTGGGCCCCGAGGAGATCACCCGGGACATCCCGAACGTCTCCGAGGAGATCCTCAAGGACCTCGACGAGCGCGGGATCGTCCGGATCGGGGCGGAGGTCGATCCCGGCGACTACCTGGTCGGCAAGGTGACCCCGAAGGGCGAGACCGAGCTGACCCCCGAGGAGCGGCTCCTGCGGGCCATCTTCGGTGAGAAGGCCCGAGAGGTCCGGGACACCTCGCTGAAGGTGCCCCACGGCGAGTCGGGCAAGGTCATCGGGGTCCGGGTGTTCTCCCGGGACGCCGGCGACGAGCTGCCGCCCGGGGTCAACGAGCTGGTGCGGGTGTACATCGCCCAGAAGCGGAAGATCTCCGACGGCGACAAGCTGGCGGGGCGCCACGGGAACAAGGGCGTCATCGCCAAGATCCTCCCGGAGGGCGACATGCCGTTCCTCCCGGACGGGACGCCGGTGGACATCATCCTGAACCCGCTCGGCGTGCCGTCCCGGATGAACCTGGGTCAGGTCCTCGAGACCCACCTGGGGTGGGCGGCCAAGACCGGGTTCAAGGCCAACGGCAAGGTTGAGGACGGCCCGGTGTGGGTCTCGACGCCGGTGTTCGACGGGGCCCGGGAGAACGAGATCAAGGACGCCCTCATGACCGCGCGCCCCAACGGGGACGGCGAGCGGCTCATCGACGACCACGGGCAGGCCATGCTGTTCGACGGGCGGAGTGGCGAGCCGTTCGAGACGCCGGTGACGGTGGGGTGGATCTACATCATGAAGCTGCTCCACTTGGTGGACGACAAGATCCACGCCCGGTCCACGGGTCCGTACTCGATGATCACCCAGCAGCCGCTGGGAGGGAAGGCGCAGTTCGGCGGCCAGCGGTTCGGGGAGATGGAGGTGTGGGCCCTGGAGGCCTACGGCGCCTCCTACGCGCTCCAGGAGCTGCTGACGATCAAGTCGGACGACGTGCTCGGCCGGGTCAAGGTCTACGAGGCGATCGTCAAGGGGGAGAACATCCCCGAGCCCGGGATCCCCGAGTCGTTCAAGGTCCTGATCAAGGAGATGCAGTCCCTGGCCCTCAACGTGGAGGTCCTGTCCGCGGAGGGCAAGGAGATCGAGATGCGCGAGACCGACGAGGACGTGTTCCGCGCGGCGGAGGAGCTGGGGATCGACCTCTCCCGCCGGGAGCCGGCCGGGGCGGAGTTCGAGTGAGCGCTGAGAGGGGAGAGAGCTAGGTGCTCGACGTCAACTACTTCGACGAGCTGAGGATCGGCCTGGCCACGGGCGACCAGATCCGGGCCTGGTCGAACGGCGAGGTCAAGAAGCCGGAGACGATCAACTACCGCACGCTGAAGCCCGAGAAGGACGGGCTGTTCTGCGAGCGGATCTTCGGCCCCACCCGCGACTGGGAGTGCCACTGCGGGAAGTACAAGCGCGTCCGGTTCAAGGGCATCATCTGCGAGCGCTGCGGCGTGGAGATCACCCGGGCCAAGGTCCGCCGCGAGCGGATGGGCCACATCGAGCTGGCCGCGCCCGTGACCCACATCTGGTACTTCAAGGGCGTCCCCTCCCGGCTGGGGTACCTCCTCGACCTGGCGCCCAAGGATCTCGAGAAGGTCATCTACTTCGCGGCCTACATCATCACCCGGGTCGACGAGGACCGCCGCCACAACGACCTCCCGCAGATCGAGCAGGAGTTCGCCGCCGAGCGGGGAGAGGTGGAGCGCCGCCGCGACGAGCAGATCCAGACCCGCCTCGGCGAGCTCGAGGCGCGGCTCAAGGAGCTGGAGGGCGAGGGGGCCAAGGCCGCCCAGCTGACGGCGGCCCGCAAGGAGGCCCAGCGGGAGATCGACAAGATCTCCGAGGCCGCCCGGCGCGAGACCGAGCACCTCGACGAGGTGCTGTCGGCCTTCAAGGGCCTGTCGGTGAAGCAGCTGGTGGCCGACGACGTCGTCTACCGGACGCTGCGCGACCGGTTCGACGACTACTTCGACGGCGGGATGGGGGCCGAGGCCATCAAGCGCCTGCTCCAGGACCTGGACCTCGAGGCCGAGGCCGAGGACCTGCGGGAGACGATCCGGACCGCCAAGGGGACCCGGCGGCAGAAGGCCATCAAGCGGCTGAAGGTCGTGTCGAACTTCATCGGCACCAAGAACTCGCCGCTGGGCATGGTGCTCGACGCCATCCCGGTGATCCCGCCGGACCTCCGTCCGATGGTCCAGCTGGACGGCGGCCGGTTCGCCACCAGCGACCTCAACGACCTGTACCGGCGGGTCATCAACCGCAACAACCGGCTGAAGCGGCTGCTCGACCTCCAGGCGCCGGAGATCATCGTCAACAACGAGAAGCGGATGCTCCAGGAGGCCGTCGACGCCCTGTTCGACAACGGCCGCCGCGGCCGGCCGGTGACCGGGCCGGGGAACCGCCCGCTCAAGTCGCTGTCGGACATGCTGAAGGGCAAGCAGGGACGGTTCCGCCAGAACCTGCTCGGCAAGCGCGTGGACTACTCCGGCCGGTCGGTGATCGTGGTCGGGCCGGAGCTCAAGCTCCACCAGTGCGGGCTGCCGAAGCAGATGGCGCTGGAGCTGTTCAAGCCGTTCGTGATGAAGCGGCTGGTCGACCTCGACCTGGCCCAGAACATCAAGAGCGCCAAGCGGATGGTGGAGCGCGCCCGGCCGCAGGTGTGGGACGTGCTCGAGGAGGTCATCAAGGACCATCCGGTCATGCTGAACCGGGCGCCGACCCTCCACCGGCTGGGGATCCAGGCCTTCGAGCCGGTCCTGGTCGAGGGGAAGGCCATCCAGATCCACCCGCTGGTGTGCCCCGCGTTCAACGCCGACTTCGACGGCGACCAGATGGCCGTCCACGTGCCGCTGTCGGCCGAGGCCCAGGCCGAGGCCCGCGTGCTCATGCTGTCGGCGAACAACATCATGTCGCCGGCCCACGGCCGGACCATCGCCTCGCCGACGCAGGACATGGTGCTCGGCATCTACTACCTGACGATCGAGCCGCAGCAGGAGAAGGACGAGAAGGCCATGCGGCGCTTCGCCGGCCCGGCCGAGGCCCTGCTGGCGCTCGACGCCAAGTCGATCGGGCTGCACGAGTGGATCCGCGTCCGCCTGCCCGGCAAGGCCCTGGGCCCGGACGACGCGCCGGCGAACGGCGACGGCACGCCGCTGGTCACCACCACGGTGGGCCGCCTGCTGTTCAACGAGGCGTTCCCGGCCGAGTTCCCCTACGTGAACCACCCGGTCCTCAAGGGCGAGCTCGGGGTGCTCGTGGACGACAGCGTCCGGCGGTTCCCGCGGGCCCGGATCGCCAAGATGCTCGA
The DNA here is from genome assembly GCA_036260395.1 of Actinomycetota bacterium. Lineage (GTDB taxonomy): Bacteria > Actinomycetota > UBA4738 > UBA4738 > CALAEC01 > DASZZY01. The sequence continues at coordinate 8,887 of DASZZY010000081.1, forward strand.
CAGCCTCAAGTCGCTCGGCTTCCACTACTCGACGCGGGCCGGCGTGACGATCGGCGTCGACGACGTCATCACGCCGAAGGCCAAGCAGAAGATCCTCGACGAGCACGAGAAGCGGGCCCAGAAGGTCGAGGCCCAGTACCGGCGCGGCATCATCACCGACGACGAGCGGCGCCAGGAGCTCATCGAGATCTGGACCGAGGCCACCGACCGGGTCCGGGACGCGATGGAGGAGGCGTTCTCCCCCACGAACCCGGTGTTCATGATGGCCAGCTCGGGCGCCCGGGGGAACATCATGCAGATCCGGCAGATCGCCGGTATGCGCGGCCTGGTGGCCAACCCCAAGGGCGAGATCATCCCGCGGCCGATCAAGGCCAACTTCCGGGAGGGCCTGTCGGTCCTCGAGTACTTCATCTCGACCCACGGCGCCCGGAAGGGCCTGGCCGACACCGCGCTCCGGACCGCCGACTCCGGGTACCTGACCCGCCGCCTGGTGGACGTGGCCCAGGAGGTCATCGTCCGCGAGGAGGACTGCGGCACGGACAAGGGCGTGCCGGTGCAGGTCACGGTGGCCACCCCCGACGGCCGGCGGCTGCCCCGGGCGCAGCTCGAGAGCCACCTCGGCGGCCGGGTGCTCGCCGAGGACGTCAGGGTGAACCGCTCCAAGGTCGCCCAGGCCGGCCAGGAGGTCGACGACGGCGTGACCGACGCCTTGGTCCAGGCTGGGGTGGACGTGGTCTACGTCCGCTCGGTCCTCACCTGTGACGCCCAGTACGGCGTCTGCCGGGCCTGCTACGGCCGCCACCTGGCGACCGGGCGCCTGACGGACATCGGCGAGGCGGTCGGGATCATCGCCGCCCAGTCCATCGGCGAGCCCGGCACCCAGCTCACGATGCGGACGTTCCACACCGGCGGCGTGGCCGGCGAGGACATCACCCACGGCCTCCCGCGCGTCGTGGAGCTGTTCGAGGCCCGACGCCCGAAGGGCGAGGCCCAGATCACCGAGCTCTCCGGGACGGCGGAGATCGAGGACGACGAGGAGAAGAAGGTCCGGCGCATCACGGTGACCGCCGACGAGGGCGAGCAGGTGCAGTACGCCGTCTCCCTGCGGGCCCGCCTGGCGGTGGACCATGGCGACCGGGTCGAGGTCGGTCAGCGGCTGACCGAGGGGTCGGTGAACCCGCACGAGAAGCTCCGCGTCGAGGGCGTCCAGGCCGTGCAGCTGCACCTGGTGGAGGAGGTCCAGCAGGTGTACCGGAGCCAGGGCGTGTCGATCCACGACAAGCACATCGAGCTGATCGTCCGGCAGATGCTGCGCAAGGTGCACATCCTGGAGCCCGGCGACACCGAGTTCCTCCCCGGGGAGCTCGTCGACCGCCGGCGGTTCGAGGAGAAGAACGCCGAGGTGGTCGAGGGCGGCGGCGAGCCGGCGTCGGCCCGGCCGATCCTGATGGGGATCACCAAGGCGTCGCTGGCAACGGACTCGTGGCTCTCCGCGGCGTCGTTCCAGGAGACGACCCGGGTCCTGACCGACGCGGCGATCAGCGCCAAGTCGGACCCGCTGCTGGGGCTGAAGGAGAACGTGATCATCGGCAAGCTGATCCCGGCCGGGACCGGCATGAGCCGGTACCGGAACCTCCAGTCCCGGATCCGGCCCGAGGCCATCCCCGAGTACTGGCTGGCCCGCCAGCAGGCCGCCGAGGAGCGGGAGGCCGCGGGGCTGCCGGAGCTGGGCGAGGAGGAGGCCATGTCCGCGGAGGAGGCCCGCCGGCTGCTGTCGGTGGGCGGCTCCGAGGACGAGGAGGCCGGCTCCTAGCCGAGGCTCGGCTGGAGCAACGCTCCACGCGCGGGGCGGTCCTTCGGGGCCGCCCCGCTCGCTTTCCGGGTCGGGGACGTGCTAGCCCGCGGCCGGGGGCGGGCGAACGGGATGCGTCCGGAGCGGCCGGCCTCGAGCGTCGTGGAACCGCAGGTCACGGGCCGGGTGGCCGGTCATCTTCCATCCGCCCTCGTGGATCAGGCGGTGATGGGCCCAGCACAGCAGCACCAGGTTGTCGAGGTCGGTCCCCCCGCCGTCGGCCCAGTGGACCAGGTGGTGGGCGTTCAACCACCGATTCCTCCCGCACCCGGGGAACCGGCACGCGCCTCCGTCGCGGTGCCGAAGGGCCCGGAGGACGTGGGCCGGCACCGCCCGGCCACGGCGCCCGATCCCCACCGGGCGCCCGGCCTCCTCCAGGACCCATTCGATGTTCGCGTCGCACGCCATCCTGCGGATCGCCTCGCCGCACAGGCGGTGGCCCGCCTCGGCCTCCGCGAGCCAGGGGCCGAGCGCCGCTCCCGACCCGCCACCAGGTCGGCGTCGGCGTGAACGACCAGCGTGGCCGCCGGGGCTCGGTCTTCTTCGCCACCCGAGCGGGTTACCAGCTCCACCAGCGCGTCGGCCATCCGGGCGTCCTCCGGGAACTGCGCCTCGGCATCGCGTGGCACCTCCTGGGCCCGGCGCTCGAGCCTCAAGGGCTGCCCCGTGGTCCCGGCCCAGGTTCCGTCGAGGTACAGGACCGGACGCTCCGGGTCCCACCACAGGTTCAACGACCGGAACCGGTGGACGTCATTGGCCTCGCGCACAGTGGCCCGCTCGTGCCGGCGCGCCTCCCGCCACAGGGCGGCCGCCGGCAGGGAGGGTGCCCGGCGGGCGCACGCCTCGTCCGTCTCCGGGGTGGCGAACCGGGTGAGCGGCTGGAGCTGGTCCCAGCACAGCCGCCCCTCCTCGTGGGCCCGCGCGATCCGGGGCAGGCGCCGCAGTCGCCTGGCCACGCGCACCCATTCCCGGGCCGTCCCCCGGGTGACCCCGTACCGGGCCGTCAGCCAGGAGGTCATCGACCCGGCCCCGTCCCGGAGGCCAGCAGCGTCGCTGGTCGTAGGCGCCGATGGCCCGCAGCAGCTCCGCGGTGGCCGCCCCCACCGCGGCGGTTGCCCGGTCCATGGCGTGGACGAGCTCGCCGTCGGCCGGGGGAGCGCTCGCGCGGGCCGCAACTTCCATGCTTGTGATCCTAGGAGGGGGTACTGACAATGGTTTCTGCGCGACGGCCGGCAGTCCGCGCACGGCGATTGCGGCCGACGTCAGCCGCGGGCCAGCGCCAGCAGCTCCGCGTGGACCTCCGGAGGCCCGGCCAGGATGTCGCCTGCCAGGTACCCCTCCCCGCCCGACCAGTCGGTCACCACGCCGCCGGCTTCCTCGATCAGCAGGGCCCCGGCGGCCACGTCCCACGCCGATAGCCCGAGCTCGAAGAACCCGTCGAACACGCCCTCCGCCACCCACGCCAGGTCGAGGGCCACGGCGCCCGGGCGGCGGAGGTCCTCGAACCGACGGAGCGCGGGCACCATGACCGCCAGGTACTCTTCCAGGCGGTGCTTGCTGCGGAACGGGAAGCCGGTGCCCACGACGGCGTTCCGCGGCTCGGCGCCGGAGACCCGGAGCGGCTTCCCCCCCTTCTCCGCCCCCGCGCCGCGCGCCGCGGTCCACGTCTGGGCCAGGAACGGGGCGTGGACGGCGCCGGCCACCGGGCGACCGCCCTCCACCAGGGCCACCGAGACGCCCACCGCCGGGAAGCGGTGGATGAAGTTGACGGTCCCGTCGATCGGGTCGACCACCCAGTACCGGTCGGCGGCCCGGCCGCCCTCCTCCTCGCCGACCACCGGGACGTCGGGAGCCTCGCGCTCGAGGAGCCCGCGGATGGCGCGCTCCGCGGCCCGGTCGACGGACGTGACGTAGTCCGCCCGGCCCTTCAGCTCCACGCCGGTGACCTCGGTGTCCCGGACGATCCGGCCGCCGGCCGCCGCGGCGCGCGCGGCCAGGTGGCGGTACGCTTCCCAGGTCACGCCGGCGAACGTACCAGACCGCCTCGAGGCCAGGCGGCCCGATTGACACCCTCCAAGGTCGGCTATACTGTGAACGTTCGTGGCCTGGCCGTTCGGGCCACCCGTTCGCTATGCAATCCGGGAGGGTGACCGGCAGGCATCGTGCCGCCAGTCGACCCGACGGGACACGGACAGGGAAGGTTTGACGACGAGAGACGTATGCCGACTACCGCACAGCTGGTCCGGAGGGGACGCAAGGCGCCCCGCGGCAAGACGAAGAGCCCCGCGCTCCGGGGCTCTCCGCAGCGCCGGGGGGTATGCACGCGCGTCTACACCACGACCCCGAAGAAGCCGAACTCGGCCCTTCGGAAGGTCGCCCGCGTCCGGCTGACGAGCGGGATCGAGGTCACCGCCTACATCCCCGGGATCGGCCACAACCTCCAGGAGCACTCGATCGTGCTCGTGCGGGGAGGCCGGGTGAAGGACCTCCCGGGGGTCCGCTACAAGGTCATCCGGGCCGCGCTGGACACGGCCGGGGTGTCGGACCGGAAGAAGGCCCGTTCGAAGTACGGCGCCAAGAAGTCGGCATAGGAGGGGAACGATGCCGAGGAGAGGCGCAGCGTCGAGGCGGGAGATCACCCCGGACCCGATCTACCAGAACACCCTGGTCACGCAGCTCATCAACAAGCTGATGCTCCACGGGAAGAAGACCCTGGCGGAGCGGGTGGTCTACAAGGCGCTCGACCAGATCAGCGAGCGGACCGCGAACGACCCGGTGATCACGCTGAAGCGGGCGGTGGAGAACGCCCGCCCGCTGCTGGAGGTCCGGTCCCGGCGGGTGGGGGGCGCGACCTACCAGGTCCCGGTGGAGGTTCGCCCGGGCCGGGGGACGACGCTGGCCCTGCGGTGGCTGGTGAACAACGCCCGGGCCCGCCGCGAGCACACGATCGCCGACCGGCTGGTGGGCGAGATCATGGACGCCTCCCAGGGGCAGGGTGGCTCGGTGAAGCGGCGCGAGGACCTCCACAAGATGGCCGAGGCGAACAAGGCGTTCGCCCACTACCGCTGGTAAGGCCGGTGGTCGAGACGGAGACGATGGCCGGGGCGTGGCGCTGATGGCCACCCCCGCGAGGAAGATGCAGATGGCGGAAGCGGCACAGCAGGTCAGGGGACGTCAGGCCGGAGGCCAGAAGGGGCTGGTCATCCGGGAGTACCCCCTGTCCAGGACCCGGAACATCGGGATCATGGCCCACATCGACGCCGGGAAGACCACCACGACCGAGCGGATCCTCTACTACACCGGCAAGACCTACAAGCTCGGCGAGGTCCACGAGGGCACCGCCCAGATGGACTGGATGGTCCAGGAGCAGGAGCGCGGCATCACGATCACCTCGGCCGCCACGACCTCCCACTGGAAGGACCACTGGATCAACATCATCGACACCCCGGGCCACGTCGACTTCACGGTCGAGGTGGAGCGCTCGCTGCGCGTCCTGGACGGCGCCGTGGCCGTGTTCGACGCGGTGGCCGGCGTCGAGCCCCAGTCCGAGACGGTGTGGCGGCAGGCCGACCGCTACCGCGTCCCGCGGATCTCGTTCGTCAACAAGATGGACCGGGTGGGGGCCGACTTCGAGCGGACGATCCGGATGATCGAGGGCCGCCTGCACGCCACGCCCCTCGTGGTCCAGCTGCCGTGGGGCGTCGAGGACGGCTTCGTGGGGGTCATCGACCTCGTGGAGATGAAGGGCCGGCGGTGGACGACCGAGCGCGGCGAGGAGTGGGAGGACGCCGAGGTGCCCGAGGACCTGCGTCCCCAGGCCGAGGAGTGGCGCCACCGGCTGTTCGAGCAGCTGGCCGACCACGACGAGACGCTGATGGAGAAGTTCGTGGAGGGCAACGAGCCGGACCCGAAGGAGCTTCGGCGGGCCGTCCGGCGGGCCACGCTGGCGGTGGAGGGCACCCCGGTCCTGTGCGGGAGCGCGTTCAAGAACAAGGGCATCCAGCCCTTGCTGGACGCCATCGTCGACTACCTTCCGTCCCCGCTCGACGTCCCGCCGATCGAGGGCTTCGTCCCCGGCACCCGCCAGCCCGCGGTGCGCAAGCCCGCCGACGACGAGCCGTTCGCCGCGCTGGCGTTCAAGATCATGTCCGACCCCTACGTCGGCCGCCTGACGTACTTCCGGGTGTACTCCGGAACCCTGCGGGCCGGCGCCCACGTCCAGAACTCCACCAAGGACCGCAAGGAGCGGATCGGGCGCATCCTCCAGATGCACGCCAACCACCGCGAGGACAAGGAGGCGGTGTTCGCCGGCGACATCGTGGCCGCCGTGGGGCTGAAGCACACCACGACCGGCGACACGCTCTCCGACCCGAGCGACCCGATCCTGCTGGAGTCCATGACGTTCCCGGCTCCGGTCATCTCGGTGGCCATCGAGCCGAAGACCAAGGCGGACCAGGAGAAGCTCAGCCAGGCGCTGGCCCGGCTGGCCGACGAGGACCCGACGTTCAACGTCCGGTACGACGAGGAGACCGGCCAGACGATCATCTCCGGGATGGGCGAGCTCCACCTCGAGGTGCTCGTGGACCGCCTGACCCGCGAGTTCAACGTGGGGGCCAACGTGGGCAAGCCCCAGGTGGCCTACCGGGAGACCATCCGAGCCCCGGTGGCCAAGGTCGACGCCCGGTACGTCAAGCAGACCGGCGGCCGCGGCCAGTACGGGCACGTCGTCGTGGCCCTCGAGCCCACGGGCCCCGGCGGCGGCTACGAGTTCGTCAACAAGGTCACCGGCGGCAACATCCCGCGGGAGTACATCCCGTCCGTCGACCAGGGCATCCAGGAGGCCATGGAGTCCGGCGTCCTGGCCGGGTACCCGCTGGTCGACGTCCGGGCCACGCTGCTCGACGGCACCTACCACGAGGTGGACTCCTCGGAGATCGCGTTCAAGATCGCCGGGCAGATGGCCCTCCGGGACGGCGCCCGCCGGGCCGGCCCCATGCTGCTGGAGCCGATGATGCAGATCGAGGTCGTGACGCCGGAGGACTACATGGGCGACGTGATCTCCGACCTCACGGCTCGCCGGGGCAAGATCGAGCGGATGGACCAGCGCGGGGCCAGCCAGGCCATCCGGGCGCTGGTGCCGCTGGCGGAGATGTTCGGGTACGCCACGGATCTGCGGTCCCGCACCCAGGGCCGGGCGACCTACACGATGCAGTTCCATTCGTACCAGCAGGTCCCGAGCCAGATCGCGGAGCAGATCGTGGCCAGGGTCCGGGGGGAGTAGGAGGAAGCCATGAGCAAGAAGAGGTTCGAGCGGGACAAGCCGCACGTCAACATCGGGACGATCGGCCACATCGACCACGGCAAGACCACGCTGACGGCCGCCATCACCAAGGTGCTGGCCGAGCAGGGCATGGCCGACTTCACGCCGTTCGAGGCCATCGACAAGGCGCCGGAGGAGCGCGAGCGCGGCATCACGATCGCCATCGCGCACGTGGAGTACGAGACCCAGAACCGCCACTACGCCCACGTCGACTGCCCGGGCCACGCCGACTACATCAAGAACATGATCACCGGCGCCGCCCAGATGGACGGCGCGATCCTGGTGGTCTCGGCGGCCGACGGCCCCATGCCCCAGACTCGCGAGCACGTCCTCCTGGCCCGCCAGGTGAACGTGCCCTACATCGTCGTGGCGCTCAACAAGGTCGACCAGGTGGACGACCCCGAGCTGCTGGACCTCGTGGAGCTCGAGGTGCGCGAGCTGCTGTCGTCGTACGAGTTCCCCGGCGACGACACGCCCGTCGTCCGGGTCTCGGCGCTGAAGGCCCTGGAGGGCGACGAGCAGGCCAAGGCCCAGGTCATGGAGCTCATGGAGGCCTGCGACACTTACATCCCCGAGCCCACGCGGGACGTCGACAAGGCGTTCCTCATGCCGATCGAGGACGTGTTCTCGATCACGGGCCGCGGGACCGTGGTCACGGGCCGGGTGGAGCGCGGGCAGCTCAAGAAGATGGAGGAGATCGAGATCGTCGGGATCCACGACACCAAGAAGACCGTGGCCACCGACCTCGAGATGTTCCGGAAGCTGCTCGACGACGTTCAGGCCGGCGACAACGTGGGGATCCTGCTGCGCGGCGTCGACAAGGAGCAGGTGGCCCGAGGCCAGGTCCTGGCCAAGCCGGGGTCGATCACGCCCCACACCGCCTTCGAGGCCCAGGTCTACGTCCTGGGGAAGGACGAGGGCGGGCGGCACACGCCGTTCATCAACGGGTACCGGCCGCAGTTCTACTTCCGGACCACCGACGTCACCGGCGCGATCAACCTGCCCCAGGGGGTCGACATGGTGATGCCGGGCGACAACGTCGAGATGTCGGTGGAGCTCATCGCCCCGATCGCCATGGAGGAGGGGCTCCGGTTCGCGATCCGTGAGGGCGGCCGCACCGTGGGTGCCGGCCGGGTGACGAAGGTCACCAAGTAGGAGGACAGGTGGCGGGACCGAAGATCCGGATCAAGCTCAGGGCCTACGACCACGCGGCCCTGGACCGCGCCGCCCGGGAGATCGTGGACCACGTCACCCGGACCGGCGCGCGGGTCGTGGGTCCCGTCCCGCTGCCCACCGAGCGGTCGATCTACACCGTCATCCGCTCCCCCCACAAGTACAAGGACAGCCGCGAGCACTTCCAGATGCTCACCCACAAGCGGCTGATCGATATCCACGAGGCCACGTCCAAGACCGTCCAGGAGCTCCAGCGCCTGACGCTGTCTCCGGGCGTCGACATCCAGATCAAGCTCTGACATGGCCAAGGGGATCCTCGGGGAGAAGCTCGGGATGACGCAGGTCTTCACCGACGCGGGCCGGGCGGTGCCGGTCACGGTCATCAAGGCCGGGCCGTGCCACGTCGTCCAGGTCAAGACCCCCGAGCGCGACGGGTACTCCGCCGTCCAGCTGGCGTTCGCGCCGGCCCGGCGGCCCTCGAAGCCGCTGGCCGGGCACTTCGAGAAGGCCGGCGTGGAGCCCGGTCGGCACCTCGTCGAGCTGCGCATGGACGACGGCGACTCGTACGAGCCGGGGCAGGAGATCCGGGCCGACGTGTTCCAGCCGGGCGAGCGGACCGACGTGATCGGCGTGTCGAAGGGCAAGGGCTTCGCCGGGGTCATGAAGCGGCACGGGTTCGGCGGGCTCGGCGCCAGCCACGGCACGGAGCGCAAGCACCGGAGCCCGGGGGCAATCGGCGCCTGCGCCACCCCTTCACGGGTGTTCCGAGGCACCAAGATGGCCGGGCACCTGGGCCACCAGCGGGTCACGGTGCTGAACCTCGAGGTCGTCGAGGCCGATCCCGAGCGCGGCCTGCTCCTGCTTAAGGGCGCGGTCCCCGGCCCGGCCGGCGGCCTGGTCATGGTCCGCTCCAGCGTCAAGGCCCCCGCCGCGAGGAGCGCCTGATGGCCACGGTCGACGTCGTCGATCAGCGCGGCAACACGGTCGGCCAGCGCGAGCTCGACCCGGCCGTGTTCGACGTCCAGGTCAACGTCCCGGTCATGCACCAGGTCGTGGTGGCCGGGCAGGCCGCGGCGCGCCGCGGAACGCACTCCACGAAGACCCGGGCCGAGGTGGCCGGCGGCGGCCGCAAGCCGTGGCGCCAGAAGGGCACCGGGCGAGCCCGGCACGGCTCGATCCGCTCGCCGCTCTGGGTCGGCGGCGGCGTGGCCCACGGCCCGAAGCCGCGGGACCACGCGATGCGGGTGAACAAGAAGATGAAGCGGCTGGCGCTGCGCTCCGCGCTCACCGACCGGGCCCGTGAGGGGCGGATCCGCGTCCTCGACCGGGTGGCGTTCGACGCCCCCAGCACCAAGGAGGCCGTCGGCGTGCTCGAGGCGCTCGACGTCCTCGGGCTGGTCCTCCTGGTGCTGCCGCAGCCGGACGAGGTCGTCGAGAAGTCGTTCCGGAACCTGACGAACGTCAAGGTCGCGTTCCCCGGCAACCTCTCGACCTACGACGTGCTGTACGCGGACTGGGTGCTGTTCGCGGCCGACGCGCTCGAGGCGGTGAAGCCGTGAAGAACCCGCGCGACGTGATCATCCGGCCGGTGGTGTCGGAAAAGAGTTACTCTGGGCTGGAGCAGAACCGGTACACGTTCCTGGTCGCCGCTGGGGCCAACAAGACCGAGATCAAGGAGGCCGTCCAGCAGATCTGGGACGTCCGGGTGACGAACGTCAACACCCTCCTCCGCAAGGGGAAGTCCAAGCGCTTCCGGTACACCACCGGCCGGCGCCCGGACCAGAAGCGGGCCGTCGTCACCCTCGCCGAGGGCGACTCCATCGAGATCTTCGAGCAGAAGTAGGACGGTCATGGCATTGAGGAAGTCGAAGCCGACCACGCCGGGGCGCCGGGGGGCGTCCTCCTCGGACTTCTCCGAGGTGACCCGGTCCGAGCCCGAGCGCTCGCTCCTCCGGCCGCTCCCCAAGAAGGCCGGGCGGAACGCCTCCGGCCGGATCACCAGCCGGCGTCGGGGCGGCGGGACCAAGCGCCGGTACCGGCTCATCGACTTCCGCCGGGAGAAGGACGGCATCCCGGCCAAGGTGGCCTCCGTGGAGTACGACCCGAACCGCAGCGCCCGCATCGCGCTGCTCCACTATGTGGACGGCGAGAAGCGCTACATCCTGGCGCCCCAGGGCGTGTCGGTCGGCGACCGCCTGGTCTCGGGCAGCGCGGCGGACATCCGTCCGGGCAACGCCCTCCCGCTGGCCAACATCCCCGTGGGCACGGTCGTTCACGCCATCGAGCTCCGACCCGGCGGCGGCGCCAAGATGGCCCGGTCGGCGGGCGCCGGCGTCCAGGTCATGGCCAAGGAGGCCGGGATGGCGCAGCTGCGGCTCCCCTCGGGCGAGATGCGGCTGGTCGACGTCCGGTGCCGGGCCACGGTAGGGACCGTGGGGAACCCCGAGCACGAGCTGATCTCTGAGGGCAAGGCGGGCCGGAACCGGTGGCGCGGGCGGCGGCCGAAGGTCCGCGGCGTGGCCATGAACCCGGTGGATCACCCGCTGGGCGGCGGCGAGGGCAAGTCCTCGGGAGGCCGCCATCCGACGTCGCCGTGGGGGAAGACCGAGGGCCGGACCCGGAAGAAGGGCAAGGCCTCCGACCGGTACATCGTCCGCCGCCGCGGGAAGGGGAGGGGCTGAGGGATGCCGAGGTCGATCAAGAAGGGGCCGTTCATCGACGACCACCTCCTCGAGAAGATCGAGGACATGAACCGCCGGGGGCACAAGCGGGTCATCCGGACCTGGTCGCGGCGGTCCACGATTATCCCCGAGATGGTGGGGCACACGATCGCCGTCCACGACGGGCGCAAGCACGTCCCGGTGTTCATCACCGAGTCGATGGTGGGGCACAAGCTCGGCGAGTTCGCCCCCACCCGGACGTTCCGCTCGCACGGACGGCACACCGAGCGAAGCACGTCACTGAAGTAGGAGCGAGATGGCGGAAGCAACGGCCAGGGCCAGGTTCGTGAGGGTCTCCCCGCGCAAGGCGCGGCGGGTCGTGGACCTCATCCGCGGCGTGCCCGTCGGCGAGGCCCGCCGCATCCTGCAGCTGTCGAACCTGGGCGCGACCACGCCGGTCCGCAAGGTCCTGGACTCCGCCGTGGCCAACGCCGAGAACACCGGCGTGGTGACGGAGAACCTCGTGGTGTCCCGGATCTTCGTCGACGAGGGTCCCACGCTGCGCCGGTGGCGGCCGCGGGCGCTGGGCCGGGCCACCCGGGTCCGCAAGCGCACCAGCCACATCACGGTCGTGGTCGAGACGCCGCAGGGGGTGAGCTGATGGGCCAGAAGGTCAACCCGTACGGGTTCCGCCTGGGCGTGATCTACGACTGGAAGTCGAACTGGTACGCCGACAAGCGCCAGTTCGCGGAGGCCCTCCACGAGGACATCGAGATCCGGGAGTACATCCGCAAGCACCTGTCGCGGGCCGGGATCTCCGACATCATCATCGAGCGCACCGGCGACGAGATCAAGGTCGCCATCCGGACCGCGCGCCCCGGCATCGTGATCGGCCGGAAGGGCAGCGAGGTCGAGCGTATCCGCAAGGACATCGAGCGGATGACCGCCAAGCGGGTGGACGTCCGCGTCGAGGACATGAACGCCACCGCGGCGGAGGCCCGTCCCGAGACCGACGCCCAGCTCCTGGCCCAGGGCGTCGCCGAGCAGCTCCAGGGCCGCGTGTCGTTCCGCCGGGCCATGCGCCGCGCGGTGCAGACCGCCACCCGGGCCGGGGCCCTGGGGGTCCGGGTGCAGTGCGGCGGCCGGCTGGGCGGCATCGAGATGTCCCGTCGGGAGTGGTACCGCGAGGGCCGGGTCCCCCTCCACACGCTGCGGGCCAAGGTGGACTTCGGCCAGGCCGAGGCCAAGACGACGTTCGGCCGGATCGGCGTGAAGGTGTGGGTCTACCACGGCGACCAGATCCCGTCCGAGGAGATGGAGACCGAGCGCGCTCGGGCCCGGGCGCTGGCCGGCCTGGCGGCCCGGGGAACCACCGGGGCCTCCACCGGGGCGCTGATCACCGACCCGCGCGAGGCGGCCGAGGTCACGGAGCCCTCGCCGCCGCCGGCCCCCGCGGCCCAGCAGCCGGCCGGGGAGCAGCCCGCCGGGGAGCAGCCCGCCGGGGAGCAGCCGGGGGGTGAGCGCTGATGCTCCAGCCGAAGAAGGTCGCCCACCGCAAGCAGCAGCGCGGACGCATGCGCGGCAAGGCCAAGGGCGGCACCGACATCAGCTTCGGCGACTACGGGCTGGCGGCCCTCGAGCCGGGCTGGATCACCAACCGGCAGATCGAGGCGGCTCGGGTCGCCATGACCCGACACATCCGCCGGGGCGGGAAGGTCTGGATCAACATCTTCCCGGACAAGCCGGTGACCAAGAAGCCGGCCGAGACGCGGATGGGCTCCGGCAAGGGCAACCCCGAGTCGTGGGTGGCCGTGGTCAAGCCCGGCCGGGTGATGTTCGAGCTCTCCGGCGTTCCGGAGACCGTGGCCCGCGAGGCCATGCTGCGCGCCGCCCACAAGCTCCCGATCAAGTCGAAGTTCGTGACGCGGCTGGGAGGGGCGGAGTGACGAAGGCCGCCGAGCTCCGCACGCTCCCCGACGACGAGCTCGTGTCGCGGCTGGAGGCCGCCAAGGAGGAGCTGTTCAACCTCCGCTTCCAGCTGGCCACCGGCCAGCTCGACAATCCGATGCGGCTCAAGGAGGTCCGCCACGAGGTGGCCCGCCTGATGACGGTCATCACCGAGCGCGAGCTGGAGGAGGCCGCCGGCGAGGAGGAGGCCTCCTGATGGCGACGCGGGCCGACCGGAAGGTGCGGACCGGCGTGGTGGTCTCCGACAAGATGGACCGGACCGTCGTGGTGAGGGTCGAGGGCCAGAAGCGCCACGCGCTGTACGGCAAGACCATGCGGCGGACCTCCAAGCTGAAGGCCCACGACGAGGCCAACGAGGCCCGGGTGGGCGACACCGTGCGGATCATGGAGACCCGGCCCATCTCCAAGACCAAGCGCTGGCGGGTGCTGGAGATCGTGGAGCGTGCCCGGTGATCCAGCAGGAGTCGCGCGTCCGGGTGGCCGACAACACCGGCGCCAAGGAGGTTCTGTGCATCCGCGTGCTGGGCGGCTCCGGCCGCCGGTACGCCGGGATCGGGGACATCATCGTCGGCACGGTGAAGGACGCGCTCCCGGGCTCGCAGGTGAAGAAGGGCGACGTCGTCCGGGCCGTGGTGGTCCGGACGGCGAAGGAGCGGCGGCGGACCGATGGCTCGTACATCCGGTTCGACGAGAACGCCGTCGTGCTGATCAACGACCAGAAGCAGCCGCGGGGGACCCGCATCTTCGGCCCCGTGGCCAGGGAACTGAGGGAGAAGCGGTTCATGCGAATCATCTCGCTGGCCCCCGAGGTGCTGTGATGGCCATGGTCGACATCCGTCGCGACGACGAGGTCCGCGTGATCCACGGCAAGGACCGGGGGAAGACCGGCCGGGTGGTCCGGGTGCTTCCCCGGGAGGGCCGCATCATGGTCGAGGGCGTGGCCCGGGCCAAGAAGCACACCCGGCCGTCCAAGCAGCGCCAGCAGGGCGGGATCATCGACGTCGAGCAGTTCGTCGACATCTCGAACGTCCAGGTCGTGTGCAAGTCGTGCGGGCGGCCGACGCGGATCGGTCACCGGTTCGAGGGCGACGACAAGATCCGGATCTGCCGGAAGTGCGAGGCGGACCTGTGACGAACGGCGCTCCCCCCCGGCTCAAGCAGCGGTTCCGCGAGGAGCTGGTGCCCCGGCTCATGGAGGAGCTCGGGTACCGGAACCCGATGGAGGTGCCGCGGCTCGAGAAGATCGTGGTGAACATCGGGGTCGGCGAGGCGGCCCGGGACGCCAAGGCGCTCGACGGCGCGGTGGAGGACCTGGCCATCATCACCGGCCAGCGACCCGCGGTGACCAGGGCCCGGAAGTCGATCGCCGCGTTCAAGCTGCGGGCCGGGATGTCGATCGGGGCCAAGGTCACGCTGCGCGGCGACCGGATGTGGGAGTTCCTGGACCGGCTGCTGGCCACGGCCCTGCCGCGGATCCGCGACTTCCGGGGCCTGAACCCCCGGGCGTTCGACGGGCGCGGCAACTACACGCTGGGGCTCACCGAGCAGCTGGTGTTCCCGGAGATCGACTACGACAAGGTCTCGGCGGTCCGGGGCATGGACATCACGGTGGTGACCACGGCCCGGACCGACGACGACGGCCAGGCCCTCCTGCGCGCGCTGGGATTCCCGCTGCGCGAGGAGGCCGGCGGGCAGGCGGCCGAGGGCGCCGCCTAGGAGGGACGTTCGTGGCGAAGAAGGCACTGGTTGAGAAGAGCAGGCGGCGGCCGAAGTTCCGCGTGCGCAAGTACACGCGCTGCGCGCGGTGCGGCCGCCAGCGCGCGGTGTTCCGCCGGTTCGGGCTGTGCCGGATCTGCTTCCGGGAGCTGGCCCACGCCGGCGAGATCCCCGGCGTGACCAAGGCGTCGTGGTGATCCGATGACGATGACCGACCCGATCGCCGACATGCTGGCCCGGCTCCGGAACGCCAACACGGCGTACAAGGACACGGTGGAGATGCCGGCGTCCCGGCTGAAGGAGGAGATCGCCCGGGTGCTCTCGCGGGAAGGCTTCGTGAAGGGCTACCGCGTGGAGGGCGACCCTCCCAAGCAGCGGATCGTGGTCGAGATGAAGTACGGCCCCGAGCGGGAGCGGACGATCAGCGGCCTGAAGCGGGTCTCCCGCCCCGGGCGGCGGGTGTACGCCGACCGGGGGAGCCTCCCGCGGGTCCAGGGCGGGCTCGGCGTGGCGATCCTGTCGACGTCGCAGGGGCTGCTGACGGACCGGCAGGCCGCCCGCCGGGGCATCGGCGGCGAGGTCATCTGCCATGTCTGGTAGGAGCGTGGAGTGAGCAGGATCGGGAAGCAGCCCATCGCCATCCCCGACGGCGTGACCGTCGAGGTCGACGGCACCACGGTGCGGGTCACCGGCCCCCGGGGCAGCCTCGAACAGGCCGTCAGCCCCCGGATGCGAGTGGCCGTCGACGACGGCACGGTGCGGGTCGAGCGGCCCTCCGACGAGCGGGTGGACCGCTCCCTGCACGGCCTGACGAGGACGCTGATCGCCAACATGGTGGAGGGCGTCACCAAGGGGTACGAGAAGCGCCTGGAGATCCAGGGTGTCGGCTACCGGGCCGCGCTGTCGGGCGCCGACCTCGAGCTCCAGGTCGGCTACTCGCACCCGGTCACCGTGCGCCCGCCGGAGGGCATCGAGTTCGAGGTCCCGGCGGCGAACCGCATCGTGATCCGGGGCAACGACAAGCAGATGGTGGGCGAGGTCGCGGCCAACGTCCGGAAGGTCCGTAAGCCCGAGCCGTACAAGGGCAAGGGGATCCGGTACGAGGGCGAGTACGTCCGGAAGAAGGCCGGCAAGGCCGCCAAGGGGGCCCTGTGATGGTGCGGGCCGCCGAGAAGCGCGAGGCCCGGGTCCGCCGGCACCGGCGGGTTCGCCGCCGCATCACCGGGGACGCCGCCCGGCCGCGCCTGGCGGTGTACCGGTCGAACCGGCACGTCTACGCGCAGCTGATCGATGACCTCGAGGGGCGGACGCTCGCGGCGGCGTCGTCGCGAGAGACGGATGCCGCCGGGGACGGCGACAAGAAGGCCGCGGCCCGGCGGGTCGGCGGGCTGATCGCCCGGCGCGCGCGGGAGGCGGGGATCGAGCGAGCGGTGTTCGACCGCGGTGGCCGGCTGTACCACGGCCGGGTCCGCGAGGTCGCTGAAGCGGCACGGGAGGAGGGGCTCCAGCTGTGAGACGGTACGACGCCGCCGAGGGCAAGACGCCCTACGAGGAGCGGGTCATCTCGATCAACCGCGTGGCCAAGGTGGTCAAGGGCGGGCGGCGGTTCTCGTTCGCCGCGCTGGTCGTGGTGGGCGACGGCGCCGGGCGCGTGGGGATGGGCTACGGCAAGGCCAAGGAGGTCCCCGCGGCGATCCAGAAGGGCGTCGAGGAGGCCAAGAAGTCGATGTTCGAGGTGCCGCTGATGGGCACCACGATCCCCCACGCGGTCCTGGGCCAGGACGGCGCCGGCAAGGTGCTGCTCAAGCCGGCCGCCCCGGGCACCGGCGTGATCGCCGGCGGCCCGGTGCGCGCGGTCGTCGAGTGCGTGGGGATCAAGGACGTCCTGTCGAAGTCGCTGGGGTCGGACAACCCCATCAACATCGTCCACGCGGCGGTGGCCGGCCTCCGGGCCCTCCGCCGGCCGCAGGAGGTCGCCCGCCTGCGGGACAAAGACGTCCACCAGGTGGCCCCCCGGCCGATGCTCGACGCGATGGAGGAGGCCGCCCGGCGGAACACCGCGGCCCGGCAGGAAGCGGGGTTGGAGGATCGTGCCGAGGCTTAGGGTCACCCAGGTGCGGAGCGCGGTGGGCCGCTCGCAGCGCCAGAAGGACACCGTCCGGGCGCTGGGGCTGAAGCGGCTCCGCCACAGCGTCACGCACGACGACCGCCCGGAGATCCGGGGCATGATCGCCCGCGTCGCTCACCTGGTGACCGTCGAGGAGGTGGCGGAGTGAAGGTCCATCATCTACGCCCGGCGCCGGGCTCCACCAGGGAGCGGCGGCGCGTGGGCCGCGGCCGGGCGGCCGGCCAGGGCAAGACCGCCGGCCGTGGCACGAAGGGCTACCTGGCTCACAACCCCAAGCGGACCGGCTACGAGGGCGGCCAGATGCCGCTCCAGCGCCGGCTCCCCAAGAAGAAGGGGTTCACGAACCTCGGGGCCCAGGAGTGGACGGTCGTGAACGTCGAGCGCCTGGGCCAGCGGTTCGGCGAGGGCGACGTGGTCACGCCGGAGGCTATGGCCTCCGCGGGTCTGGTCCGCCGCCGGCTGCCGGTGAAGGTCCTGGGGCGGGGCGAGATCGACCGCCCGCTGCAGGTCCAGGCCCACGGGTTCTCGCGCTCCGCGCGTCAGAAGATCGAGCAGGCCGGCGGGCGAGTCGAAGTCCTCGGAGAGTAGACTGATGCGCTCGCTGAAGAGGACCACACGATGTTGAGAGCCGTCATCAACGCGTTCAAGATCCCGGACCTCCGGGCCAAGATCCTGTTCACGCTGTTCATCATCGCGGTGTACCGGCTCGGCTCGTTCGTCCCGGTGCCGAACGTGAACGTCGACGCCCTGGCCCAGCAGGGGGCCGGCGAGACGGGCCTGCTGTCGTTCATCAACCTGTTCTCGGGGGGCGCGCTGAGCCGCCTGGCGGTGTTCGCGCTGGGGATCATGCCGTACATCACGAGCTCGATCATCATGCAGCTCCTGGCGGTGGTCATCCCCAAGCTCGAGCAGTGGCGGAAGCAGGGGGAGATGGGCCAGAAGAAGATCACCCAGTGGACCCGCTACATGACGGTGACGCTGGCCCTGCTCCAGTCGACCGGGCTGATCTTCCTGTTCAACAACCAGGCGCCGGGCAGCATCATCTCGTTCACGCCGCCGCGGGTGGCGTTCATGGTCATGACGCTGACCGCCGGCACCGCGCTCATCATGTGGCTCGGCGAGCTCATCACCCAGCGGGGCATCGGCAACGGGATGTCGATCCTGATCTTCGCCAGCATCATCTCCCGGCTGCCGTTCGAGGGGTCGGCGGTACTGCGCTCCGCGGGCGGGGTCGCCTTCGTGGTCGTCCTGGCACTGGCGCTGGGGATCATCGTGGCCGTGGTGTTCATGGAGCAGGGGCAGCGGCGGATCCCGGTCCAGTACGCCAAGCGGGTCGTGGGCCGGCGGATGACGTCCGGCGGGAGCACCTACATCCCGCTCAAGGTCAACCAAGCCGGCGTCATCCCGATCATCTTCGCCTCGTCGGTGCTGTACTTCCCGACGTTGCTGGGCTCGGTCATCCAGTGGGGGCCGTTCCAGAACTTCCTGAACAACCATCTGCTCAACCAGGCCAGCGTCGTCTACATCCTGCTGTACGCGCTGATGGTGATCTTCTTCGCGTACTTCTACACGGCGATCCAGTTCAACCCGATCGACACCGCCGACAACATCCGGAAGTACGGCGGGTTCATCCCCGGCATCCGGCCCGGCAAGCCGACCGCCGACCACCTGGACCACATCCTGACCCGCATCACGCTGCCGGGGTCGCTGTTCCTGGCCACGATCGCGGTCATCCCCTCGATCGCCTTCGCGTTCCTGCTCGTGGACCCCACCCAGTTCCCGTTCGGCGGCACCTCGATCCTCATCGTGGTGGGCGTGGCGCTGGAGACCATGAAGCAGCTCGAGTCCCAGCTCACGATGCGCCACTACGAGGGCTTCCTCCGGTGAGGATCGTGCTGTTCGGCCCGCCGGGGGCCGGAAAGGGGACGCAGGCCCACCGGCTGGCCGACTACTACGGCGTCCGGCTGATCGCCACCGGCGACATCTTCCGGAAGAACGTCCGGCACGAGACCCCGCTGGGGCTGAAGGCCAAGTCGTACATGGACGCCGGCGAGCTGGTGCCCGACGACATCGTGATCGAGATGCTGATGCAGGAGCTGGCCCGGTCGAACAACGGGTTCATCCTGGACGGCTTCCCGCGCACGATCCCCCAGGCCGAGGCGCTCGAGCAGGCGCTGGAGGGGAGCGGCCAACCGCTGGACGCGGTGCTGAAGTTCGACATCCCGGACGAGGTGGCGGTGGCCCGGCTGGCGGGCCGGCGGACGTGCTCTCACTGCGAGCGCACCTACAACCTCGAGCTCAAGCCTCCGCGGGACGAGGGGATCTGCGACTCGTGCGGCGGCGAGCTGGTCGGGCGCCGGGACGACAGCGAGGAGACCGTCCGGCACCGGCTGGAGGTCTACCACCGCGACACCGAGCCGGTCCAGAACTTCTACTCGGAGCGCGACCTGCTCCGGAAGGTGGATGCCGTCGGGGACGTGCGCGAGGTCACCCGCCGGGCGGTCGCCGTGCTCGGCGACATCGAGTGATCATCCGGAAGTCCCCGCAGGAGATCGACCGCATGCGGCGGGCCGGCCGCATCGTGGCCGACACGATCGAGCGCCTCCTGGAGGAGATCCGGCCGGGGATCACCACCCTCCACCTGGACCGGGTCGCCGAGCGGCACATCCGGAAGGCCGGGGCCATCCCGTCGTTCAAGGGGTACCGCGGGTTCCCGGCCTCGATCTGCACGTCGCTGAACGAGGAGATCGTGCACGGCATCCCAGGGACCCGGGTCCTGGGCGCCGGGGACCTGCTGTCGCTGGACGTGGGGGCCATCTGGGAGGGGTACCACGGCGACTCGGCGGTGTCGGTGTTCGTGGGGGAGCCCTCGTCGGCGGAGGCCGAGAAGCTGGTACGGGCGACCGAGGAGTCCCTGGAGGCTGGGATCTCCCAGCTCCGGCCGGGGAACCGGCTGTCGGACGTGGGGCACACGATCCAGCAGGTGGTGGAGGGCGCCGGGTTCAGCGTGGTCCGTGAGTACGTGGGCCACGGGATCGGCCAGAGCCTCCACGAGGACCCCCCGATCCACAACTACGGGCCGCCGGGGCGGGGCCCGGAGGTCCGGCCGGGCCTCGTGGTCGCGGTGGAGCCGATGGTCAACGTCGGTGGGTGGAAGACGCGGCTCCTCGGCGACGGGTGGACCGTGGTGACGGAGGACGGGAGCCTGAGCGCCCATTTCGAGCACACGATCGCGGTCACCGAGGACGGCCCCGAGGTGCTTACCGCCCGAAAGCTGAGCGGGCCCCTGTGAGCCTGCATCTCAGGCCAGGCCCACCGCCCGGGCCAGGCGCTCGCGCCCCGTCTGCCCGATGCCGAGCACGTTCCCCTCGCTGTCCTTGAACCACGCCACCCGGTCGGGACCGATGTCCGCGATGCCGTTCTCGTCCGTCTTCAGCCCCGGCAAGTCGTAGGACTCGAAACGGACCCCGCGCGCCCGCAGGTCCGGGACCTCCGCCTCGATGTCCGGCGTCAGCCACCCCAGCACCGTCTGCTCGGCGGTCCCGGCCGCAGCCGACGGGTACAGCGTGAAGGTGGATCCCCCGCAGGCGTAGTGGATGGCGTGCTCGTCCTCGTCGACCGGCTGCAGGCCGAGCTTGTCCCGGTACCATCGCTTGGCCCGGGCCAGATCGGCCACCGGGAGCTGAGCCCCGCACGGAAGCTCCTTCAGCGCCACGCGCCACCACCTCTCTCATGGACGTATCGTTCCGCGCTACCGTATACTTCGTGTGCAGCCCCCCGCGGGGGCTGTGTTTGCGTGTCCGGAAGTCCTCGAGGAGCCGAGAGATGAAGGTACGGCCGTCGGTGCGGCCCATGTGCGAGAAGTGCAAGATCGTCCGGCGCCGCCGCCGGGTGATGGTCATCTGCTCGAACCCTCGGCACAAGCAGCGGCAGGGGTAGGAGGGCCATGGCACGGATCGCCGGCGTCGACCTCCCCCGCGACAAGCGGGTGGACATCGCGCTGACCTACATCTACGGGATCGGCACCACCAAGGCGCGCCAGACTGTGGCCGGCACCCGCATCGACGGCGGGACCAAGGTCCGCGACCTGGCCGAGGAGGAGGTCGTCCGGATCCGCGACTGGATCGGCCAGAACTACAAGGTCGAGGGCGACCTCCGCCGCGACGTGGCCCAGGACATCAAGCGCAAGATCGAGATCGCCGCGTACCAGGGGCTCCGGCACCGCCGCAGCCTCCCGGTGCACGGGCAGCGGACCCACACCAACGCCCGGACCCGGAAGGGCCCGAAGAAGACCGTGGGCATCAAGAGGAAGAAGGGCAAGTAACCCGTGGCCAAGCCCAAGAAGAAGACCCGCAAGAAGGAGAAGAAGAACGTCCCGCACGGGGCGGCTCACATCAAGTCGACGTTCAACAACACGATCATCACGATCACCGACCCGGACGGGAACACCGTGGCGTGGGCCAGCTCGGGGAACGTCGGGTTCAAGGGCTCCCGGAAGTCCACGCCGTTCGCCGCCCAGCTGGCGGCCGAGGCGGCGGCCCGGCGGGCCCAGGAGCACGGCGTCCGGCGGGTCGACGTGTTCGTGAAGGGCCCGGGCTCCGGCCGGGAGACCGCCATCCGGTCGCTGGCCGCCACGGGCCTGGAGATCCTGGGGATCCAGGACGTCACCCCGGTGCCCCACAACGGGTGCCGCCCGAGGAAGCGGCGCCGGGTCTAGCAGGGACGCCGCCGGCGAC
>DASZZY010000082.1:0-2962 GCA_036260395.1 Actinomycetota bacterium
GGCCGCCCGGGACCGGCCGATCCCCATCGCCCGGGGCCAGGTGACGACCCAACCGTCGCTGATCGGCCAGATGGTCGCCGCCCTGCACATGTCCGGCGGCGAGCGCGTCCTCGAGGTCGGGACGGGCCTCGGGTTCCAGACCGCGATCCTGGCCGTGCTGGCGGGCGAGGTCTACTCGGTCGAGCGCTTCCCGGACCTGGCCGAGGCCGCCAGGTCGAACCTCGCCGCGGCCGGCATCCACGGCGCCACCGTGGTCGTCGGCGACGGCACCGCGGGCCTGCCCGACCGGGCGCCGTTCGACGCCATCGTCGTCGCCGCCGCCGCGCCCGCGGTCCCCCCGCCGCTCGCCGAGCAGCTGGCCGAGGGGGGGCGGCTCGTCCAGCCCCTGGGTCCCGGCGGGGACGACCTCGTGACGGTGTTCCGAAAGGAGGCCGGCGCGCTCGTCCGCGAGCGGCTGGTCGTGCCGGCCCACTTCGTCCCGCTCGTCGGGGCCCACGGGCTGCCGCACGGGCCCGGCTGAGCCGCGGTTTCCCGGCCTCGGCCCGAGGGCAAGAACCGGGGGACGGTGTTCCGCCCCACCCTCGTCGTGCTGGCCGTCAGCCTGGCCGCCTGCGGCCTCCCGAAGGATCCCGAGGGGACGCTGGAGCGGGTGCGCGGGGGCGTCCTCCGGGTGGGTGCGGTGGAGAACCCGCCGTGGGCCTCGTCGCGGCGGAGGCCGGTCGGGATCGACGTCGAGCTCGTCGAGCGGCTGGCCGCGGACCTGGATGCGGACGTCCGGTGGCGCTTCGCCGACGCGGAGGAGCTGTTCCGGGCCGTCGAGGTCCGGGCGCTCGACCTGGTCGTCGGCGGCATCGTCGCCGACGACCCGTGGGTGCCGAGGATCGGGGCCTCCTCGCGCTACGCCGAGACCCACGTCGTGATCGCCGCCCCCGCCGGCATGCCCGTCCCCGCGGACATCGAGGGCCGGCGCGTGGCGGTGCCGTTCGGCTCGGAGACGGTCGCGCTCGTCGAGGAGCACGGCGGCGTCCCCGTCCCGGTCGAGGACGTCACCGGGGCCGAGGGGCTGGTGGCCATCGAGGAGTGGGCCCTGGACGACCTCGCCCTCCAAGACACCGGCATCGTGCTGGACACCGCCCACCACGTGATGGCCGTCGCACCGGGCGAGAACGCGTTCCTGCGGGCGGTCGACACGTTCCTGCTCGGGCGCGAGGCGCTCATCTCGCGCCTCGTCGAGGAGGCCGGGGCCGCGTGACCGGCGGCCTGCCCCCCGACAAGCGCGAGCTCCACCGCCGCGCGGTTCGCCTCCAGTGGGTGACGATCGCGCACGTCAGCGCGGCCGGCGTGGCGCTGTTCCTCACCGCGGGATCGTCGCAGGCCATGAAGGCCGCGTACCTCGACGACATCATCGGGCTCGTCCCGCCGATCGCCTACCTGGTGGCGCTGCGATACAACCGGCGAGCGCCGACGGAGCGGTTCCCATACGGGTACCACCGGTCGCTCTCGATCGCGTTCTTCTGGGCCGCCATCGCGCTCGTGGGCCTGGGGCTGTTCATCCTGATCGACTCGCTCATCAAGCTCGTGACGTTCGAGCACCCCACGATCGGGAGCGTCGAGCTGTTCGGCGCGCAGATCTGGCTCGGGTGGCTGATGCTCCCGGCCCTGGCCTTCACCGGCATCCCCCAGTTCCTGCTGGGGCGGGCCAAGCTCCCGTTGGCCGAGGACCTCAACGACAAGGTCCTCCACGCCGACGCCGGCATGAACCGCGCCGACTGGCTGGCCGCGGGAGCGGCGTTCGTCGGCGTGATCGGGATCGCGTTCGGCCTGTGGTGGGCCGACTCGGTGGCGGCCACGTTCATCGCCGTCGAGGTCATCGAGGAGGGCGTCAAGCACCTGCGGGGCGTCTCGAAGCACCTGCTCGGCGAGACGCCCACGTCGGTGGACTACAAGGAGACGATCGAGGTCCCGGAGCGCGTCGAGGAGCACGTCCGTCGGTTGGGCTGGGTCCGGGACGCCCGGGCCCGGCTGCGCGAGGAGGGCCGCGTCTACTTCGGCGAGGTCTTCGTGGAGCCCCGTGACGGCGGGATGCCGCCCCCCGACGCCCTCGACGACCTGACCCGGGCGCTCTACGACCTGGACTGGCGGATCCGCGACGTGGTCGTCGTCCCCGTCTCCGACCTTGACGCCGACTCCGACCTGCGGGGCCTCCAGGGAGCCGGGCCGGACGGCTAGCGGGCCGCTACGGCCGATCGACGTCGAGGATGGCGTCGGCCACGGCCGACAGGTCCGGGCCCGCGATCTCGGGCTCTTCGCCGACGACGAACGGGGCGTCCGTCCTGCGGATGAACGCCGCCGCGCAGCCGGCCCGGACGGCGCCCCACACGTCCCAGTCGTGGGCGGCCACCATCCGAATCTCCGGGGGCTCGACGCCGAGCCGCTCCGCCGCCATCAGGTAGGGCTCGGGGGCCGGCTTGTAGCGACGGACCTCCTCCACCGAGAGGACCGGATCGAAGAACCCCAGCAGCCCGGCGTGCTCCAGCTGGGCGTGGACCATGTCGCCGGAGGAGTTCGTGAGCGTGGCCATCGGGAATCCCGCGTCGCGGAGCCGGCCCAGCGCGGGCTCGACCTCCGGGTGCGGGGGCAGGCGGCGCATCGCGCCGAGGATCGCCTGACGGTCGTCGTCCGAGAGGTCGACCCCGTGCCGGGCGGCGACGGCATCGAGCGCCCTCCGCCCGATGGCCCCGAACTCGTCGTAGCCATCGGTGGCGTTCGCCACCAGCGACCCGTGGAGCAGCCGGGCGAACCACTCCCCCACCGGCGGAGGGTCTGCGAAGGCCCGGGCGAACGGCTCCCGGAGCGGCCGCAGGTCGAGCAGTGTCTCGATGACGTCGAACACCAGCGCCCCGGCCATTGGCCGTCAACGTACCGCGACGAGGGGAGGCCCGCACCCCGAAGGGTGCGGGCC
>DASZZY010000083.1:0-8044 GCA_036260395.1 Actinomycetota bacterium
GGCGCCCAGCAGCCACAGGTGAACGACGACGCCCTCCGGTACCTGGCAGAGACCGCCGGGGGCGACGCCCGCCTGGCGCTGGCCGGGCTGGAGTCCGCCGTGCTGGCCACCGAGGGGCGGCCGGTGACCCGCGCGGTGGCCGAGGACGTCGTCCAGCGGAAGTCGGTGGTCTACGACCGCGACACGCACTACGACGTGATCTCGGCGTTCATCAAGAGCCTCCGGGGGTCTGACCCGGACGCCGGGCTGTACTGGCTGGCCCGGATGCTCGAGGCCGGGGAGGATCCCCGGTTCATCGCGCGGCGGATGATCATCCTGGCGTCCGAGGACGTGGGGATGGCCGATCCTCAGGCGCTCGTCGTGGCCGTGGCCGCGGCGCAGGCCGTGGAGCACGTGGGCCTCCCCGAGGCCCGCCTCAACCTGGCGCACGCGACGGTGTACCTGGCCCTGGCGCCGAAGAGCAACGAGGTCATCGCCGCGCTCGGCCGCGCCACCCGCGACGCCGTCTCGAACGAGCCGGTCCCAGCCCACCTGCGCGACTCCCACTACCCCGGAGCCGGGAAGCTGGGGCACGGCGAGGGGTACGTCTACCCGCACGAGGATCCCGAGGGTGCCCGGGGACAGCGGTACCGCCCGGCGGGCCTGGAGGGGCGACGCTACTGGACGCCCGACGAAGGCCGGTGAGCCTCAGGAGGCGATCTTCGTGGCGGCCTTCGGCGGACGCCACGTCATCCCGGCCGGGGGCAGCGTGAACGAGAACGCCGCTCCCTCCCCCGGAGCGCTGTCGGCCCACACCCGCCCGCCATGGAGCTCGACGTACCGCCGGACGATGGCCAGCCCGATCCCCGTCCCCGGCGCCGACCGCTCCGGCCCGGCCCGGTAGAACGGCTCGAAGATCCGGTCGACCTCGTCGCGTGGGATGCCGGGACCGCGATCGCGGACCGTGACCACGACCGTCGCCCCTTGCCGGCGAGCCTCCACGAGGATCGGCTCGGAGGGGGGCGAGAACTTCGCCGCGTTCGTCAACAGGTTCATGAGGATGCGCTCGAGCCCGTGGGGGTCGACCTGCGCCGCGAGCTGCGGGGCGACGTCCACGCCGACCCTACCGGCGCCGATCGCGGGCTCGAGCGCCGCCAGACACGAGCGGATCGCCGCCTCGATCGGGACCGGCCGCGGATGGACCTCGGGCTCCGGGGCCTGGACCCTCGAGAAGTCGAGGAGCTGCTCGATCAGCGACTCCAGCCGGTCGGCGTTCGCGGCCGCCCGCTCGAGGATCTCCAACCGGAGGTCGTCGTCCAGCTCGGCCCACCGCGCGATGCCCGTGTAGATGAACCCCTTGATCGAGGTGAGCGGCGTCCGCAGCTCGTGCGAGACCGTGGCCAGGAACTCGTCCTTGAGCCGGTCCACCTCGCGGAGGCGCGCCGCGGCGTCGCGCTCACGTTCGTAGGCCACGGCCCGGACGACCGCGGCGGCCGCCTGCTGCGCGTACGCGTCGGCCAGCTCCGCCATGCCCGGGTCGATCGTCCTACCCGGCGGGAAGTAGACGTTCAGCACGCCGATCGCCCGGTCGTCCATCAGCAGCGGAGCGGCGATCATCGAGGAGAAGCCGAGCTGCCGTCCGACGTCGGCCCAGCGGCCGAAACGGGGATCGCGCCCCAGGTCCTCGACGACCACCGTTCGTCCGGTGGCCAAGGCCGTGGCCGAGGGCCCGGTGTCCACGGCGTCCCTGGTCCATCCCTCGTTCCCACTGCCCGGCTCGATCCCCTGGACCGCGCCGGCCTTGAGGTCATCGGTGTCCCGCATCAGCACCGCCGAGAAGAGCGCACCGAGCGACGACGTGGCCGAGGCCGCGACGGCCTCGAGCATGTCGTGGAGGCCGACGCTCGAGGAGACCGACCGGAGCGAGTCGTGCAGCTGGGCCAGGCGCCGGCTCGCCGCGCGCTGCCCCCGACCCGCGGCGTCGACCAGCCACACCATGCAGGCCACGACGACCCCGAACATCGCAAGGGTGTACAGGTCCATGGCGGGGGGCCGGGGATCGATGATCCGCGCCAGCTCGGACAGCACCGCGGCCGCGCCGCCGACCAGGCCACCGGCGACCCGGCCCCCGACGTAGGCGTACAGGGCGACCAGGAGCAGGTAGCCGAACAGCGCCACGATCCGCGTCGGCGGGAGGACGGCCTCGAAGGCGAAGACGATGAGGACGTCGAGCGCCGGGACCGCGATCCGCGCGAAGGGCCCCTGCGGCCGGCTCGACAGGACCAGGTGCGTGATCGCGAACGGCAGGTACAGCCCCACGACGAGCGCGATGAACAGGACGCGCTGCGCGGGTGAGGCGGGCAGGGCCCATACCAGGATCAAGGCGGCCCCGGCGACCGAGATCCGGATCCACGCCAGCGTCCGGGTCAGCCGGGCGAACGGGACGCCGTCGATCCAGGAGGGCATGAACGCCTCGGCCGCCCGAACGAGCCAGCCGCGTTGCCGCACCGATGCCTCCACTCCACGAAGTATCGCGGGCCGATCGGTGGGATCCAATAGCCCCGGCGGGCCCTCTCGGCATGGCCCGAACGGGTGGGCGGCCGATGATCCGAAGGGACCACCCGGGCGTCCCCAACTTTCGGCGGCCCACCGCTCGGTCGCCGATGACCCCTCGGGTATGATGGGCGACCGTGAGCGCGGGGGACTGGGCCCTGATCGTCCTGGCGGTGTTCTGGGCGGTCCTCGTCGTGTTCCTGGCCATCGTCTCGGTGAGCCTGTTCCGCGTCCTCGACACCACGCGGGGGCTCCTCGACGGCGTGCGGACGGAGACGGTCCCCCTCCTCTCCCAGGTCCGAGAAACGGTATCCCTGACGAACCGGGAGCTCGATCGCGTGGACCAGATCCTCGTGTCGGCCGGGTCCATCACCCGGAAGGTGGAGCGGCTGACGACGCTGGTCGGCCAGGCCCTGGAGGCCCCGCTGATCAAGGCCATCACCGCTTCCGCGGGCGCCGCCGCGGCGCTCCGGCGGTTCCGCGGCGAGACCGACGGCGGGCCGTCGAGGCAGGGGCGATGAGGCGGCTGATCTGGGTGGGCGTGGGCGTGGCCGGCACCGTGTTCGTGCTCCGGTGGATCCGGAAGCAGCGCCAGCGCATGTCGCCGGAGGAGATCGGTCGCAGCGTGGGCGAGGGGCTGGCGGACTTCCGGCAGCTGATCAGGGTCTCGCTGGCCGAGGGCCGCCGCGCGATGCGCGAGAAGGAGGCCGAACTGCGCGCCTCCCTCCCCGAGTAGCGTCGCGGTTCGGTCCTTCTCCTGGGAGCCGCGCCGCGAGCCGGGACGCCGCCGCTACACTGGCCCCGATGGAAGGCCGGGAGATCCGAGGCCGTTTCCTGTCGTTCTTCCAGGAGCGGGGGCACACCGTCGTGCCGTCGTCGTCGCTGGTGCCCGCGGACCCCAGCCTGCTGCTCACGAACGCCGGGATGGTCCAGTTCAAGCCGTACTTCCTGGGGGAGCAGGCGCCGCCCTATCCCCGGGCCACCACGGCGCAGAAGTCCTTCCGGACCACCGACATCGACCTCGTCGGGCTCACCGACCGCCACCTGACGTTCTTCGAGATGCTGGGCAACTTCTCGTTCGGCGACTACTTCAAGGAGGGGGCGGTCGACCTCGCCTGGGAGCTCATCACGGAAGGATTCGGCCTCGACGCAGAACGCCTGTGGGCCACGGTGTACGAGACCGACGACGAGGCGGCGGAGATCTGGGCCACGAAGCTCCCGCGCGAGCGGATCGTCCGCCGGGGGAAGAAGGACAACTTCTGGTCGATGGGCGTGGCCGGCCCGTGCGGGCCCTGCTCGGAGATCTACGTCGACCGCGGCCCGGAGCACGGCCGCGAGGGCGGCCCCGAGGTCGACGAGGACCGCTACCTAGAGATCTGGAACCTGGTGTTCATGCAGAACGAGTGCGATGCGAACATCGAGGTCGCAGGGGACCTGCCGAAGAAGAACATCGACACGGGAATGGGCCTGGAGCGCATGGCGCTCGTGCTCCAGGGCGCTGGCTCGAGCTTCGAGACGGACCTCATGCGGCCGATCCTCGAAACCGCCGAGGAGGTCTCCGGCCAGCGGTACGGCAAGGAGCCCGGCACCGACGTCTCGCTGCGGATCCTCGCCGAGCACGGGCGGGCCACGACGTTCCTGATCGCGGACGGCGTCCTGCCCTCGAACGAGGGCCGGGGCTACGTCCTGCGGCGGATGCTGAGGCGGATGGTCTCCCACGCCCGCCGGCTGGGCGTGGACAGGCAGGTCACGGCCCCGCTCGTGGAGCGGACGGTGGAGCTCCTGGGCGACGCCTACCCCGAGCTCGTGGACCGGAAGGCGTTCGTCCTCCAGGTGGCCGCGGCGGAGGAGGAGCACTTCGGGGCCACGCTGCGCCAGGGGCTGGTCCGGTTCAAGGAGGAGGCCGCCCGGGTGCGCGAGGGCGGAGGGAGCACGTTCCCGGGAGAGGCCGCCTTCCTGCTCCACGACACGTATGGCTTCGCCCGGGAGCTCACCGAGGAGCTGGCCCGGGAGCAGGGCCTGGAGGTCGACGCCGAGGGCTTCGAGCGCCTCATGGAGGAGCAGCGCGAACGGGCCCGGGCCGCGGCCCGGGGCGTCGCGGACCGCCGGGCGCTGGTCGAGGCGGCCCGGGAGGGCGGGCCGACGGAGTTCCTGGGCTACGAGCGCCTCGAGGCTGAGGCGGCGATCCGGGCGCTCATCGCCGGGGAACGGGCGGTGGGGTCCGCGACCGAGGGGCAGGCCGTCGAGATCCTGCTGGACCGGACGCCGTTCTACGCCGAGGGCGGCGGGCAGATCGGTGACGCCGGGACGATCCGCACGGACAGCGGCGTGCTCGAGGTGGAGGACACCGTCCCCGGCCCGGGGGGCGCCACGGTCCACCGGGCCCGGGTCCGCGCGGGCGAGGTCCGCGCCGGGCAGCCGGCGGAGGCGGCCGTCGACGCCGACCGCCGGGCGGCCACGGCCCGGTCCCACACCGGCACCCACGTCGTGCACTGGACGCTGCGGACCCTGCTCGGGGAGCACGCCCGCCAGGCCGGCTCGCTGGTGGCGCCGGGCCGGCTGCGGTTCGACTTCAACCACTTCGAGGCGCTGTCGCGGGACCTGCTGGAGGAGATCGAGGGCACGGCCAACGCCCGACTGGCCGAGGACGCCCCCGTCCGGGCGTACGAGACGACGTTCGAGTTCGCTCGCAGCCAGGGGGCCATCGCGTTGTTCGAGGAGACCTACGGCGACATGGTGCGGGTCGTGGAGATCGGCGGCTACTCGACGGAGCTGTGCGGCGGGACGCACGTGGCCAGGACCGGCGAGGTCGCGCTGGCCGTGCTGGTCTCCGAGGCGAGCATCGGCGCGGGGCTGCGGCGGATCGAGGCCCTGGTCGGCCCCGACGCGCTGCGGTGGGTCCACGCGGAGCGCCGCCTGCTGGAGGACGTGGCCGAGGCGCTCGGCGCCGGCGACCCCCAGCAGGTCCCGGACCGGGCCCGACGGGCCGTGGCCCGGATCAAGGAGCTCGAGGGCGAGCTCCAGGCCATCCGCCGCCGCGAGCGCGGCGCACGGGTCGAGGAGCTGGCCGCGGGGGCCCGGGACGTCGCCGGGGTGGCGCTCGTCGTGGCGGACCTCCCCGGCGAGGACACGGGCGCCCTTCGCGAGCTGGCCCTCCAGCTGCGGGGCCGCCTCGAGGGCCGCCGGCACGGCGCCGCGGTCCTCGGCAGTGCCGACGGCGGCCGCGCCACGCTGGTGGCCTCGTGCACCAAGGACCTCGTCGACCGCGGCGTGACCGCGCCGCTGCTGCTGGAGGTGGCGGCCCGGGACGTCGGGGGCCGGGCCGGCGGCAAGCCGCACCTGGCCATCGGCGGCGGGGGGAAGCCGGCGGGGCTCCCCCGGGCCCTGGCCGGGGTGCCGGACCGCCTGGCGGCGCTCCTGGAGGGCTCGCGCTGAGCGGAGAGAACGAGGTCCCGGGCCGGGTGCTGGGGCTGGACCTCGGCGAAGCCCGGATCGGCGTGGCGGTCTCGGACCCCGACCGGAGGGTGGCCGTGCCGGCGGGGACGATCCGGGTGGCGGGCCCCCCGCAGGACCTCAAGGCGGTGGCCGCGATGGTGCGCGAGCACGGCGCCACCGAGGTCGTGGTGGGACACCCGGTGACGATGGCCGGGGAGCGAGGCGAGGCGGCCCGCCGAGCCGAGGAGTTCGCCGCCGGGCTCCGCCTGCTGCTCGACGTGCCGGTCCGGCTCCATGACGAGCGCCTCTCGACGGCGGAGGCCGAACGCGCTCTGCGGGCCGCGGGCGCGGGGGGGCGCCAGCGCCGGCGGGCCGTGGACCAGGCCGCCGCCACGGTGATCCTCCAGGCCTTCCTGGACGCCCGGGGCGGAGGGCGGGCCGCGGCGCCCGCTTGATATCCTTCGGGCGATGCTCGCCCCCCGGCACGCCCCCCCACGTCGTGCTGCCCGCTCCCTCCTGATCCTGCTCCTCGCGTTCGCCATCCTCGGCGGCGGGGCGGCGGGGATGTACGTGTACGCCATCGGGGCGTCTGGGCCCCGCCAGCCCGTGACCGTCGAGGTTCCGGAGGGTGCCACGGCGTCCGAGGTCGGCACGCTGCTGGCCGAGGCCGGCGTGATCCGCTCGGCGCTGGCGTTCCGCGTGGCCGCGGGCGTGAACGGGCTCGGGCCCTCGCTCCAGGCGGGGACTTACCGGATGACGACGAACATGCCGCTCTCCGAGGTCCTGGCCGTGCTCGAGGACGGGCCTCCGCCACCGAAGACCGTCTCGGTGACGTTCCCGGAGGGCCTCGAGGTGGCCGAGGTGGCCGAGGTGGCCGCGGCCGAGCTCGGCCTGGGGCGCAAGGCGTTCGAGCAGATCGCCACCAGCGGCCGGTTCGCGGCGCCGCCGTACCTGCCGGAGGGGACCGAGACCGTGGAGGGCTTCCTGTTCCCCAAGACCTACGAGTTCCCGCCGCGTGTGGACGAGGCGCACGTCATCGCGCGGTTGATCGAGCAGTTCGAGGGCGAGGTCGAGGGCCTGCCGTGGGGGAGGGCCCGCCGGCTGGGGCTCTCGCCGTACGAGGTCGTGATCGTGGCGTCGCTGATCGAGCGGGAGGCCCGCGTGCCGCAGGACCGGGCCAAGATCTCGGCCGTCATCTACAACCGGCTGCGGGAGGGCATGCCGCTGCAGATCGATGCCACCGTGCAGTACGCGCTCCCCGAGGACAACCGCCTCCTCACGGTGGAGGACTACGAGTACCCCAGCCCGTACAACACGTACCTGCATCCGGGGCTGCCTCCGACGCCGATCGCCAGCCCCGGCCTGGCCTCACTGGAGGCCGCGCTCCGCCCCGCCGACGCCGACTACCTCTACTTCGTGGTGATCGATGACTCGGGCCGCCACGCCTTCGCCGAGACCTACGACGAGTTCCTCCGGCTGAAGGAGCAGGCCGGCCTGTCCTAGCCCGGCTCGTCCGGGTTCGTCCGGCCATCCCAGGGCCGCTCAAGGCGGGGCCCCCGTTCGCCGAAGACTGAGGCAGAGCCCATGGATGACATGGATTTCTCCACCCTTGCCGCGCGCATGTCCGCGGGCCTGGACGGTGTCCGGGCCTGCCTCATCCTTTCCTCCGACGGGTTGACGCTGGGGGTGTATCCGGCGTCCGGGGAGGAGCGCGCCCGGGAGGCCTGGGACCGCCTCCAGGAGATCGGCGATCCCCAGCGCGGCTTCGTGGATATCGGGGAGGAGATATGGGTCCTGGTCCGCCGGGGCCCCTACGCGGGGATCCTCCTCACGGGCCCCGGGGTTCGGCCCGGGCTGGTCATCGACAAGCTCGAGTTCCTCCTGCGGGCCGCCGAGGAGGTGCGGGCCCGCGAGGCCGCGGACCTCGGCTCCCCGCCCGCTCGGCCGGAGGCCACCCGGCGCCCCCGGACCTCGCTCCACGCAGAGCCGAAGGCCGCCCCGGCCGCCGCCCCTCCGCCGCCGGCGCCGGCCCCCGAGCCCGCTCCGGCGTCCGCCCAGCCCGCGACGTCGCGGGCGC
>DASZZY010000084.1:0-4756 GCA_036260395.1 Actinomycetota bacterium
CGCTCGCCCTGCTGGCTGCGTTCAGCGTGCCACTCGTCCGCGCCTGGCGGTCGGGCCGCGGCCGCCTCCCGTGCGGGTGCTTCGGGGGCCGGCGTGACCGCGACGTCCGGTGGCTGCTGGCCCGGAACGGCGGGCTGGCGATCGTGGCCGCCGGGACGCTAACCGCTCCCGCTCGGGTC
The DNA here is from genome assembly GCA_036260395.1 of Actinomycetota bacterium. GTDB lineage: Bacteria > Actinomycetota > UBA4738 > UBA4738 > CALAEC01 > DASZZY01. The sequence goes on from DASZZY010000084.1 coordinate 180, forward strand.
CCGGTCGGCGTGCCGGGGCCCGGCGAGATCATCCCGGCGGTCCTGGTGGCCGCCGGGGCCCTGCTCGCGGCGGCGCTGCTCCGCCGAACCGTCGAGCTGTTCCGCGACGCCGGTCGGAGCGGCGTCCGGGGCCGGGTGGCCGCCCCCTAAAGCGGCTGGACCAGCGCGCCCCCGCCGGGGGCGAAGTCGAAGCAGACCTTGGCGCAGGGACCGATCGCCATCGTCTGCACCGACCACCGGTAGAACGCCCGGGCCGGGCCGACGTCGACCTTCCCGAGCGAGACCTTGATCCGGACCGTCTTGGCGGTCGGCCGGGTCACGGTGACGGTGCTCTTGAACGTGTCGATGCCGCCCTTGATGGCATACAGCCGCCCGCGCATCTTCGACCCGTCGGAGCGGGCCATCGCGTAGAAGTCGGGGGCGGAGCCGGCCTTGGTGTCGAGGTACACGAGCACGAACCCCTCGTCCCACATGCCGGACAGGCTCCACTTCTCCCGGGCGATCACCCGCCACGCGGGCTTCTGTCCGAACGACGTCTTGACCTTCTTGACGTCGAGCTTGCCCCGGGCGTCGTTGCCGTCGGACGGGCTGGTCGAGAGGCACGACGTGCGTTTGCCGGACACGCACGCGTCCATCCCCGCGCCGCCGTCGAGGTCGTCGCCGTCCGGCCCCCCGTGGAGGTAGTCGCCGTCGGACCCGCCGGCCAGCGAGTCGGGGCCGGCCTTTCCGTACAACAGGTCGACGCCATCTCCGCCCGAGAGGGCGTTCGCCGCCGCCTTCCCCACCAGGATGTCGTTCTTCGGTCCGCCGACCGCGTTCTCGATGCCCGCGAGCTCGTCCGTGCCCTGCCCCGAGGCAGTGCCGGCGCTCAGGTCGAGGTCGATGCCCCCCGCGGCCGAGGAGTAGTCCGCGGTATCGTTCCCATCCGCCCCGTCGAGCAGGTCGGCCCCGGACCCGCCGATGAGTTCGTCATCGCCGCTGTCCCCGTACAGCTCGTCGTCGCCCCCGAGGCCGTCCAGCACATCGTTGCCCCCCAGCCCGCAGATGACATCCGCGAGCGGTGTTCCTATCAGGACGTCGTCGCCGTCCGTCCCCGTGATTGTGCACAGGGGTTGGGTCACCAGGGTCGTGACCGCGGAAGCGTTGTTGGGCATCACGGGGTCCGGCGAGGTTGAGGACGCGAGTGCCTCGTTGACGGCGACCCCGCCCACCGTGGGTTCGGCTTTCACGATGACCGTCGCCGCTTCGCCTGGATCGAGCGTCCCGACGTCGCACACCACGGGGTGGGATCCGGTGCACGTACCGCGGTCCGTGGTGGCAGAGGCCAGAACCATGCCCGTGGGGAGCTCGTCGGCCACCGTGACGCCGGTCGCGTGGTCGGGGCCGCCGTTCGTCACGGTGAGCTCGTAGATGACGTCCGAACCGACGGTGGCCGTCGGCGGGCCCACCTGCTCCAGCACGAGGTCCGCCGAGCCGATGTGCGAGGACGCCGGTGCAGCGACGGCGAACATCGCCCACACGCCAAGGGCGACCAGCAACGAACCGGTGCGGCGAACCATGGACCGCCGATGCTACCGGTCCACGGGGCCGGTGCAGAACAAGCCCCGTGGGAAAGCGCGTCAGTCCCGAGGCTTCTCGGCGGTGACGGTCCGGGCAGGGAACAACCACAGGGGCCGCGGTGCCGACAGGGCCACTTCGTCCATGCCCAGAGCCGCCAGCTCGTGGGCGTACTGGCCCGTGTGGAGGATGTCCAGGATGGCCAACCCCCTGCCGGGGCGCAGGACCCGGACGATCTCCCGAAGCGCCCTCCGGCGCCCCGCTCGGTCGTGGAGGTTGTGCAGGACCGCGCTGGAGACGACCACGTCGAAGCTGGCATCGGGGAACGGAAGGGCCCGGGCGTCTCCGTCGAGGACGTCCACCCGGTCGCTCACCGCGGCCAGCTCCGCGTTGTGCCGCGTGGCCTCCGGGCGGTTCCCGGACTGGTCCTTCGCGCTCCAGATGTCGATGCCGACGGCCCGCCCGCCGGGGACGCGCCCGGCGGCCTCGATCAGCAGCAGCCCGCGCCCGCATCCCACGTCGAGGACGCGCTCGTCGCCCTTCCACGGGATGGCGTCGATGAGCCGAGCGGCCTCGCGGACCTTGCCGACCTTGCTGCCCCACAGGTGGAAGGCTCCGCCGAGGAGCAGCACCGGCCCCATCCACACGCCCTGGCGCAGGAGTCGCGCCCCGAACGCCCGGGTGCCGAGGACGGTGAACGCGATGCCGAGCCCCAGCAGGATCACGCCGAGCGCCACGTACCCGGCCAGGGCCCTCGGCGCGTCGATCCCGTAGTCGGGCCGGTCCCGCACTCAGTCTGCGGGGGACAGGCGGAACACCGGGTGCTGTCGGATCTCCGCGGCGAAGGCCTCCACCGGGTCGGACGGCCCCGCCTCGAAGTACGGGGCCACCGCGGGCCACCACCGGTCGACGTAGTCCTTCAGCACGGGCCCACCTTCGCCGGCGTCGACCTCGACCGCCCGGACCTCCTCGGCGGAGCCTCCACGCGAGAGCGTGACGTGGGGATCGGCCCGTACGTTGTGAACCCAGTCGACCTCGCCGTAGGGCGCGACCAGGTACCGGGTGCCACCGCGTTCGACGAGGATCACCGGCGTGGAGCGGGGCTCTCCCGTCCTCCGCCCCCGCGTCGTGAGGATGTGCGCGCTCCGGGGCGGCAGGCCGGCTCGGACGGCCGCGGCGACCACCGGGTTGAGGAGGGCCCGGATCTTCGAGAGCCCTCGTTTGGCCAGGTCCATGGCCCGGTCAGCATAAGCCGGTGGCGGCGCGCGAAGCTGGGTGGGGGCTACGATGCTCGGGCCATGGATGCCCGCGGATCATCGGCGAGCGCTGAGCCTCGGCGGCGGATCCTCCGCGGGCTGCTCGCGGCCTCGATCCTCGTGACGGCGATCCACTTCGCGGACAATGCCATCTTCATCGAGGACTACCCGCAGCCGGACTACATCACGGTCCCGCTGATCGTCGCCACCTGGATCGGCTGGACGGCGGCGGCGATCGGCGCGTACGTCCTGTACCGCCGCGACGAGCGGTCGTGGGTCGCGCACGCGCTCCTGCTCGTGTACGCGTACGCCGGGCTGAGCACCCTGGGCCACTACCTGTACGGGAGCCCGTCGGAGCTCCCGCTCTGGAGGAACGTGTCGATCGTGGCCGATGGGGTGGCGGGTTTCAGCATCCTCGCGTTCACCCTCTGGTCGGCGGTCCGAGGGCGCCGCCGTCCAGCGCCCGCATAGCGGACCGGCGGGGGGGGTCTCTACGACTCGACCGGGATCGAGTCGTACTTCGCCGAGACGGCTCTGCGCGCTTCGGGATCGCGGAGCGCATCCGCCGAGAGCGAGCCAAGCTCGAAGAACATCTCCTCGAGCCCTCCCGGGACCATCAGCGTGACGAACCGTCCGCCGCCTTCGTGTGCGCGCATCACGTGCGCCGTTCCTCGGGGAACCAGGAGGTAGGTATCGGGGCCGGCCTTGATCTCCTCGCCGGCGATCGTGAACGTGAATCGGCCCGCGAGCACGTAGAAGGACTCTTCCATCTCCCGGTGGACGTGTGGAACGGTCCACGGGCCCTCCTGGCCGGAGAACTCCGCCAGAGAGAACGCCCCGCCCGTCGCGTCGGCACCGGCGATGAGCCGGAAGCGGACCACGCCGAGATCCGTCGTTCGCCCATCCGTCGATCCGGTCACGAGCGGTTCGGTCACGGCCTCCTCCCTTCCGCGTCCACGGCCCGCATACCGTACGCTAGGCGGCACGCCAGCGGCCGCAGCCGGCGGCCGGGAAAGGAGTGATCGCCGTGGCCGACCTCATGGAGGCCATCACCTCCCTGGCCAAGCGCCGGGGGATCGTCTTCCAGTCCAGCGAGATCTACGGGGGCCTGCGCTCGTTCTGGGACTACGGCCCGCTGGGCGTGGAGCTCAAGCGCAACGTCCGGGCGGCGTGGTGGAAGTCGATGGTCCAGGAGCGCGACAACGTCGTGGGGCTGGAGTCCTCGATCATGATGTCGCCGAGGGTGTGGGAGGCCAGCGGCCACCTCGAGTCGTTCACCGACCCGCTGGTCGAGTGCCTCAACTGCCACCAGCGGTTCCGCGCGGACCACCTGCCGGGGTTCCACGCCCCCCAGTCCGGCCACGAGGGCGGCGGCGAGGGCCGGACCATCGACGCAGCTGCCGAGGCTCGGTGTCCCAACTGCGGCCACGACAAGTTCACGGACCCCCGCAACTTCAACCTGATGTTCAAGAGCCACATGGGCCCGGTGGAGGACGAGACCAACGTGGTCTACCTTCGCCCCGAGACCGCCCAGGGCATGTTCGTCGACTTCGTCACCGTCCAGGCGGCGGCCCGGAAGAAGCTGCCGTTCGGCATCGCCCAGATCGGGAAGTCGTTCCGGAACGAGATCACGCCGGGCAACTTCATCTACCGGACCCGGGAGTTCGAGCAGATGGAGATGGAGTTCTTCGTCCCGCCCGGCGACGGCCCGAAGTGGTTCGACTACTGGTGCGGCGAGCGCTTCGCCTGGTACGTCGAGCACGG
>DASZZY010000085.1:0-25581 GCA_036260395.1 Actinomycetota bacterium
CCCGCGTGGCTCCTGCACCGCGAGCCAGCGCCGCTCGCGCACCGCGCCCTACGATGCAGCCGCCTGGAACCTGCGCCAGGCCTCGACGCGCAGCTGCAGCGCTTCGGGGTCACCCGAGGTGGCCTCCAGCTTGTCCGTGACCTCCGCCGGCGGGTAGATGTTCGGGTCGTTCGCCACGGCCTCGTCCGTGAACTCCTTGGCGCCCTCCACGCAGCTCGCGTAGTACGTGTAGCTGCTCTCCACGCCCTGGCGCTCCGGCGTGAGGATCCAGTTGATGAACTCGTGCGCCAGGTTGGGGTGCGGCGCCGAGGCGGGGATGGCCCAGGTGTCGACCCAGAACTCCGTGCCCTCGGAGGGGATGACGTAGCGGACGGACGGCTGATCCTCGTACACGTAGAAGAAGTCCCCGTTCCACCCGAGCGCCAGCCAGGTCTCGGCCCGGCTCATCATCTGCCGGTACTGCGTTGAGGTGATCGCCCGGATGTGGGGCTTGAAGTCGATGAGAAGCTCCAGCGCCTCGTCCACCTCCGACTGGCTCGTGCTGTTCCACGAGTATCCCAGCCGCTTGAGCCCGGCGCTCACGACCTCGTACGGGCCGTCGAGGACCGTGTACCTGCCCGAGTACTTCCCGCCGGAGCCGAAGAAGCCTTCCCAGCTCGTGAGGTCCTCCTTGACGAACTTGCCGAGGTACCCGAAGCCCGTGGTGCCCCAGTCCTTCGGGGCGTGGTACTTCATCTCGGGGTCGAAGGAGAGCGCCGTGAAGCGATCCTCGACGTTCGCCAGGTTCGGCAACCGCGAGTGGTCGAGCTCCAGCAACAGCCCCTCGTTGGCCAGGATCTCCACCGCGTACCCGGTCGGCGCGACCAGGTCGTATCCGGTGGCCCCGCCCTGGAGCTTGGCGATCATCTCCTCGTTCGACTCGTAGAAGTCGGTCGCCTGGACAGTGACGTCGTACTCCCGCTCGAACGCCTTGACGGTCTCAGGGTTCAGGTAGGCGGCCCAGTTGTAGATCACCAGCGTGTCCTCGAGCTCCGCCGCCGTGCTGGCCGGCGACCTCCGGGGAGCCGGACCGCCGATGCGCCGCGTGCACGCCGCCAGGAACGCGGCCGCCGGTCCGATCCCGGCCGCCTGAATGAACCGCCGTCGCGACAGCGGCCGCCGCTTCACGCCGTCCAGGAGCCGGTCGATGTCTCCCCGGCCCCGGCGCCTCTCCGCGTCCATCCGTCCCTCCCTTCCGGGGGCTCAGGCCCCCGCTCGATCCTCGGCCAGGAGCTGGAGGTCCTCTTCCTGTGCCACGCCCTCGTCCCGGACGACCAGGGCGCTGTCCTCGTCCCACCCCAGCTCCACGGCGGCTCCCTCGCTCCACCGCGACGCCGGACCCTCGTTCAGCTGCTGGACCACGAGCTCCCGTCCGCCCGCGACCGCGACGTGGTGCTGGACCAGGTCGCCCAGGTACGCGCGCCGCACGACGGTCCCCGTGAGGCGGTTCCCGGCCTGGGCAGAGGCGGGCCCGATCTTCTCGGGGCGCACGGCCACGGCGACCCGCATCCCGGGCCGAGCCCACGGCGCCGGGGCGCACCGCAACAGCAGGCCGCTCCGGTCGCGGACCAGCGTCACGGCGCCGGCGTCCTGGACCTCGCCCTCGAAGAAGTTCGTCTCGCCGATGAAATCCGCCACGAACCGGGACGCCGGCCGCTCGTAGATGTCCTGGGGCGTTCCCTCCTGGAGGATCCGGCCGTCGTGCATGACCGCGATCCGGTCCGACAGCGCCAGGGCCTCTTCCTGATCGTGCGTCACGTACAGGAAGGTGATCCCGAGCCGCTCCTGGAGCCTCTTGAGCTCGCCCTGCATCGCGCGGCGAAGCTTCAGGTCGAGGGCGGCCAGCGGCTCGTCCAGCAGGAGGACCGCCGGCTCGTTGACGAGCGCGCGGGCCAACGCCACCCGCTGGCTCTGCCCGCCCGAGAGCTCGCGCGGATACCGGTCGGCCAGGTCGGCGAGGCGCACGGTGGCCAGCGCCTCCGCCAGCCGGCGGCGGGCCTCGACCCTCGCCAGGCGCCGCTGCTTCAACCCGTACCCGACGTTCTCCGCCACCGTGAGGTGCGGGAACAGCGCGTAGTGCTGGAAGACGGTGTTAACGTTCCGGCGGTGTGGCGGGAGCCCGGTGACGTCCTCGTCGCGGATGCGGATCCTGCCGGCGTCGGGGCGTTCGAAGCCGGCGATCAGCCGCAGGCTGGTGGTCTTCCCGCAGCCCGACGGCCCGAGGAGCGAATAGAAGTGGCCGCGCGGCACGGAGAACGACACGCCGTCAACGGCGCGAACGGCGCCGAACGACTTGACGACGGCGTCGACCTCGAGGTCGACCCCTGGCTCCCTCTGCTGGAGCGACACTTCAGTGGCTGCAAGTATGCTTCAGTCGCCGCAGAGGAGCAACCAGCGCGGGGCCCTTACTCCTCCAGCCCCCGGGCGATGAGGAACCCGCGGGCGCGCTCCGCCAGCGGGTACCGGCGGACGATCCGCCAGAAGCGCGGGGAGTGGGAGGGCACGAGCAGGTGCGTCAGCTCGTGCATCACGACGTACTCACGGACCCAGGGCGGCATGTCGGCCACCCGGTTCGAGATGCGGATGGTGCGGTCGTCGGGGGTGCAGGAGCCGAACCGGTCGCGCTGGTTCGCCACGTAGCGGATCGACCGCCACCGGAGCCGACCGCCGAAGTAGCGCTCGTTGAGCCGGCGCGCCGCCGCCTCCAGCTCCCGGCGGGCGTTCAGCCGGTCGAGCCGCTCCCGCTCCGCGAGCCGGGTCACCATCCGGTCCACCCACCTGCGCTCCTCGGCCCGGGTGAGGCCCGCCGGGAGCCGCACGACCACCCGCCCGCCGCGTCGTTCGGCGGTGATGGTCTTGCTCCGGCGCGGACTCCGGACGACCTCGATGTACACGGCCGGCAGATTGTACGGACGGCGCCGACACGGAAGGAAAACCGCAGGTCAAGGCCCATACCGGGCGCCGGAACCTCGAGGGCCCCGGTCGCCCGGGGCCCTCGGGTCGCGCCGGAGAGGCCGCTCAGTACTCGACGTCGACGTCCGAGACGGCCTGAGGCAGCGTCCCGAACAGGCCCTGGAGCTGCATCATCTTCATCAGGTCGCCCTGGAGCTTCAGCTTGCCGCTCATGTAGGCGGCCGTGCCGGTCAGCTCGTTCTTCGACAGGGCCACGGCAGTGTCGTAATCCTGGGTCACGGTCGCCTCGGGGTTCTCGATGTCCCCCGTGCCCACCTCGGCCTGGCCGCCCTCGAGCTTGAAGTAGTACCGCTTCTCGCCCTCAGGGGTGGTGACCACGTTCTGGATGCGGGCAGACTGGCTGCCGGCGGCCTTCTGGAAGGCCTCGCTGTTGTTGAGCGCGTTGGTGACCTCGCCGGCCCACTCGTCGGACAGGAACTTCACGGCCACAGATGCCTCCTCCTGGTCGGGGTTCGGAGAGGAGAGTATCCCCGGACCGGTGACCGCCGGTCAATCCGGCGGGGCGGGGGCGGCCGCGGCGCATCCGGTGACGGCGAGCCGCGCCTCGGGTCCTGGTGCCGCCTCCCGCCTCGGCCAGGACATCAGGGCGCCGACGTAGACGCCGCCGAGCACCAGCGCCCCGCCGGCGAGCAGCACGAGCGTCAGCGGCTCGCCGTCCAGCCAGGCGGACAGCGGCAGGGTCACCAGCGGGAACAGCACGAACTCGTACGAGGTTGCCGAGGCCGTCCAGCGCCGCAGCACGAACAGGAAGAGGAGGAACACCCCGAGCGACCCGACGACGACCAGGTAGCCGAGGGCCAGCCACGACACCGGCTCCGTGGGCAGCCCGATCCGCTCCCCGGCGACCAGCGAGGTCCCGACGAGCATCACGGCCCCGACCCCCATGGCCACGGCGTTCATGGCGGCCGGGGGCACGGCCGGGAACGACTTGGCCAGGACCGTCGCCTCCGAGAGGCACAGCGAGGTCCCGAGGACGGCGGCCACCGCCACGACGGGGAGGGCGCCGCCGGCCTGCGGCGCGAAGATCACCGCGATCCCGGCGATCGCCAGGACGCCGCCGGCCACGCTGTGCCATCGGAAGCGCTCCTGCCGGTGGGCCAGGGCCAGGAAGAAGGTGAGCAGCGGAGCCGAGGCCAGGAGGACCTGTCCCGTGCCGGCGTGGATCCAGACGAGGGCCCAGTACCCCAGGGCGAACCCGATCCCGAACACCAGGGCGCCGAACGTCGCGGCGCCCAGGAGGGCCCTCCCCCGCGGGAGGGGGACGCGACGGAGCCGCACGATGCCGAAGAACAGGAGGGAGGCGAGCCCGAACCGGAGGCCCGCGCCCCAGAACGGGGGCAACCCCCGGTTGCTGAACCGGATCCCCAGCGCGTTCAGGCCCCCGAGGACGACGAGACCGGCGAACGCGGCGAGCGTCAGGCGGTCCGGTCTGCCGGGTTCCACGGCGCGCCCAGCATAGCCGCTTGCCTCGCTAGCGCCGGCCCCGCGCGCGGCGGGCCCGCTGACGGGCCTCGAACCGCTCGCGGAACGCCAGGACGTCCTCGAGCACCCAGACCCGGCCGCCAGCCAGCTCGGCCACGGGCCGGGGGAAGCTTCCCCTCCGGACGTACGTGGCCACCCGTCGCTTGTCCCATCCGAGGAGGCGGGCGGCCTCGGCCACGCCGACCAGGTCCGAGCCGGCCGGCTTCCGGAGCCGCCAGATCTGCTCCGCCGGCCAGCGCCGCGCCCAGTCGAGGTCGGCGTACTCCTCGTAGGTGGTCTCGGCGTCGGGCGGCGGGCGGAGCTCGACGAGGTCCTCGACGACCAGGCCGGCCTGGCGGAACACCCGCAGCCACTCGGCGTACGGCAGCTGGAAGACCACCGAGACCTCGTCGTCCCCGCTCCGCATGTCGAAGTAGTCGCCGACGAGCCGCGGGACGTACCGCTGCTCGTCGGGGTCCCAGCACATGAAGTGGATTGGGGTGTCGTGGGAGAACGCGAACAGGCCCCTAGGGCGAAGGACCCGGGCCACCTCGGGGACCGCCCGCCGCGGGTTGGAGAACGTCATCGCCCCATGGTCCGCGAACACGAGGTCGAAGGATCCGTCGGCGAACGGGAGATGCTCGCCAGTGGCCTGGACCAGTGGGAACGACACGCCCCGGCGGGCCATCTCGTCCCGGGCATGCTCCAGTTGGCGCCCGGACAGATCCAGCCCCACCGGGCGGGCCCCCGCCTCCGCCAGCGCCGCCGACCACTGGGCCGCGCCGCAGCCGAGTTCGAGGACCTCCTTGCCCGCGACGTCACCGAGGATGCCCAGCTCCTCCTCCGGGATGCGCCACACCCCCCACGCCATCGGCCGCTGCCGGAGGGACCGCCCGTGCCGTCGCTGGTAGTCGTCGGCCTCCTGGTCCCAGTGCCGGCGGTTCTTCCCGGTGTACGACGCCGTCATCCCGGCGAATCCTACCCTTGCGATTCACCGAACGTACGTTCTATCCTCCGATCATGCGCTGGGACAACCTCCGGCTAGACGTCCGCCAGCGGGATGACCGCGTCACCGCGCCGCTGTTCGAACAGGGCGCCGTCGTCCGGACGTTCGACACGCCGGAGTTCCGGGGTATCACCTTCTACGAGGTCCAGGCGAAGTCGATCATCAACCGCGTCCCCGAGCAGTCCTACGTCCCGTTCCGCTGGACGATCAATCCCTATCGGGGCTGTTCCCATCTCTGCCGCTACTGTTTTGCCCGCCGGACACACACGTATCTCGACCTCGACTACGGCGAGGACTTCGACACCAAGATCGTCGTCAAGGTGAATGCGCCCGAGAAGCTCCGCCACGAGCTGGCTGCGCCCAACTGGGGGGGTGAGCACATCGCGATGGGCACCAACGTCGACTGCTACCAGCGGGCTGAGGGGCGGTACCGCCTCATGCCGGGGATCCTCGGGGCGCTCCGGGACTTCGCCAACCCGTTCTCGATCCTGACGAAGGGGACACTGATCCTCCGCGACCTCCCGCTGCTCAGCGAGTGCGCGGAGGTGACGGACGTCGCCACGAACTTCTCGGTCGGCACCGTCGACCGTCATCTATGGCGGGCGGTCGAAGCGGGAACACCTTCGCCGCTGAAGCGGCTCGACGCGGTGCGCAAGCTGAACGAGGCGGGCATTCCGTGCGGCGTCCTGATGGCGCCGATCCTTCCGTTCCTGTCCGACGACGACGAGCACGTCGAGGCGACCGTCCGGGCCATCGCCGAGGCGGGGGCGACGCACGTCGCGCCGATCGTGCTCCACCTCCGGAAGGGCGGCTCGCGGGAGTGGTGGATGGCGTGGCTCGAGGAGCACCGGCCGGACCTCGTGCCGAAGTACCGCGAGCTGTACGGCGATCGGGCCTACGCGCCGAAGGCGTACCAGAACCAGGTCGCGGAACGCGTCGCGGCCCTGGCCGCGCGCTACGGCATCGGGAGGCGCAGTGGCGCCGCGGCCCGCCGCGTCGAGCGGCCCGCCCCCGCCACGCCGCAGCAGCTGCCGCTGCTCTGACTCCCCCGGTCAGCGGAGGCGCCGGAGCTCCCGCTCCCAGCACGGCGTGTGCCAGTGCCGGCGCGATTCGGGGTCGCCGTCCTCCAGCACCACGACGTGCGCCGTCCCGGCCGGGATCATCTGCTGGCACCCCGGGCAGCGGTACGGCCCCTTGACGCTCTGGCGGACGACGTACCCTGGCGCCTGGAGGCGGGCGGCGGCCAGCCCCGCCGGGGGCCGGGGGTCCTCGGGCGCGGCGCGGTCGCGAGCGGCACGGTGTCGGCGCGGCACGCCGCCATTATCGGGCCGCCCCGCCGGTCAGGCCCGGGCCCGGATGAACGCCGCCGCGACGGCGCCGAGCTCGCTCCCGGTGCCCCGGTCGTCCCGCTGCCGACCGCGGACCCGGAACGAGTGGTCCCCGCCCTCCACGGGATGGAGCGTCGCTCGGTCCCCGAGGCGCTCGAGCGTCGCGGCGAGCAGGTCCCACCGGGCGAAGGGGTCGGCGGTCCCCTGGAGGAACAGCATGGGAACGCCGACGTCCGGCAGGTGCGCGTCCCGGATGCGCTCCGGGCGGCCCGGCGGGTGCAACGGATATCCCACGAACACCAGGCCGGCGGCGGCGAGCGACCCGTCCGCCACCATCATCGACGCGATGCGGCCGCCCAGCGACTTCCCGCCGGCCCACCGCGGCCCGCCGTGCTCACCCGCCCGGTCGAAGGCCGCCGACCACACCGCGCGCAGGAGCGGCTCGCGGTCCGGGGCGCGGCGCCGCTGCTCGCTGTACAGGAAGTTGAACCGGAGGCAGCCCACACCGGCGTCCGCCAGCGCGTCGGCGAACCCCTCCAGGAGCGGGTCCTCCAGCCGGCCGCCGGCGCCGTGGGCCAGGGCCAGGACCGGCCCGCCGGCCGGCCCGGTCACCTCGACGGACACCGCCCCCTGCGGCGTCTCGACCGTACTCGGCACGATGGTGAGGCTACCGCGCCGGGCGGTTCAGCCGCCGAGGCGCGCCCGGATGGCGCGCTCGATCTCCGCGGTCTGCTCGGGGTCCTCGACCTTCCGGCCGAACAGGTCCCGGACGTAGAACGCGTCGACGACCCGGCCCCCGTACGTGGCGACCTTCGCCAGGTGGACGTCGAGCTCCAGCTCGTGGAACGTGCGGGCCAGATCGAACAGCAGGCCGATCCGGTCCGCCGCGCCCACCTCGACGACCGTGGAGAACCGGGAGGCGCGGTTGTCGACGGTGACGGCGACCGGCACGTCGGCGCGCGGCGGCGGGTAGTGCCGGCGCTTCTCGACGACCCGGTACTCGAGCGAGATCCGGCCCTCGAGCGCCTTACGCAGGTCCGTGCGCATCCGGCGCCATCGCTCCTCCTCGATCTCCTCGGCGAAGGCCGGCTCCACGACGAAGAGGTCCGCGGCCACGCCGTCCTCGGTGGTGAACGCCTGGGCGGACAGGATGTTCAGCCCCGCGAGCGCCACCGCCCCGGCGATCTTCGCCAGCAGGCCGGGTCGATCGAGCGCCACTACCGTCAGGTCGTGCGTGCCCGGGCGCGACCCGGGAGACGCCGCCGTCCGCACCTCGGCCCGGGCCAGTGGCGGCATCACGAGCTCCAGGTGCGCGGCGGCGGCTTCGGGTGGCACCGCCAGCAGGTACGCGCGGGGCATCCGCTCCAGGAACCGCTCCACCCGGGCGTCGCCCGCCAGCAGCGACCGGATCGCGGCCTTCCGCTCCTCGAGGGCCGCGGCCCGGTCGACGCCCATGTCGCCCCGCTCGAAGACGTCCTCCACCTTGGCCACCAGCTCCCGGACCAGGGCCTGCCGCCACGGCGTCCAGGCGTGCGGCCCGGTGGCCGCCGCGTCCGCCACCGTCAGGAGGTACAGCATCGCCAGGCGCTCCGGGGTACCCACGCGCGCCGCCACGTCGAGGACGAGGTTCTCGTCGTCCAGGTCGCGACGGGTCGCGGTGTCGGGGAGCAGCAGGTGCTCGGCGACCAGGAACACGGCGTCCTCGCGCACCTGGTCGGCGACGCCCATCCGACCAAGCACGCCCCGGGCCACCCGGGCGCCCTCGGCGACGTGGCCCCCGCGCCCGGTCTTGCCGATGTCGTGGAGGAAGGCGCCGAGCAGGAGGGCATCGGGGTCACCGACCGCATCCGCCGCCCGCCCGGCCACCGCGTCCGACGTCTGGCCGGCCAGCAGGATGGCGGCCTCCGCCGCGGTGCGGAGGAGGTGGACGTCGACGCTGAAGCGGTGGTACGGGTCGCGCTGCGGACGGCACCGCGCGGCCGCCCACTCCGGCAGAAACCGCGACAGGAGTCCGGCGCGATCCATGGCCTCCAGGGCCCGCTCGCCCGCCGGGCCAGCCCGCAGGATCTCGAGGAACGCCCGCCGGCCGGGCTCCGTCCACCGGAACGGCGACGGGCCGAGGTCGGCGGCCTCCAGGGCGTCCAGCGACGAGGCCGCCAACGGCCGGTCCGTCCGAGCCGAGGCGGCGAACGCGCCGAGGACGTCCTCGGGACCGGACGGCGGCTCGACCGTCAGGGCGTCCTCGATCTCGGCCTCGAGCCGCCCGAAGAACGCCTCGCGGACGTGCTCCACTTGGCGGGCGTGCTCGAAGAGCGCCCGCATCAGCGCGTCCGTGGCCTCGAGGCCCGCCGTGGCCTCGAAGCCGAACGCCTCGGCCAGCGAGGGCTGGAAGTCGAGGACCAGCCGATCGGCTCGCTTCCCGGTCGCCAGATGCAGCGCGCCCCGCAGCCGCACCAGGAACTCCTCCGCCTCCTCGAGGGCCGACCGCTCCGCGGCCCGCAGGAGCCCGTGGCGCTGGAGATCGGCCAGCCCGCGTCCCCCGAACAGCGCCCGCCCGGCCCACGGGAGCGAGTGGACGTCACGGAGCCCGCCCGAGCCCTCCTTGAGGTCGGGCTCCAGCATCGCCGAGCACGACCCGAACCGCTCGTACCGGGCCCGGCCGTCCGCCACCAGCCGCTCGAGGAACGCCTGGCGGTCCCTCGAGAGCTGGCGGCGGATCCCGTCGTCCAGGCGGTCGAACAGCCCGCGATTCCCGGCCACCAGCCGGGCGTCCAGCAGCGAGCAGGCCACGTCGAGCCGCTCCCGCGCACCCCGCACCGACTCCTCCACCGTCCGGACCGCGTGCCCGAGCGGGAGGCCCGCGTCCCAGAACGGGTAGAAGAGCCGCTCGGCCGCCTCCCGGACCCGCTCGGGACGGCGCTCGGCGTGGAGCACCATGAGGTCGATGTCCGAGCCGGGGCACAGCACCTCCCGCCCGTACCCGCCCAGGGCCACGACGGCCACGCTCCCCGGCACGCCCTCCGTCAGGTCGCGGACGGCCTCGTCGACGAGCGCCGACCGGCGCCGGGCCGACCACCGTCCGTGGTGGCCCGGGGAGTACGCGCGCTCCAACGCGTGGAGGGCCCGGACCAGCCGCGGCACCGGGCCCTCCCGCTCGAGCTTGAGGTCGGTGGGCTCAGATCGCGTCGGGGCCCATCTCCCCCGTGCGGATGCGGAACACCTGCTCGGCCGGGAGGACGAACACCTTGCCGTCGCCGATCTTCCCGGTCCGGGCGGCCTTCAGGATCGCATCGACGATCCCCTGGACCTGGTCGTCCTCGGCCACGACCTCGATCTTCACCTTGGGGACGAAGTCAACCTGGTACTCCGCTCCCCGGTACACCTCGGTGTGGCCGCGCTGCCGGCCGAAGCCCTGGGCCTCGGTCACCGTGAGCCCGTTGACGCCGACGGCCCGGAGCGCCTCCTTCACCTCGTCGAGCTTGAACGGCTTGATGACCGCCATGACCAGCTTCATCGCGCCTCCTCCGCCACGACCGCGGCCGCCGACGTCGCCCGCTCGGCCTCGGGGACCGGGCCGGCCGGCGCCCCCCCGCGGTCCTGGAACGTGTACCCCACCTCGGCGTGCTGCGACAGGTCCAGGCCGGTGACCTCGTCCTCCTCGGTCACCCGGACGCCGACCAGGAGGTCGACCACCTTGAGGATCCCCCACGTCGCCCCGAACGAGAATGTCAGCGTCACCGCCACGCCGAGGGCCTGCGGCCCGAGCGAGGCCCCCGCCGACAGCTCGTTGACCGCCACGCTGGCCAGCGCGCCGGTGAGCAGGGCGCCCACCACGCCGCCCACCAGGTGGACGCCGACGACGTCGAGCGAGTCGTCGTAGCGGAGCCGCGACTTCAGCTCGACCGCCCCGAAGCAGATCGCGCCCGCGGCCAGCCCGATGACCACCGCGGCCCAGGGCTCCACGAACCCCGCGGCCGGCGTGATGGCCACCAACCCGGCCACGGCGCCGGTGGCCGCGCCGATCGTCGTGGGACGCCCGTGGCGCATCGTCTCCGGGACCAGCCACCCGATCACCGCGGCGGCCGTGGCGATGTGCGTCGCCGCAAAGGCGGAAGCGGCCAGCCCGTTCGCCACCAGGGCCGAGCCGGCGTTGAACCCGAACCACCCGAACCACAGGATCGCCGCGCCGGTGATGACCATCGGGACGTTGTGCGGCACGAAGGCGTCGCGGCCGAACCCTCGCCGCCTACCCAGGTACACGATGGCCGCCAGCGCCGCGGCCCCGGCGTTGATGTGCACCACCGTGCCGCCGGCGAAGTCGAGCGCGCCCAGGCTGCCGAGCCATCCGCCGCCCCACACCCAGTGGGCCAGCGGCGAGTACACGAGCAGCGACCACAGCCCGACGAACAGGACGTAGCCGGAGAACTTCATCCGTTCGGCGACCGCGCCCGTGATGAGGGCGGGGGTGATGATCGCGAACATCAGCTGGTACATGCTGAACGCCAAATGCGGCGTCGTCGTCGCGTATGCCTCGCTCGGCGCCTGGCCCACTCCGCGGAGCCCCCAGAAGTCCAGGCCGCCGATCAACCCGCCGACATCCGGCCCGAAAGCCAGCGTGTAGCCCACCAGGACCCACAGCAGCGTGACGAGGGCCAGGGCAAAGAACGACTGCATGATGGTTCCCAGCACGTTCTTGGCCCGGACCAGGCCGCCGTAGAAGAGCGCCAGTCCCGGCGTCATGAACATCACCAGGGCGGCGGAGATCAGGAGCCAGGCCGTGTCGCCGGTATCGATCCTCGGCATCTCCCCTCCTCTCTCGCTGGCGGCTTTCTACGGCGCCGAGGTTTCCCAACCGTTTCGGCCCCGTTACGGGCCCGTAAAACCCCCGCTGCCGGGCGAGGGGCTATCGCCTGGCCGGATGCGGACAAGCCGGGCAGGAATCCCGCCCCCCGGTGGCGAACCTATCGGCCAGGATCCCGAGCGAAAGGGAGGATCATGTCCCGCACCCTGCTCGCACGCCTCGCCCTGCTCGTCACCTGCCTCGGGCTCCTGGCCCTGCCCGAGGCCGGGACGGCGTCGCACCGGTCCCGTCCGGCGAGCCTCGCCGACGGCGTCGGCCCGTGTACCGACCTCGCCGCGCGCTCCATGCCAGAGGGGCCGATCTTCAACGCGCGCGGCGAAAAGGTGGGCGAGCACGACCACCTGAACATCGACCAGCACAGGTTCCGGTGCCGGCTGCTGCCGGTGTTCGTCGACCCCCTGACCGACGAGCTCGCCGCCGAGCCGGACGTCATCCTCGGCGAGATCGACATCGAGGTCCGCGAGGACGGGATGAGCCTCCTGGCGATCGCGGTGGCGTTCCCGGAGTCCGGCGCCTTGTTCTACGACGTCACGAACCCGGCGCGGCCGGTCTTCCTCTCATGGTTCCGGAGCGCGAAGTGCGAGGACGTCGTGGTCGACGTGGACTGCGGTGCCTACATCGACCTGTCGGAGGACGGCACGGTGGCGTTCCTGTCGACCCAGAGCATCAGCTATGTGTCGCAGGAGCCCCCTGACCCGGGGGTCCGGCCGGTCCAGGAGCCCGGCGTCGAGGTCCTCGACGTCCGCGACCCGAGCGATCCGCTCCTCACCCAGATGTACATCCACAACCCCGACGGCGGGGGCGTGCACACGTCGAACTCCTGGGTGATCCCCGCCGAGAACCCGGTCGACCCGAACGAGGAGGGCCCTCGGGCCCCGGGCGAGTACCTGTTCTCGGTGTCGAACGTCGACGCGGTTCACATCACGCGGGTCAACCGGATCGGCGGGTTCCCGTTCCTGACGGAGTACTCGGAGATCCCGCTCGACGAGCTCCACGACATGTTCCTCGACAACGACCCGTTGACGGGGCGCACCTACCTGTACGTCGCCGGCGGTTTCGCGACGGGTTTCTACGTGTATGACGTGACCGACCCGGCGAACGCAGAGCTGCTCGGCGAGTGGGACCCGACGCCGGAGTGCGGCGAGGACTGGTACGGCCACACCACCTACACCGTTGTCCGGAACGGACACCGGTTCGTGACCCTGGACGCCGAGGTCTTCGGAGGGAACGGCGAGTTCGGCGAGCAAGACGAGGAGGACAAGGCCGAGGGGTGCGGGAAGGTTGAAACGAACCCTGAGACCGGGGAGGAGGAGGGACCCTTCGTGGGCAACGGAAACCTTCCCGGACCGCTGTGGATCGTGGACGCCACGGACTTCTCGAAGCTCCAGCCAGCCAACGACCAGGACGGCGAGGAGACCGGCGAGACGGCCGCCCAGCTCAAGCAGAACTCGCTGGACGCCCTGGTGACGACATGGACGAACCCGGCCAACCAGGAGGGCGGCAACATCGAGTTCTCCCCGCACAACCAGCAGGTGGTGGGGAACAAGATCTACCTCTCCCACTACCACGGCGGGGTTTACGTGCTCGATGCCACCCTGGCGTTCCAGGGGCGGGACGTCCGCCCGGCCGAGCTGGCGTTCGCCGTGCCGCACGAGGCCAAGCCCGTCCGGCCGATCGACGAGTCGCTGATCCTCGACCCGGTGATCCCGTTCATCCGGGAGTTCTTCAAGGCTCGCCCGACGGTGTGGGACGCCTTGTTCCACAACGGCCACTTCATCGCGATCGACTCGACCGGAGGCTTCTACACCTACCGTGAGCGCCCGCTGAGAACCGAGCGCCCGCCGAGGCCCGAACGGCGCCGCTGATCGAGCGGGTTACCGGGTCAGATCCCGCAGCCGGTCCGCCGCCCCGCGGCGGACCGGCGGCCCGTGACCGAGCCACAGCGACGCCGGGCGGAGGCCGGCCAGCTCGTGGAGGGTCTCCCGGCTCCGCGCCGGGTCCTGGCTGAACCAGGCCCAGTCGGGGCGAAGCCACCCGAGGTTCCACGCCGCGTCCCCGGCGAAGAGCGCCCCGTGGTCCGGGGCCCAGACCGCCACGTGTCCCGGCGTGTGCCCCGGGGCCGGGATGGCCTCGAGCCCGCCGTCGAGCTCCGCCCGCTCCGACAGGAGCACGTCCGGCGTGAACCGCCGGTATCGCTGGAGGAAGCCGTAGGCCGTCCGCATCACCGGGTTGGGAGCGAACGGATAGGGGTCCCGGCCTTCGAGGACCCCCAGGTCGGCGGCCCCGGCGACCAGGCCGGTCCCGAAGGCCTCCCGCAGCCGGGCGGCCTCGCCGGCGTGATCGCCGTGGCAGTGCGTCAGCACGACCTGACGGATGTCTTCGAGGGAACGCCCGAGGCGGCCGGCGGCCGCCCGGATCCGGGGGAGGCTGCCGGTGAAGCCCGTATCGACCAGCGTCAGGACGCCACGATGCTCGAGGAGGTAGGCGCGCCCGGTCTTGGAGCGGACCGGCTCGATCACGCGCTCAGGACGCCGCGCGCTTCCGGCCGCCCGACTTGCCCTTGCCAGCGGCTTCCTTCTTGGTGGCCTCGACGCTCTGCTTGAGCGCGTCCATGAGGTCGGTGACCTTGGCAGGCTCGGGCGCCTCGATGACCTCGATCTCCTCGCCGGCGACCTTCTTCTCGACGATCTGCATGAGCGCCTCGCGGTAGTCGTCGCGGTACCGCTCGGGCTCCCAGTCGTCGGTGAGGTTGTCGATGAGCGCCTGGGCCATCTGGACCTCCTGGTCCCGGACCGAAACGTCCTTGTCGAGACCCTCGATGGCCGCCTCACGGATCTCGTCGGGCCAGAACATCGTGTCCATCACCAGGACGTCGTCCATGAGGCGGATCGACGCCATGTGCTCCTTGTCACGGAAGGAGACCTTGGCGATCCCGACCTTCTCGCCCTCCCGGAGCGCCCGCCGCAGCAGGTGGTAGGCCTTCACGCCGGCCTCCTCCGGACCCAGGTAGTACGTCTTCTTGTAGTAGATCGGGTCGATCTCGGAGGCGTCGACGAACTGCTGGATGTCGATGGCCCGGCTGGACTCCACCGGGACCGACTCCAGGTCCTCGTCGGTGATGATCACGTAGCGGTCCTTCTCGTACTCGTACCCCCGAACGATCTCGTCGTACGGGACCTCCTTGTCCTCGTTGACGCACCACCGCTTGTAGCGGATGCGGCCGTGGTCCGGCTCGTGGAGCTGGTTGAATCGGAGGGTCTTCTCCTCTGTGGCCGTGTACACCCGCACCGGGATGGACACCAGCCCGAACGAGATGGCCCCCCTCCAGATCGTCTTCATGGGGTTCCTCCGAGGCGTCGGGGAACCCCGATTGTATCGCTGTTTGCCCTGCTGACCGGGTCGATCGATCCGGCGGCCGGTAGCATCGAGCCGTGCCTCGCAGGCGAGCCGGCCCGGCGTTCACCGTCGAGATGCCCTCGGCGCTGCCCGCCGAGCGCGACGGCGAGCACTGGTGGCTGGAGACCGATGGCCGCCGCCTGCGCCTATCGAACCTCGACAAGGTGTTCTGGCCGGACGAGGGGATCACCAAGGGCGACCTGCTGGCGTACTACTGGAACGTCGCCGACCTCCTGCTCCCCTACCTCCGTGACCGGCCGCTGACGATGAAGCGGATGCCCGACGGCGTCGGCGGGCCCCACTTCTACGAGAAGAACGCGCCCTCGCACACCCCGGAGTGGATGGCGCGCTGCCGGGTCGAGAGCGAGGAGGACGAGGCGCGGATGGGCTACAACGACTTCCTGGTGGCCAACGACCGGGCCGGCCTGCTGTTCGTGGCCAACCTGGGGGCCATCGAGTTCCACCCGCTGCACTCGCGATGCGAGGACACCGAGCGCCCCGACTACCTGTTCTTCGACCTCGACCCGTTCCCACCGGCCACGTTCGACGACGTGCTGGCGGTGGCCCGCCACGTCCGCGCCGCGCTCGACGCCCTCGGCCTGCCGTCCTACCCCAAGACCTCGGGGGCCACCGGGATGCAGATCTACGTCGGGCTCGACCCGCGGCTGACCTACGAGGAGGCCCGCGACTTCGTCGGCGCCGTGGGCCGGGCCATCCACCGCGCCGACCCCGATCGCGTGACGATGACCTACCAGGTCGCCCGGCGGCGCGGGATCTTCATCGACCACAACATGAACCGGCGGGGAGCGAACATCTCGGCCGTCTACTCCGTCCGGCCTGAGCCGGGCGCCACGGTGTCGACGCCGGTGACGTGGGACGAGGTCCAGGCCGGCGACGTCCGTCCCGAGCGCTTCACGATCCGCACGATCCACCGGCGGCTGGACGAGGTCGGCGACCTGTTCCGCCCGGTGCTCGACGAGCCGGTCGACGCCCGCCCCGCCATGAAGGCCATGGGCATCGAGGTCAGCGAGCGGCCTCGGGCGGCGCCTCCCTCCGCCCAAGAGGCGTCCGAACCCGGCGCGGTGCAGGCGGCGGAGGTCGGTGCCGGAGGGGCGACTGTCAGAAGCCCGGAGGCGCAGAAGCGGCCACAACGGAAGCGACGAACCGGAGCCCCGAAGGCACCGGCCGACGCCGCACCACCGGAACGTCTCGAGGAGTACGAGCGGAAGCGGGACTTCGCGGCGACGCCCGAGCCGCCCCCCGCCCCGGCGCCGGGGAGCGGCGACCTCTTCGTGATCCAGAAGCACGACGCCACGCGCCTGCACTACGACCTCCGTCTGGAGCACGACGGCGTCCTGGCCTCATGGGCGGTCCCCAAGGGCCTCCCCACGACGCCGGGGGACAAGCGGCTGGCGGTCCAGACCGAAGACCACCCCCTCGAGTACGGCGCGTTCGAGGGCTGGATCCCCGAGGGGCACTACGGGGCGGGCGAGGTCCGGATCTTCGACCGGGGTCGCTACGAGGCGCTGGAGTGGCGGGACGATAAGGTGACGTTCCGCCTCCACGGCCAGCGCCACCGCGGGGAGTACCACTTGGTGAAGACGCGCCAGGGCTGGCTCGTCTTCCTGTCGAAGGAATCCGTCCCCGAGCAGCCCCCGCCACCTCCCGAGTACGCCCCGATGCTGGCCGATCCCGGACACGGGCCGTTCGACGACCCGGGGTGGCGGTTCGAGCCGAAGCTCGACGGGATCCGGACCCTGGCCTACCTGCGCACCGACGGAACCCGCCTCGTGTCGCGCACGGGCCGGGACCACACCTTCCGCTACCCGGAGCTGGGGAACCTGGCGCGGTTCGTCAACGCGCTCCAGGCGGTGATCGACGGGGAGATCGTGGCCCCCGACGAGACGGGCCGCCCCTCGTTCGAGCGGCTCCAGCAGCGGATGAACCTGTCGGCTCCCCGGGACATCGAGCGGGCCCGGGGCAAGGTGCCCATCTGGCTCTTCGCCTTCGACCTCCTGTGGCTGGACGGCCGGGAGCTCGTCGACGAGCCCCTCGAGGAGCGCCGGCGCCTGCTGGAGCAGGTGGCCACCGAGACCGGCCCCATGCGCCTGGTGGCGGCGGTGGACGAGCACGGCACGGCGTTCTTCGAGAAGGCCAAGGAGCTCGGGTTCGAGGGCGTCGTGGCCAAGCGGCTGGGCAGCACGTACCAGCCGGGGAGACGGACCAAGGACTGGCGGAAGATCAAGGCCGTCAACCACCAGGACTGCGTGATCCTGGGCTGGACGCCCGGCACCGGCGGCCGGGCCAACACCTTCGGCGCGCTGCTCCTCGGTGCCTACCGGGACGGGGAGCTCATCTGGATCGGACAGGTGGGGACCGGCTTCAACCGGGCCACGCTCGAGGACCTCATGGGCCGCCTCCGGGCCATCGAGATCCCCTCGCCGCCGATCGCCGACCCGGAGCTGGCCGGGGTGAAGGGCGCCCGGTGGGTCCATCCCGAGCTGGTGTGCGACGTCGAGTACCTGGAGATCACCCGGGTCGGGAAGCTCCGGGCGCCCTCGTTCAAGGGCCTCCGCACCGACAAGGCCCCCGCGGACTGCGTCCTCGAGCCGGCCGCCGGCTGAGCGCGAGCCGGACGCGCGGACGATCCCCCCGTGGGCCGCTACAGTGGCTCCTCCATGTCGCCGATACCCGGCCCCATGCGCATCCGCACCGCGCTCCTCGCCGTGCTGGCCGTCGCCGCGCTGGCGCTGACGCCCGCGGCCAGCCCGGCCGCGCCGAAGCCCGCCCTGATCGCCTACCGGGGCCTCGGGGCGTGGGTCGACATCTACGATGACTGGAGCGCCCCCGAGGCGACCGTGGCAGCGATGGCCGACCGCGGCGTGCGGACCCTCTACCTCCAGACCTGCAACCACGGCTGCGACACCGCGCTGTTCGAGCCGGAGCTCATGGCCGGGTTCATCGACGCCGCCCACGCGGCGGGGCTCCGGGTCGTGGGCTGGTACCTCCCGGGCTACGACAAGCCCGCGCGGGAACTGCGGCGCTCGCTGAAGGCCATCAACTTCGAGACCGCCACCGGTCAGCGGTTCGACTCGTTCGCCTTCGACATCGAGGCCAAGCTGGTGAACCCGGTGTCGCGGAGGAACGACCGGGTCCTGGACCTGGCGGCCGACGTCCGCACCGCCGTCGGCCCGTCCTACCCGCTGGGGGCCATCACGCCCCCCTACTACTGGGACTGGCCGTTCCCGTACGCGGGGCTGGCCAAGCACGTCGACGTGTTCCTGCCGATGTCCTACACCTCCTTCCGGGCGTCGGGAGCGGCCGCCACCCGCGCCGAGATCATCGGTAACATCGAGGCCATCCGCGACGGGACCGGCCAGCGGAACGTGCCGATCCACATGATCGGGGGGATCGCTGACGGCCTGTCGAAGCGGGAGACGAAGGCCGTGGTCAGGGTCTCCCGGGAGCACGGCCTCCTGGGCGCCAGCCTGTACGACTTCGCCACCTCGACGGCGGAGGACTGGGCCCAGATGGGGGCCGCGCCGATGAACCCCCGGCAGAGCCCAGCGCTGCCCGTGGCCCTCGGCAAGGGCGGGGCCATGGGGAACATCCCCGGCAAGGATCGGACCCATCCCAAGGAGGTCTTCTACCGAGCCGGCCCGCTTAAGGGGGCGTGGAAGATCCGGTTCGACGGCTACGACGTCGAGGCCGGCGAGGTCGCGCTGTGGGCGAACTGGCACCGCGTGGCCGACCTCCCGACCACGCCCGAGAGCGGCTGGGGGCGGCGGACGGTCCGGATTCCCGGCAAGTGGCTCCACGACGGCCGCTCGAACCTCGTGGCGTTCGTGGCCGACGGGTCGTTCCCCGACTGGCGCCACTGGGGCGTCCGAGACGTCGAGCTGCTGAAGGGCTGACCGCTACGAGAACGGCTCGAAGCCGACCCGGACGAGCAGCGCCCGGGCCTCGCGCTCGTCCATCCCCCGGGCCATGAGCTCCCGCAGCAGGCGGGCCGGGGCCGTCGGCCGCCCGCATTTCGGGCAGTACCCGAAGTGCGGCTCGAGGGGGCTCCGGCACCACGGACACCCCTGGATCTCGGTGAACGGCTCGACGCCGTCGAGCCCAGCGTCGGTCAGGGCGTCGACGTAGCCCTTCCCGTAGTCCCAGAGCACGTAGTCCTCTTCCTTCGGCTCGTACGCCGGCTCGTGCATCCGGGGCTCGCCGGTGTCCAGCATGTGCTCAAGGCTCTCCCGGAGCAGGTCCCAGCCGTAGTAGTGATCGGAGCCGCAGTCGGGGCACGCCACCACGACCCCCCGCATCCCCTGCGGCTCGAACACGGAGCGCATGGCCTGGAGGTCCTCCAGGTCCGCCTCGATGTTCTGCCGCTCGTCGGCGTCGAGCGGCTGTGACTCCTCGGGCTCCTCGTCCATCACTCCTGCACCGCCTCGCTCAACGTGAAGGTCCGAAAGGCCTCCGCGTATTCCATCTCCGCACCCTCGGCCGCCTCGGCGGCCCACCGGCGCATCCGCTCGTCGATGTCGTTCGCGCCCATGTTCTCGATCTGGCTGGCGTGCGCCTTGAGCGCCTTGACCTTGAGGTCGAGCGTTTCGGCGATGTCGACGCGGACGTCGGCGGCCCGCGGGGTGGTGGCCAGCCACAGCGCCGGGATCTCGAAGGGGTCGAGGCCCTCGTCGAGGAGCTCGGGGAACTGCGGCCGGGTGGGGGCGTCGCAGGCCGCCACGGCCAGCACCGCGTCCCCGATGGCCCGGTGGTCGGGGTGGTTGATGTACCGCCGGCCCATCCATCGCATGGAGGGGTCGAAGGTCACCACGACGTCCGGGCGGTGGCGCCGGACCTCCCGGGTCACGTCCCGTCGCAGCTCCAGCGTCGGATGGAGCGTCCCGTCGGAGTACCCCAGGAACGTCACCCCGTGGACGCCCAGGATGTCCGCGGCCTCGCGCATCTCCCGCTCGCGGGTCCGGGCGATGTCCTCGCGCCCGAGATCCGGCCCGTTCCAGCCCGCCGAGCCATCGGTGGCGCAGACGTACGCGACGTCCGCGCCGGCCTGCGTCCACCGGGCCACGGTCCCGCCGCAGAGGAACTCGGCGTCGTCGGGATGGGCGAACACCACCAGCGCCCGCTCGAACTCCATCGCCGCCAGCGTAGCGCGGCGCGCGGACCCGCGTCCCGCGGGGACTACGTCGCGGCCTCGCCCACCGGTCGCCGCCGGGCACCCCGGGGCGAGGGGACCAGGCTCACGGCCCGGTACCCTCCGGCGAAGACGCCCACGGAGTAGCCGCCGAACGCGAACACCCCCGCCGCGTACGGCCCGAAGGCGAAGATCCCCACCGCGTACGCGCCGGCAGAGAAGATGCCCGCGGAGGCGAACCCGGCCGCGAAGATGCCCGCGGCGAACGCTCCCGCCGCGAACTCTCCGGCCGCGAATATCCCGGCGGCGAAGTCGCCCGCCGCGAAGTAGCCCGAGGCGAACCGGCCCGCCTCCTGGCTTCCTCCCACGGCGAAGCCGAGGACCAGCAGCACCACGGCGGCGACCCACGGAACAACCGCGGCCGCGCCCCAGATCCGTCGTGTCATCTCGTTCCTCCTCCTCGGTTCAGACCTTGGCGAAGCGGAATGCTCGGCCGGCGATGGCGAAGGAGATGGCCACCCAGGCGCCCAGGAGCAGCAGCTGGGGCCCGGTGTCGGCGATCGACAGGCCCTCGATCGAGACCTTCCGCATCGCCTCGATGAGCGGCGTGAGCGGCAGGTACTTCACCACCGCCTGGACCGCGCCCGGCAGGGTGTCGGTCGGGAAGAACACCCCCGACAGGAACATCATCGGGATGGCCACCGCGTTCCCGATGCCTTGGGCGGCGTCGGCGTTCGACGCCCGGCCAGCCACCGCGAAGCCGATGTTCAGGAACACCAGGTTCGCCAGCGTGGCCAGCACGAACAGCCACACCACGTTCCCGTAGATCTGCGCGCCGAACAAGACCACGCCCACGGCCAGGATCAGCGCCGCCTGGACCAGCGACAGCAGGAGCCGGGCCAGGACCTGCGCCGACAGGAACTTCACGGGCCGGAGCGGCGTGGCCAGGATCCGCTTCAGGATCCGCTGCTCGCGGAACCGGGCGATGGCCACGGACATCCCGATGATCGAGAAGTTCATGACCCCCATGGCCACCAGGCCGGGGAGCAGGAAGTCGTAGTACTCCACGGTCCGGCCGTCGAGCCCTCGCTGCCGCAGGTCGATCGCCGGCGCGGTCACGCCGGCGAGCTGGAGGTTCAGGCCGTCGACGATCCGGGTCACCGCGTCGAGCGCGAACTGGTTCACGTCGACGTTCCCCTCGTTGTAGTAGGCGGTCACGGCGGCGCTGCGGCCGGGCGCCGGAGCGCCGGCCTCCGACGGGACGACCAGGACCACGTCGAGCTCCCCGTCCTCCACGTCGGCCCGAGCGGCGGCGAGGTCACCCCGCCGCTCGACCGTGAACGAGTCGATCTCGCGGAGACCCTTCCTCAAGGCCTCCGAGACCGGGGTCGGCCGTTCAGCGACCACGCCGAACCGCGCCTCCGGGCTGTCGGTGAAGTCGAACAGCCCGAACACCACGGTGAAGATCACCGGGAACGCCATGGCCCAGAACAGGGCCTGCTTGTCCCGGTACAGCATCCTGATGCTGGCGAACGTCAGTTTGGCCATCGCGATCACTCCCGCAGGCTGCGGCCGGTCAGGGACAGGAACACGTCCTCGAGGGTGGCCGGCAGGACGCGGACGTCGTCAACCTGGACGCCTCGCCGCTCGGCCCACCCCACGAAGGCGGGGAGGGTCACCGGGGCCCGGGACACCCGCAGCTCGTAGGCGAACCCCCCGTTGAGCGAGACGTCCACCTCCGACACCCCGGGGAGCGTCCGCAGCTCGCCCTCGTCCACCGAGTCATGGGTGGCGAACCGGATCCGGTAGGCCGCCGGCAGCTGATGGATGAGGCCGATCGGCGTGTCGAGGGCCTTGATCTGGCCGTGGTCGATGATCGCCACGCGGTCGCACAGGACCTCGGCCTCCTCCATGTAGTGCGTGGTGAGGACCACGGTCTTGCCCTCCTCGGCGTTGATGAACCGCACGAACTCCCACAGGTTCCGGCGGGCCTGGGGGTCGAGCCCGGTGGTCGGCTCGTCCAGGAAGACCACGTCGGGGTCGTTCACCATCGAGGCCACGATCGAGAACCGCTGGGCCTGACCCCCCGAGAGCTCGCGCACCAGCGCCCGTCGCTTCTCGAGGAGCCCCACCTTCTCCAGCAGCACCTCCGGCGCCACGCGCTTGGGGTAGAAGCTGCCGAACAGGTCGAGGATCTCCTCGAGCGTGAGGAAGTCGAAGTACGCGCCGGCCTGGAGCTGGACGCCGATCCGCTCCTTCATCCGCTCTCGATCCCGAAGCGAGTCGAACCCCAACACCGAGGTCCGCCCCGCGGTCGGCGACTGGAGGCCCTCGATGATCTCCAGCGTGGTGGTCTTCCCCGCCCCGTTGGGGCCCAGGAACCCGAACACCTCGCCGCGGCGCACGGTGAACGACACGCCGTCCACCGCCCGGAGCCTCCCCCCGCCGGGGGCCCGGAACTCCTTCACCAGGTCGTGCACCTCGACGGCGGTCTCCGTCCCTACCCTCGGCTCAGCGGTCATGTTCCCTCCCGTTCCTCCACCTCTCGGATCGCCTGGTTCACCCACCGGAGCTGCGCCCGGCCGTACGCCAGCCCGCACTTCAGCGTCAGGTAGGGGTAGAACAGCTCCGGCACGTCCTTGATGGCCCGCTCGATGGTCTGAAGCTCCCGGAGGTACTCGCGGGCCTGCTCGCGCGTCTGCTCGAGCTGGTCGAGCACGGCCTCGCGGCTCATGTGGCTGCCGAAGAACAGCTTGACCATGAAGGGGCTCTTGATCTCGTCAGGGGGGACGTCCCGGACCTCGAGCCACCGCCGGAGCGCGCGGCGCCCCTCGTCGGTGGCCGCGTACAGCCGCTTGTCCGGCCGCCGCTCTTGGGCCACCTGCCGCTCGGTGGCGTACCCGACCGAGACCAAGCGGCGGAGCTCAGCGTAGATCTGGCTCTTGGCCGGCGTGAAGAAGTAGCCGATCGACTGCTCGATCAGCTTCACGAGGTCGTACCCGGATCGCTCCCCGAACGTCAGGAGCCCGAGGATGGCGTAGGACGTCACCGGCAGCTCTCGCCGCTCCACCTCCGCCCTGGCCGTCTCCGCCACGTCCGCCCCCTTTGGTACGGTTCGAACCAGTTCAAAGTGAACTAGTTCAAGACGAACTATAAGCCGGACGGCAGAACGGTGTCAAGGGATGCCGGCGCCTACTCGGCGTCGAGGAGCGAGAGCGAGCGAAGCAGGGCCTCCGTGCGGTCCAGCCGCTCGGCCAGCCAGGCCGCGTCCTGTGGGCCGCGATCGTCGGCCTTGGGATAGAGGAAGGTGTTCAGGTGCTCGTCGGAGCCGACCTGAAGCCCCCGGATCGCGGCCCATTCCGCGATCGCGAACTCCCAGGTGAACAGGGCCGTGCCGTCCGGGTAGGCCTGGACCCAGTAAGTCAGGAACGGCGTGGGGCGGGCGGCGAAGTGCCGGACGGCGCGGGCGTCGCGCTCCAGCGTGAACCCCAGGTCGCGGAGGGCCTCCTCGAAGTCCACCCCCCGAGGATAGCGGCCCTCGCGACCTCCTCAGGGGACCGCCGCGTCCTCCACCGGCCGCAGCCGCGGCTCGGCGCCGCCCGGCGACGCCCCCCGGCCCCTGGCCACCGCGCCGTGGGCCTTGCCCAGCGTGGCCCGCCACTCGCCTGCGGCGTTCTCCAGCATCGTCGCCGCGCGGGCCACCTTGTTCTCGAGCGTCTGCTCCATGGTCCCCAGCAGGTCCTCGATCTCGGCCAGGCAGCCGTCGACGTCGCCGGAGGACCCGTACCGCTGGGCCAGGACGTACAGCGACAGGACGACCGGGACCGCCGTCGAGTACGGGACGATTACCACCCCCCGGCGGAACGCCTCGGCGTGGGCCCGCCGGCACGCCGCGAAGGCGGCGTCGGGAACGCAGGCCACGGCGAACGGCGTGGTCATCGCGCCGTCGAGGTAGCCGGCGACCTCCCGGGCCCGGCGGGCCACCTCGTCCTCGACCCGCTTGGCCAGCGCCTGCCGGCGCGCGGGGTCGGCCTCGCCGTCGAGGGCCTCGAGCTCCCGCACGGCGGTCCACTTCGAGTCCATCGGCATCCGCCGCCCGTCGGGGAGGGCCAGCGCGAACTCCACCCGCTTCCCGTTGACGGCGAAGTCGCGGACCAGCAGGCCGGGCGGCAGGTGCCCGAGGGCGTCGTCCAGGAGGTTCTCCGCGGCCCGCCCTCGGGCCGAGCCCCCCTGGAGGACCGCTTCCAGGCGGCCGACCACGGCCCAGGCCTCCCGCTCGGCCTCGCGGCGCTCCTCCGCCTGGAGCCGGATCTGATCCAGTGCGGCACGCGTCCGCTCGAGCCCGTCGCGGACGGCCTGGTCGTCGAGCGACTGCCGGCCCACGGCGTCGGCCAGCCGGTCGATTCGGGCCTCGAGCAGCCCCGCCAGCTGGCTGGCCCCGTCCCCGTCGCCGCGCACCGGGCGCCGGGCCACCGCCGCGGCCACGGCGGCGGCGACCGCCGCGGCTGCCACCGCGACCAGCACGACCTCGTATGGCGCCATCCCCTTCACCTCCTGGCTGGAGTCTAGGAGGGGGGTCTGACACGAAAGGTGCTTGCCTCGCTAAAGCGGTGGCCCACCGCGGTCGAGACTCACCCTGGCCCATGGATCCCATGACGAACGTCGACGACCTCCTTCGGTCCCTCGCCGAACGGGGCGGCTCCGACCTGCACCTCAAGGCCGGCTCGCCGCCGCTGTTCCGCGTTGACGGCACGCTATCCCGCACGGACGGGCCCGAGCTCACCGCGGCGGACACCGCCGAGGCCGCCCGCCGCCTGATGCCCGCGGACCGCTGGGAGGCGTTCCAGCACGCGCCCGAGGCGGACTTCGCCTACGGCCTGCCCGGCGTGGCCAGGTTCCGGGTCAACGCCTTCCGCCAGCGGGGCTCGATCAGCATCGTGGCCCGGTTGGTCCGGATCGGGAGCCCCTCGATGGAGGACCTCGGGCTCCCCGCCGTGGTCCGCACGCTCGCCGACGAGCCGCGCGGCCTGATCCTCGTGACGGGCCCGACGGGCTCGGGCAAGACCACGACGCTGGCGGCCATGATCGACCACATCAACGCCACCCGCTCCTGCCACATCGTGACGATCGAGGACCCCATCGAGGTCCTCCATCCTGACCGGCAGGCGGCCGTCAACCAGCGTGAGGTCAGCGTGGACTGCGACAGCTTCATCGACGCGATGCGCTCCGCGATGCGCCAGGACCCCGACGTGATCCTGATCGGAGAGATGCGGGACTCGGAGACCGTTCAGGCGGCGCTGGCGGCCGCCGAGACCGGCCACCTGGTCCTTTCGACCCTGCACACCATCGACGCCCAGGAGACCGTAAACAG
>DASZZY010000086.1:0-11168 GCA_036260395.1 Actinomycetota bacterium
TCGTCGCCGAAGTCCAGCGACCACGAGGAGATGACGCCGTCGGGGTCGTCAGATCCCGAGCCGTCGAAGCTCACCGTGAGCGGCGCGTCGCCGGAGGTGGGGTCCGCGCCGAGGTCGGCCACCGGGGGCTGGTTCGGGGGCTCGTTCACCGTGATGCTCACCGAGTCGGTGTCGGTGTCCCCGTCGTCGTCGGTCACCGTCAGGGTGGCGGTGTAGGTCCCGGGCTCGGTGTAGGTGTGGCCCAGCGAGCTCGGCGGGGCCCCCTGGTCCGAGGTGGAGTCCTCGTCGCCGAAGTCCAGCGACCACGAGGAGATGACGCCGTCGGGGTCGTCAGATCCCGAGCCGTCGAAGCTCACCGTGAGCGGCGCGTCGCCGGAGGTGGGGTCCGCGCCGAGGTCGGCCACCGGGGCCTGGTTCGGGGGCGGCTCCTCCTCGACGGTCCAGGAATAGGTGTCCGCAGCGCCCACGTTCCCGAGCGTGTCACTGGCCCGAGCCGCGAAGACGTGCGAGCCGAGACCCACGTTGAAGCTGTCGCCGCTCTCACACGTGGAGAACGGGCCGCTGTCGATGGAGCAGGCGAAGCCATCGACGTCCGCGTCCGGGGAGGAGAACTCGAACGTCGCCGTCGTCTCCGTGGTCGGGTCGTCGGGACCCGAGTCGATCGTCACCGCCGGGCCGGTGGCGTCGATCGCCCACGTCCAAACCGCGGTGTTCTCCTCGTTCCCCGCGAGGTCGGTCGCGCCCACCATGAACGTGTGGCTGCCGTCCGCGAGCCCCTGATAGCTCCGCGGCGACTCGCACGGGGTGAACTCCCCGGCGTCGAGCTTGCACCGGAACTCCTGGACCGGCTCGTTCGCCGCGAACGTGAACGTCGCGTCGCGGCTGTTCGTCAGCTCGTCGGGACCGCCGAGGATCGACGTCTGCGGCTCCACCGTGTCGATCGTCCACGAGTACACGGCCGGAGTGGCATCGACGTTGTTCGCCGCGTCTCGGGCCCGGACCGCGAAGGTGTGCCCGCCGTCGTCGAAGCTGTAGGCGTGGGGCGAAGCGCAAGCCTGGAACGCCTCGTCACCGAACGCGCACTCGAACGTCGAGCCGTTCTCGGTCGCCAGGAACCGGAACTCGCCTGAGGACGAGTTGTCGGGGTCCGGCGGGAACTGCGTGATGAAGGTATTGGGCGCCGTGGTGTCCCCTGGCGGTGGCGGTGGAGGAGGCGGCGGCGGCGGGTCGCCGTCGCCGTTCGGGGTGTCGCCGTCGTTGCCGCCGTCGCCGGGGTTCCCCTCGCTCGGCGTGCCAACCGGCGTGATGTCGACGCCCAGGATGTCGCCCGGGTCCTCGCCGTCCTGGTCCGGCCCTTCATCGTCCTCGGGCTCGTCGCCCTCGCCGAGGACTTCCTCAACGCCGCACTCGTCGGTCCCGGCCTCGTTGAACTCGCACAGCCACTCGTCGAACATCTCGGCGGTGATCGGGAGCACCGGTCCGAGGTTGCCGTCGCTGTCGGCGACGACGAACTCGCCGGCCCGGACGACGACGACCTCGCCGTTTTCTCCCGTCACCCGGACAGCTCCCTCGAGGACCCCGATCAGGTACGAGATGCTGCCGTCGTCCTCGATGACCCTCTGGGTGAAGTAGACCGTGCCAACCACGGACGCCACGGCGTTCGGCGTGGCGAGCTCCACGCTGCTGTCCGATCCCGTGAGCTCGGTGATCCGATTGAACGTCCGGCCGCCGTCCTGGCTGGCCCGGATGATCTTGCTGCCCGGCGAAGCCGGGATGCTCGCCAGCTCGCGCAGCGTGAACGTCGTGTCGTAGTCGAGGCGCGTGGTGCTCCCGTCGAAGTAGGCGATCTCCGCGCGGCCGTCGCTCTCGGTCCGGACGGTGTCGCCCTGCTGGAGGCTCATCCCGTCCTGGGCGGGCTCGAACCCGGCCTGCCCCTGACGCAGCTCGACGGCTCCGGCGAGGACCCGAAGCGTGGCGAACTCCCGGGCCTTGGCCGGACCGGCGGACAGGACCAGGATCGTGGCGGTCACGGCGACGGCCAGGGCCAGAACGCCGGACGTGAGCCACGCCTGCTTCGCGCGCAGGCTCAAAGCCGAGCCCCCTCTCCCCTCAAAATGGTCCTCCCCATCCGTCGACGCGCGCCCGGGCGAGGCACCTCGCCGCTCGGCTGGATGCGTCACGCCCGCCGTCGTGCCGACGGCCCGCATACCATACCCGAAATGGCCGGCTTTCGCCCGCTCCTCACGCTAGACCGCCGCAGGGCCGCCCGGCGGTGATGTTCGGCACCACGCCGATGTGACGTTCGTCACCACGCCCCGCGCCGGACCAGCGTGACATGATGTGCCACCATTTCAGGGGGGAGCCGTGAGCACCGACGTGGAGCAGGTCGCCGCACCGCCCGACGACCGGTTCGAGACGCTTCAGAGGAAGCTCGTCCCGCTGTGGCGGTCGATCCGCGAGTTGAGCCAGGAAGAGCAGACGATCGTGGTGGTCCCGTCGATCAACGTGGACACGAACGCGTCCGGCTCCGTGATCCAGGCCTACGAGGAGCGATTCCTGTTCCTGCTGTTCCTCCTCCGCCAGCCGCGCGCCCGCCTGGTGTACGTCACGTCGCAGCGGATCCTCCCAAGCATCGTCGACTACTACCTGGACCTGCTTCCCGGCGTGATCCCCAGCCAGGCCCGGCCCCGCCTGTTCCTCCCCTCGCCGCTCGACGGCTCTTCACGGCCGCTCACCGAGAAGCTGCTCGAGCGACCTCGGCTGCTGGAACGGATCCGGGCGCTGATCCCCGACCCGGACCGAGCTCACCTCGTGCCGTACAACACCACGGAGATGGAGCGGGACCTCGCGCTCCAGCTCGGCATCCCGATGTACGGGGCGGATCCCAAGCACTTCTTCCTCGGTACGAAGAGCGGATGCCGGCAGCTGTTCGAGGAGGAGGGCATCCCGCACCCGATGGGGTTCCAGAACCTGACCACGACCGAGGACGTGGTCACCGCGCTGGCCGCCATGCGCGCCCGCAGGCCCGACGTCCGGGGGGCGCTCGTGAAGCTCAACGAGGGCGTTTCGGGCGAGGGCAACGCGGTCGTCGAGCTCCGCGACCTGCCGCCGCCCGGCGACCCAAGGGAGCGGGCGGCGCTCGAGGAACGCGTGCGCGCCATGTCGTTCGAGCTCGACGAGGTCACCTTCGAGGACTACGCCACGAAGCTCCGGACCCGGGGCGGCGTGGTCGAGGAGCGGATCGTCGGCGCCGAGGTGCGGAGCCCCAGCGTCCAGCTCCGCGTCACGCCGCTGGGCGAGGTGGAGCTGTTGTCCACGCACGACCAGATCCTCGGCGGGCCGAGCGGACAGAGCTACCTCGGCGCGCGCTTCCCCGCCGACCGCCCATACGCCCCGGCGATCACCCGCGAGGCGGCGAAGGTCGGTGCCCGGCTGGCGCGCGAGGGCGTGATCGGGCGGTTCGCGCTGGACTTCGTCGTCGTGCGCGACGGCGGCGGCGCCTGGACGCCGTACGCCATCGAGCTCAACCTCCGGAAGGGCGGGACCACCCACCCGTTCCTCACGCTCCAGTTCCTGACCGACGGCCGCTACGACGCCGAGGCCGCGGCGTTCACCGCGCCGAGCGGCCGCACGAAGTGCTTCGTGGCAAGCGACCACGTCGAGGCCGAGACCTACCGGGGGCTGACGCCGGACGACCTCTTCGACATCGTCGTACGCCACGGGCTGCACTTCGACCAGTCGCGACAGACCGGCGTGGTGTTCCACATGATCAGCGCGCTCCCCGAGTACGGTCGCGTGGGCCTGACGGCGATCGGCGATTCACACGAGCAGGCCGACGACCTCTACGGGCGAACGGTGGCCGCCCTGGACGAGGAAACCAAGGGCGCGTGGGGGGTATGATGACCGAGGGTCAGTCATGGGACTGCGCGCGGAACGCAAGCGGATCACGAAGAGCCCGGACCAGCGGCGGCAGGAGATCATGGACGCCGCGGTCCGGGTCTTCGCGAAGCGCGGCGTCCACGGCACGACGGTCGCCCACATCACCCAGGCGGCTCGCGTGGCGAAGGGGACCTTCTACCTCTACTTCGACTCGAAGGAGCATCTGCTCGGCGCCCTGAAGGACCGGTTCGTCGATCAGTCGCTGGAGAAGGCCGGCGCCCTCCTGGAGCGCGTGGGGCGCGAGGACTGGTGGGCCCTGGTCGACACCGCCATCGAGTCGTTCGCCGACTTCATGCTCGAGCACCGCGACCTCCTCCACGTGTTCGTCCAGGAGGGCATCACCGAGCAGACCTCGGACGTGTTCGCGGAGTGCCACCGGAAGCTCGACATGATGTTCGCGGCGGGGATCCAGGCAGGCGTCGAGGCGGGCGCCTTCGAGACGAGCGACCCGCACATCACCGCTCAGATGATCCACAACGCCCTGGAGGGCACGATCGTCAACGCGATGCTCTACGGCGACGAGGTCGACCGGGATCGCATCGTCACGGCAGCCAAGGAGACGGCCCACAAGATCCTGGCGCCCTCCGGCGCAACTACCCCTTCGTCCGCTTGAGGTAGGCGACGATCCCCTGCGGTCCCTGGAGGACCGTGACCAGCTCCCAGCCGTCCTCCCCCCAGTTGTTCAGGATCTCCTGGGTGGCGTGCTCGATCAGCGGCACCGTCGCGTACTCCCACTTCGCCATGGTCATCCCTCCTCGGTCCATCCCCCGGCCCTGAGGGCCTTGAGGAACGAGTGGACGATGCGGCCGGTCGCCCCCCACACGACATGGCCGTCGAGCTCGTACTGGAACCAGGTCGCGAACCGGCCCATCGGGTCGGGGCCTCCCGCGGCCCGCTCGGTCTTCGTCAGGAGCGCCACCTCGATCTCCAGGACCTCCGCGATCTCCGCGGCGCTCGGCCGCATCTCCGGGCGGACGGCCAGCATGCCGACGTAGGGCACGATCACGTAGCCGGTGACGACGGTCTCGGTCGGCGGCAGCGCCCCGATCACCTCGACCTCCGACGGGGCGATCCCCAGCTCCTCCTCCGTCTCCCGCAGCGCCGTCGCGAGGAGGTCCGGGTCCTCCGCGTGCCGGACGCCGCCGGGGAACGAGATCTCTCCCTTGTGGTCGCGGACCGTGTCGCTCCGGCGGGTGAGGACGACGGCCGGCGACGGGAGGTCGACCACCGGGACCAGGACGCCGGCCTGGACCCCGGGAGGAAGCGGCGGGTCGGGCGCGGGCGGCGCCAGCGTGCCGCGGAGGGCCTCGGCGATGCCGGTCACCCGGGCATCGTAGCGAAGGCCGGCGCCCGGCCCGTCAGACGTCCGAGACTCGGTTGACGACCTGGCGCCAGGCGAACGTTCCGACCGCCACCTGGTTCACGGTCCACACGTCGGCCGGGTCGACCGGGTCCCGGTTGATGCCGTTGAAATCGCCCCACCGATCGGGTCCGGGGATGGCGTCGTAGGTGGCCTCGCCCGACCGGAGCAGCGCGACCTGGGCGGCGGTGCTCCCCGGAGGAACCGTGGCGACGTACGCGGAGAGGAACTCGCCCGCACCCGGCGCGCCGGCGCGACTGTAGGTGAAGAAGGCCGTCCCCTGTCCGTCGGTGGCCGGCATGGGCCAGCCGGCGTCCCGCTGGGACGCGCCGATCACGCCCTTGCGGTCCAGCGATGGAGCCTTGAACGGCGACGGGTCGACGTCGTACCACCGGATCACCGATTCGATGTACCCGTCGCCGGTGGCCACATCCCGGCGGACGGCGTGGCCGGCGAGCAGCATCTGCCGGTCCGCGTCGTAGAACGCGCCGATCAGCCGGAGGTCGCCGGTGTCCCAGCAGGTGTCCGCGCTCCCGGCGCATGTCGTCGAGCCGCCTTCCTGGGTCCCGTACGGCGCCAGGCGCTGCTTGCCGACCTTAACGGAGCGTTTCGTCAGCTTCAGCTTCCCGCCGGAGGTCTTGATCCGCCACACCACCACGCGGTTCCCGCACGTGCCGCCGCAGTCCACGTCCTGGAAGCTGAGCAGGAACTCGGTGGACGGCGCCCCGTCGGAGATCGTCACGGCCGGCTGGATCGTGAACCCCTTGAACCCCTGGGGATCGCGGGTCTGCTCCTGCGCGAAGACCCTGATCCCCGGGGTCTTCGTGCAGTCGAACAGCCGGCTCTTGGGCATGGCCAGTACCTGCGCGTAGCGGAAGCGGAACGGTGGGAACGTGAACTGGTTGGTGCTGACGTAGAGACGCTTGGCATCGAAGCCCACCGCCGGGTAGTCCGCCCAGAGCCGGGCCCCTCCCACGACCTGATCGCCGTCCAGGTTCCGGCGGCACCACGTCGTTGGGTCGTCCACGGTGGCCGCGGGCATCGACACGATCAGGATCCGCGACACCTTCGTGGCATCGTTCACCGCGAGGAACACCAGCACGTACGCGTCGTGGTACGGGTCGTAGACCACCTTCGGGTCGAACACGAACGGCGGCAGGTTGGCGAACAGCGACTCCAGCTCGGCCGTCGGCAGGACCTGCGCCCCTGTGGCCTTGTCCCACAGCGCGTAGTGGACGTTGACGGCCGTCAGGACGTGGGCCGGACCGGCGGCGCCCGTGGGATCGGCCGGGGCAATCGTCCCGCTGAGGGCCTCGAACTCGAGCTCCTCCACGGGCACGGCGGCGCGGGCCGCGGGACGCGCGGCGGGCGCCCGCCGGCGGGCCGCGAGCTTCTCCTGGCGGAGCTCCGCTGGGGAGAGCCGGCCCCGGAGGGGGATGGACGCCCGTCGGTCGGGGGCCGATCGAGGGGACGGCTCGGCCGCCGTCGCCAGCGGGATCGCGGCGGCGACGAGGACGAGCGCGACGGCAGCTCGGGCGAACACGGGGCACGGAGGATGCCGGTTTCCCGGAACGGCGTCAATACGCCGTCCGTCCGAGATGTCCCGCCGTCACAGCACCCGCCGTCGAGCCGGGCGATCCGGAGGAGGTCCGGAGACGGGTGGAGCGTTTCAGGGCTGCCCTCGGAGGGAGAGCGGCTCGATCGAGCTGATCCAGTACCGGCGGGCGAGGGAGCGGACCCCCGCCGGTAGCACGGAGTGCAGCTCCACGGTATTCCCCTCCACGCGCCTGATCCGGCCGAACTTCTGGATCTCGAGGATATGGAACCGCTGGGGAGGGAAGTTCAGGTGCACCTCCACCGCGACCTCCCCGTCCTCGTCCGTCCGCTCGTACACCGTGGGGTCGACCTTGCCCGACGCCTGGACGGCGATCCATACCTGGTACCCGGAGTAG
This sequence comes from Actinomycetota bacterium, assembly GCA_036260395.1. Lineage (GTDB taxonomy): Bacteria > Actinomycetota > UBA4738 > UBA4738 > CALAEC01 > DASZZY01. The sequence continues at coordinate 7,252 of DASZZY010000086.1, forward strand.
AGGACGAGGACGACGATCACGGTCCGCCCGGGGGTGCTGCGCAGGAACCTACGGAGCAACCGGACGGCGGTCGTCACGCTCCTCCCCGAGGAGATCGATGATGTCCTGGGTGGTCCGGCGGAAGGAGTCGTCGTCCACCAGGCGCCGCCACACCCGGGGCCTCCGGATCTCGATGTCGACGATCTGCCGGACCCGTCCCGGTCGCGGCGTGAGCACGATGACGCGGTCCGAGAGGAACACCGCCTCCTCCACGTCGTGGGTCACGAAGAAGATCGTGGGGTGACGCTCCTCCCAGATGCGGGTCAGGTCCTCCTGGAGCTTCATCCGGGTCTGGGCGTCGACGCTGGCGAACGGTTCGTCCATCAGCATCACGTCGGGCTCGTTGGCCAGCACGCGGGCGACGCCGACCCGCTGCTGCATGCCGCCCGAGAGCTCGTGCGGGTACTTGTTCTCGAATCCCCGGAGCCCCACCAGCTCGAGGTACTCGCGGGCGATCCCCTCGCGCTCCCTCCGACCGGCCCCCCGCATCTTCAGCCCGAAGGCGACGTTGGCCAGCACGGTCTTCCACGGGAAGAGCGCGAAGCTCTGGAACACCACCCCGCGGTCGGGGCCCGGCTCCCGGATGGGCTTGCCGCGGAGAAGGACGCTGCCCTCCGTGAGCTCCACGAAGCCGGCGATGATGTTCAGGACGGTGGTCTTCCCGCAGCCGCTGGGACCGAGGATCGCCACGAGCTCGCCCTCGCCCACCGAGAACGAGAGGCCGTCGATGGCCACGACCTCCTCCTGGGTGTAGGCATCGACGTAGGACTTCTTGAGGCCGTCGACCACGAGGAGCTCGCCCGTCATACCGGCGCTCCCGCCCGCCGCACCATGCCCCACCGTTCGACGGTCGCCCGCTCGAACGGCGCGAGGAACAGGGCGTCGGTCGCGTACCACAGGATGCCGAGGATGATCATGCCGACGAACACCTCGGTGACCTGTCCGGCTCGGCGAGCGTCGAACATCATGAACCCGATCCCGCTGGTGCCGACGATGATCTCCGCGGCGATCAGCGCCCGCCACCCGTAGCCGAGCCCGGTGCGGATCCCCGTGGCCACCGCCGGGAGCGCCCCGGGGAGGATCACGTCGACCAGGACGTGGCGGCGCCGGGCGCCGAGGGCCCGGGCGGCGCGAACCATGTCGGTGGGGATGGAGTCCACCCCGGCCACGATGCTGACCATCAGCGGGAAGATCACCGTGTAGACGATGACGAACGTGACCGAGGTGAGGCTGAACCCGAACCAGATGATCAGGATGGGGAGCCAGGCGATGTCGCCGACGGCCTGGAAGAAGAGGAGCAGCGGCCAGCTGAACCTCCGGGCCAACGGGCTGAGGCCGATGAGGAATCCCGCGGGGATGCCCACCGCGAGCCCCCACACGATCCCGCTCGCCAGGCGCTCGATCGAATCACGCAGGTAGCCGACGAGGATCCCCTTGTACAGGAGCTCCCCGATCTTCGCCGCGACGACGTCCGGCCCCACGAAGAACGCCGACGGGAAGACGCGGGCGGCGGCGATCGACCACCAGAGCGCCACGACGATCGCGAAGGGGAACAGGGCTTTCGTCACCGGGCTCCGCGCTACGCGCCGGAGGATGCCTCGGGCCGGCACCGCCGCGCTGGCCATCTATCGCACCGCCTGCTTCATCCCCCACCGCTCGACGGTCTTCCGCTCGAGCGGGGCCAGCACCAGGCGATCCATCAGTAGCCACAGCAACCCGATGATGATCATCGACAGCACGATGATGTCGGTCCGGTAGAACTTCTGCGCCAGGAACAGCGCATACCCCAGGCCGGCGCTCGACGCGATGATCTCCGCGGCGATGAGCCCCCGCCAGCCGTACCCCATCCCGACCCTCATCCCCGTCACGATGCTGGGCAGGCCGCCGGGGAGGAACACCTCGAAGAAGAGGCGGGCCCGGGTGGCCCCCAGGCTCCTGGCGGCCCGGAGGAGTTGTGACGGGATCCTGCTCACGCCGAGCATCGTGTTGTACGCCAGGGCGAAGAAGACGGCGTTCCAGATGATGAAGATCACCGCCTGCTCCCCGAAGCCGAGCCACAGCGTCGCCAGGGGGATCCAGGCGATCCCCGCCAGGGCGACCGAGAACCGCAGGAGCGGCGAGAAGAACGAGGACACGCGACGGTTCGTCCCGAGGGCGATGCCGAAGGGGATGCCGGTGACGACGGCGAGCGCCACGCCGATCAGGACCCTTCTGAGGCTCGCCATGATGTGGCCCTGGAGCTGGCCCGTTCGGAACTGCTCGACGGCGGCGGCCCAGACGGCCTGCGGAGACGGCATGATGCGCGCCGGGACGTCGGTGGCCGCCACGACGCCCCACCAGAGGAGAACCAGCACGAGGAACGGCGCGACGAACCACGCCAGCCGGCTCCCGGGCAGGATCACCCTGGAGCGGACCGCGGGCGGGGCGATGGGACGGCGAGGCACCCGGCCAGCTTCCCGGGTTCCCCCGCTCTTTCTCACGGAGCGCTGTCGCGGGCTCCCATCAGACCGGGAAGTCCTCCGAGCCCGGACAGGCCGCCTGCGCCTCCTGCGGATCGAACCGGTAGTCCTCGCTGATCTGAGCGTCCTCCGGGATCGGGGTGAGGTCCTCGAAGTACTGCGCGAACTCCTCCATCACCGCCAGGATGTGACCGGGGAGGAAGTGCTCGTTCACGTCGAAGGTGTCCTCGATCGCCCCCACCTCCAACAGCAGCTGCTGATCGACGTACAGGGCGAGGTAGTTGCAGGCCGAGAAGCGGGGGTCGAGCTGCTCGATGTTGTACTGCATGGCCGCTTCGGCGACCTGCTGCTCGGTTCCGGGCACCCACCGGACCGCGACCTCGGCCGCGTCGTCCGGGTTCTGCCGCATCCAGTGGTCGGCCTGGGCGCGGGCCGCGAGGAAGCCCTCCACGACGTCCGGGTTCTGCTCCGCGTACTCCCGCGTCGTCACGATGTACCCGATGAACGGCAGGTGGCCGCCGCCCCGGATGATCTCCTCGGCTCCCTCCACCTGGAGGGTGGTGATGATCGGCCACGGGTCCCAGATGGCCGCCGCGTCCAGACCGCCGGTCCGGATAGCCACGGGGATGTCCGGAGGGTCGGTGTTGACGAACCTCACGTCGTCCGGCTGGAGCCCCACGTCGCGCAGGACGCCCAGCATGTACAGGTGGTTGATGGAGCCTATGGACACCCCGATCCGCTTGGCCTCCAGGGTGCTCAGGTCGTCGGCGTCGATGCCGCTGTCCGGCGCGGCCACCAAGGCCATGGTCTCGTCGATCCCGAGCTGGGTCGAGCTCCCCGTGTAGTTCCCGAGATAGACCAGGTCCATCCCCTCGAGGATGGCTCCGATGGTCGGCGTTCCGACCTGTACGAACTCCACCTCTCCGGCCTGGAGCGCGTTCAGCGCGTCCACCCCGGTGGGGAACGGCTGGGCGAGCTCCACCGACAGCCCGTGCTCCTCGAAGTAGCCGAGGTCGAGGGCCGCGGGAAGGCCGATCTGGTCGATGGCGGAGACCCATCCGGCGCGGACCTCCTCCAGGTCCTCCGCTTCCTGTGCCTGGCGTTCCCCCGGCTCGGGGCCCCCGCAGGAGGCGGCGAGGAGCAGCACGGCCGAGAGCAGCACGACGATCCGCACGTGGCGCATACGCACCTCCTCTGCCTGAGAAAATTTAGATACCCCAGCGGCCCTGGGGGGGAAACGCACCGCTCGCGTCGGTGCGGGGCGCGTCCTCAGCCGCCACCCGCCCCGATGAACTCCTCCACCTTCCGCCTGGTCGGGATCGGAGCGACCGCCCCGAGCCCGGCCACCGCGAGGGCGCCGACCGCGTTCGCGAAGCGGCCGGCGTCCTCGAGCGAGGCCCCCCGCAGCGCCCACTCGAC
>DASZZY010000087.1:0-19745 GCA_036260395.1 Actinomycetota bacterium
GAGCTCCCGGCGGACGCCGTGGACGTCCTGGGACGCTCCCACGGAGAGCGGATCGAGACCCTCGTCTCCGACATCGTGGCCGCGACCGCCGACGCCCCCGAGCTCCGGATGTCGCCCTACGTCTTCGCCGCCCTCGACCGCCTGCGCGACTTCATGTTCGAGCGCGTGTACCTCCGGGAGGAGGCCTCCGCCGAGCAGGAGAAGGCCGTGGCCCTCATCCGGTCGCTGTTCTCACACTACCTGGACCACCCCGAGGACATCCCGGCCGAGTACCGGACCGCGCCGGGCGACCTCCCGACGCACACCGCCGACTACATCGCCGGCATGACGGACCGCTACGCCCTCCGCACGTACGAGCAGCTCTTCCTTCCCCAGGGGTGGTTGCTCTAGCCGGTGGCCAGGATCCGCCAGGAGGACATCGAGGCGGTCCGTGAGCGGACCGACCTGGTCCGCCTCGTTCAGCAATACCTCGCGCTGAAGAAGGCCGGCCGGTCGTTCTCGGGCCTGTGCCCGTTCCACACCGAGAAGACGCCCTCGTTCAGCGTCGACCCGGCCAAGCAGGTGTACTACTGCTTCGGGTGCGGGGCCGGGGGGAACGCCTTCCACTTCCTGGAGCAGGTCGAGAACGTGACGTTCCCCGAGGCCGTGGAGCGCCTGGCGCGGCAGGCGGGCGTCACGCTGCGGTACGAGGGAGTCTCGCCGGGCGAGCGGCGGCCCGCCTCGCGGCGGCAGGCCCTCCACCGGGCGTTGGACCGCGCGGCGGACCTCTACCGGCGGATGCTGCTCGAGGGCCGGGAGGCGGAGCAGGCACGGAGGTACCTGGCCGGCCGGGACATCTCCCGCGAGGCCGTGGAGCGGTTCGGCGTCGGGTATGCGCCCGGCTACCCCGATTTCCTCCTCCGCCGGATGGCCCGGGAATTTTCCCCGGAGATCCTCCTGGAGGCGGGGCTGGCGCTCAAGGATGCGCGCGGCCAGGTCCGGGACCGGTTCCGCTCGCGGGTGATGTTCCCCGTGCACGACCTGTCGGGCCAGGCGGTGGGCTTCGGGGCCCGCCTGCTCGAGGGCGACGGCCCCAAGTACCTCAACTCGCCGGAGACGCCCGTGTACCGGAAGGGGCACCTGCTCTACAACCTCCACCGGGCCAAGGGCGAGGTCGCCCGCGGCGGGCGGGCGTTCGTGGTCGAGGGCTACACCGACGTCATCGCCCTCGACGCGATCGGGATCCCCACGGCGGTGGCCACGTGCGGGACCGCGGTGGGGGAGGGGCACTTCGAGCTGCTCCGGCGGTTCGCCGAGCGGGTGATCCTGGCCTTCGACTCCGACGAAGCCGGCGCCCGGGCCGCCCAGCGGGCGTACGGCTTCCACGAGCGGTTCCCGGTGGAGACCCTGGTGCTCGTGCTGCCCGAGGGCCTCGACCCGGCGGACTTCGCCCGGGAACGGGGACGGGAGGCGTTCGAGGAGCTGGCGGGGCGCGCCGTCCCGCTGGTCGAGTACATGCTGCGCCGCGAGCTCGACGGCCGCGACCTGGCGAGCCCCGAAGGGCAGGCTCGGGCCGTGGACGAGGCGCTGCCGATCGTGGGGGGGCTGGAGGACCCGGTGCGCCGGAGCGAGTACGCGGGCCTGCTGGCCGACCTGGCCGGGGTCAGCCCGTCGGCGGTCCTCCTCAAGCTCGAGCGCCAGCCCGCCGGGCCGCGGCCGGGCGTGCCCGCCGGGCCCGCGCCGGCGCGCCGGGAGGCACGGACCCCCAGCCGCGAGGTCGAGAAGGAGGCCCTCAAGCTCCTGGCCCAGCACGCCGACCTGATCGAGGGACACCTCGACGGCCTGGAGGACGACCAGTTCACGACGGAGCGGTACCGGAAGGCGCTCGCCCTGCTCCGCTCGCCGGCTCCCACGGCGGCGGAGCTCGCCGACCGTGCACGCGAGGTGGGGCTGGCCGAGCTCGTGGCCGAGCTGTCCCTCGAGCCGCTGCTGGGCGAGCCGACCCGGGAATACGCGGACCGCGTGTTTTTCCGCCTGCAGGAGCTCTGGCTGAAGCGTCGAATCGATACAATGAGGAAGCGCCTGGAGCGCCTCAATCCCGTGAAGGACGCCGATACCTTCGACCCTCTCTTCAAGGAGTTGGCCGACCTCACGAGCAAGTGGCGGGAGGTCCGGGCCCGAGCGGGAGAAGGAGCCTGACGTGGCGGAGATGACCAGGGACCCGGCCCTCGACGAGGCCAAGGAGCTGATCGTGGCCCGCGGCCGCGAGCGCGGGTTCGTCACGTCCGAGGACCTCCTGGAGGGCCTGCCGGTCGAGGACCTCAGCCCCGAGCAGGTCGAGGACTTCCTGACCCAGATCGAGGAGCACCTCCGCGAGCAGGGGATCGAGGTCATCGAGGTCCCCGGCGAGGAGCTGGAGGGCCCGGCCGCGCTGCCGCGCGACGACGAGCTCCTCAAGGCGCCGACCAACGACCCGGTCCGGATGTACCTGAAGGAGATCGGGAAGGTGCCCCTGCTCACGGCGCCGCAGGAGGTCGACTTCGCCATGCGGATCGAGGCCGGGGAGTTCTCGACGGCGCTCGTCCGGCACATCGACCGCGAGGCCCGTGTCGACCAGAAGCAGCTGCGGCGGATCGTCGAGTCGGTGGTCCGCATCCGCGAGCACCAGCTCGAGAAGTTCGGGCGGGTGGAGGGGATCGGCCGGGAGAGCACGACCCGGACGTGGAAGCCCAGGTCTCGCGAGGACCTCGACGGCTTCCTGAAGAAGGTCGAGCGCGACGGCCAGCTGGCCAAGAAGAAGCTCATCGAGGCCAACCTGCGGCTGGTGGTGTCGATCGCCAAGCGGTACGTGGGCCGCGGGATGCTGTTCCTGGACCTCATCCAGGAGGGGAACCTGGGCCTGATCCGAGCCGTCGAGAAGTTCGACTACTCCAAGGGCTACAAGTTTTCGACGTACGCCACGTGGTGGATCCGGCAGGCCATCACCCGGGCCATCGCCGACCAGGCGCGGACCATCCGGATCCCGGTCCACATGGTGGAGACCATCAACAAGCTGGTGCGGATCCAGCGCCAGCTCCTCCAGGACCTGGGGCGCGAGCCGCTACCCGAGGAGATCGGGCATCAGATGGGCATCCACGCCGAGAAGGTCCGGGAGATCCTCAAGGTCTCCCAGGAGCCGGTCTCGCTGGAGACCCCGATCGGCGAGGAGGAGGACTCCCACCTCGGCGACTTCATCGAGGACTCCGAGGCCGTCGTCCCCATCGACGCCGCCTCGTTCATCCTCCTCCAGGAGCAGCTCGAGTCGGTCCTCCACACGCTGTCCGAGCGGGAGAAGAAGGTCATCCAGCTCCGGTTCGGGCTCATGGACGGCCACCCCCGGACGCTGGAGGAGGTCGGCCGGGAGTTCGGCGTCACCCGGGAGCGCATCCGGCAGATCGAGTCGAAGACGCTCTCGAAGCTCCGCCACCCGTCCCGCTCGCAGAAGCTGCGCGACTACCTCGAGTAAGCCTCCGTGGAGACCAGCCAGCTGGTGTCGATCGTGGGTGCGGCCATGGTCCTCGGCGCCTTCGCCGGCCTCCAGCTCCGCCGTATGCAGCCCTTCGGCCTGGTGTACCTGGTGCTCAACGTGGCAGGTTCGGTATGCCTGGCGCTCGCCGCGGGGCTGGAGGGCCTGTGGGCGTTCGTGACGCTCAACACGGTCTGGGGCCTGGTCAGCGTGCGCTCGCTCGTGGTCGTGGTCCGCGGCAAGGCCCCTGCTACACTGGCCGGGCGGGACGCTGCCGCCGGCGTCCACGACATTCCGGGGTAGCTCAATCGGTAGAGCGGCCGGCTGTTAACCGGTAGGTTGCGAGTTCGAGTCTCGCCCCCGGAGCGTCATGGCAGCTGAAGTGTCGAGGATGCTCGACGAGCTCCAGGAGCGCGTCTCCGGGGGCGTGGACGATCTTCGCCGTTACCTGGCGTCTCCCGAGGGACGCCAGCTGCGTCAGCGGGTGGCCCAGGTGCTGATCTTCACCGCGCCGTTCGTCTTCCGGTTCGGGCCGTTCAAGGCGTCGCGGGTCGGCAGGCTCGTGGCATTGCTGGGTGGCACGGCCGTGGTCGTCAAGCTCGCGGAGGCGCTCCGCGACTGGGAGCCCGCCCGCGAGCCCGCAGGGGGCGCCCCCTCCTGAGCCGGGGCCGGGCCTACTCCTCGCGCAGCTCGAGCGCTCGACGCACCGTCGAGATCAGCGCGTAGAGCGACAGGCCGAGGAACACCAGGCCGATCGCCGCCCGGATCTGGTCCTCGCGGAAACGCGTTCGCCGCGAGGCAGCCGAGGCGACGGGGCGGGCCACCTTGCCCTTGATCCCGCTGAGGCTCGCCTCACCGAGGGCCGAGACGAGGGGCCGTCGGCCTCGCTCGGTCGTCAGGCCGCCGTTGGTGCTCACTGCTTCTCGCGGTCGAAGGCGTCCTTGACGCTGTCCTTGACGTCCTCGGCGGCGTCCTTGGCCTTGCCCTTCGCCTGCTTCAGGTTGCCCTTGGCCTGGTCCTTGGTGCCTTCGGCCTGCATGGACTCGTCGTCGGCGACGTCGCCGGCGGTCTCCTTGACCTTGCCCTTGGCCTCGTCCCAGGTGCCTTCAGCCTTGTCGGTACCACCCATGTGCGTCCACCTCCTGGCGTGGGGTCGTCCCTTCTCTACCCGGGCGGAGGGCCGGCAAACGATGGGTGGACCGATGGACCGACTGGCCCGATAATGCCGCGACGGCCGCGCTGCGGGAGAGGGGGAGCGATGGGGACCCGGACATCCTGGCTGCTCGTACTGGTGCTCGCGGGTTCCTTGTTCGGGGCGGCGCCGGCCTCCGCCGGGACGGTGGACGTGCCCCCGAGCGCGTGCAGCGCCACGTCCGATTCCGCGCCGGCGCTGGAGTCCTTCCTGGCCACCGTGCCCAACGGCTCCACGGTGGTGTTCCCCAGCGGGGCCTCGTGCCTGATGGCCCTCAGCGTGAACCTCGGCGTGCCCCCGTCGGGCTCTTCGCAGCGGGCCGACACCGTCTACGACCTCAACGGCGCCACGATCTTCCGAACGGTGGAGCCCTCGTGCTCGAAGCCGCGGTTCTGCAACGCACCGCTGATCCGGCTGTCGAAGGTGAAGAACGTGACGCTCAAGGGCGGCACCGTGCATGGGGGATACGACCCCGGGCCCACCCCCATGTACGACTCCACCCGCGCCATGGATCACGGGGTCGCCGTGAAGGGTTCGTCCGGGGTGACGATGTCGGGGCTCACGATCCGGGACATGGGCGGGGACTGTGTGGACGTCGACCGCTATTCGAAATTACCTTCCTCCTCCGTCAGCTTCACCGGGACTCCAGCGGCCCCGACGACGTGCCGGAGCGTGGGCCGCCAGGGCATCTCCGCGAACGCCATCGACGGGCTGACGGTGTCGGGGGTGACCTTTGACTTCATCGGCCGCTCGGCGGTGGACATCGAGCCCCGCCTCAGCTGGCACGCGCGGAACGTCACGGTCGTGGGGAACTCCTTCGGGTGGGCGGTGAACTTCGCGGTCGCCGGCGTGGGGTCGAGCGCGATATGGGAGAACGTGGTTGTCGACGGGAACGTCCAGACGAGCGCCTCGGGCGTGGGGTTCATGTGGGTCGGGAACAAGTACCAGCGGGGCCCCATCACGGTGACGAACAACCAGGTGATGGACTCATTGCGGATCTCGCACACCTCGGGCTCGGCGACCGGGAACGTGATGACGTCGAACCCCGACGGGATCACCTGCATGTTCGACATCGTGGAGCCCGCCGACATCGTGGTGAGCGGCAACACCCCCGCGCCAGGTGTCGTGGAGCGGTGTTAGCCGACGCGTAGACTTGACGCGGGGCGGTAGCTCAGTCGGTCAGAGCAGCGGACTCATAATCCGTCGGTCGGAGGTTCAAGTCCTCCCCGCCCCACTTCGGCGGGGGCGTCGGGCCGGTTGACCGGCTGCTCTCCCCGTGCCACCTGACATTCGACGAGGGAAGTTTGGTTGTCTCGGGCGAACTCAGGGCTCGATCCGGATGGAGTCGAGGATGGCCTCCAGCTCGGCGACGTTCTCCGGCGGCGCGCTAGGGGACCGTTCGGCCGCGATCATCAGCCGGGTGCCTTCCACATCCAGGATCCAGAACTCCTCGGTGAAGCCCGGCTCGCCGTTGTAGCCATAGAACGCGCCTGTTAGGGGGCCGATCCAGCTCTTGAGGTTGCCGTCGATGCATCGAGCGAAGCTCTCGCCCTCGACCGGGAAGTCGGGCACGGTCAGCTGCAGGTGCTTTCCGCGGTAGCCGTAGATGCTCACGTCGCTCGGCGGCGATGTCAGCTCGAAGGGGGCCAGGTCGCTGAGGGCGGTCGCCAGGCCATCGACGGTCGGACCGACCGGGGGATCGGCCGGTCGGTGGTCGCGGCAGCCATGGTGCACCAGGTTCGTCACGGTGGTATGGACCCCACGATGGAGTGCGAAACCGCTGCGGAACCGCCGACGGGCAGTGAGAGAGACATCCCCCCTCAGACGCTATGTCCTCGCAATCTCGTAGGCCGGCAACTCCCCGGGACAACCAAGCTCATGATCCGTCGGTCGCAGCTCAAGTCCTCCCGCCCTTCAGCGTTTCCGCAGGTCAGCGGCATGTACTCGGCGACGATCCGCCAGAGGGACACGTGCGTGGTGCGATCCTGGTGCCGAGCGCTCCGGACAGGGGCTGACCGACCGGCCACGCGCGGACCGAGAGCGTCAACTCAGGTTCCTCGACGTCAGAAGAGGACGCAGCGATGACTTTGGCCCCGCGCGGCCGTCGTATACGAGAAGCATGACCGCCATGCTGGATGACCAGGGAGGCTGAGATGCAGAAGATCACGCCACACCTGTGGTTCGATAGGGAGGCCGTAGAGGCGGCGGGGTTCTACGCCTCCACCTTCCCGGAGTCCCGGGTCACCAACGTGACCAGGATCTACGACACGCCGTCGGGAGACACGGACATCGTCTCGTTCGAGCTGTTCGGGCAGCCATTCATGGCGATCAGCGCGGGTCCGCTGTTCAAGTTTACTCCGGCGGTCTCGTTCCTGGTCTCCTGCGCGACGGAGGAGGAGGTGGACGGGCTCTGGGCTCGGCTCTCCGAGGGTGGCACGGCGCTCATGCCCCTCGACTCCTACCCGTTCAGCGAACGCTACGGCTGGACGGAGGACAGGTACGGCCTCTCGTGGCAGGTCATGCTCGCGGGGGAGCAGCAGAGAGGACCACGCATCACGCCAACGCTGATGTTCGTGGGTGAGGTGTGCGGCAAGGCGGAGGAGGCCATCGACCACTACACGTCGGTGTTCCCGGACTCGAAGGTCGGCCCCATCCTCCGGCACGGCAGGGACGACCAGCCCGATGAGGAAGGTACGATCAAGCACGCCAGCTTCGCGCTGGCGGGCCAGCCGTTCGCCGCGATGGACAGCGCGCGCGACCACGACTTCGGCTTCAACGAGGCCATCTCTTTCCTCGTGAGCTGCGAGAGCCAGGAGGAGATCGATCACTACTGGGACAGCCTCTCCGCCGTTCCCGAGGCCGAGCAGTGCGGCTGGCTGAAGGACGGGTACGGCCTGTCGTGGCAGGTGGTCCCCGCGGCCATGGATGAGATGCTGCGCACCGGGACGAAGGAACAGGTCGCCCGGGTCACCGAGGCGTTCCTGGAGATGAAGAAGTTCGACCTTGCGGAGCTACGGAGCGCGTACGCTGGATCGGAAGCACACCTGGGAGGTGGGGGATGACCCGACTCCACCCGTATCTCAATTCCGCCGGCGATGCCGAAAAGGCATTCAACTTCTACAGATCCGTGTTCGGTGGTGAGTTCTCCTCGGTGGTCCGCTTCAAGGACCTCCCGATCGAGGCGTGAGCATCCCGGAGGCGGACCAGGACAAGATCATGCACATCGCCCTGCCGATCGGGGAAGGCGACCTGCTGATGGCCAGCGACACACTGCAGTCGCTGGGGCGCGAGCTGGTGCAGGGCAACAACGCGTGCGTCTCGGTCCAGCCGCCGAGCCAGGAGGAGGCGAACAGGATCTTCCACGCGCTCTCGGAGGGGGCTGACATCGAGATGCCCATCGCCGACCAGCCGTGGGGTGACTACTACGGAGCCTTGAAGGACAGGTTCGGGGTCATGTGGATGGTGAACTACAGCCCGCCTGGAGACGACTGAACGATCGGTCCGTGGCCGACGGCCGCGGCCGGAGAGCGGAGGAGGGGACGCAGGTGGGCAGCGGGGTAGGGGAACGGGGGCAGCTGAACGAGCGTTTCAAGGCAACCCTGCGGAAGGCTGACGCGCCGGGAGGCTGGACCTACGTGATGTGGCCGGATTCGGCGGCCTACTTCGGGACCCGCGGCCTCGTGAAGGTCCGTGGAACCATCGACGGCCAGCCGTTCCGCAGTTCCTTCATGCCCCTGGGCGACGGGACGCACATGCTGCCCGTAAAGACCGAACTGCGGAAGGCCATCGGCAAGGAAGCGGGTGACGCCGTTACCGTCCGACTCGAGGAGCGGTTGGGCTAGGGGCGGTACGCCATTCGAGGAGTCGTCTCAACCGGCTCGGGGAGACCGCTTGGTGTGACGCGCCGACGTTGTTTCGGCGGCCTCGGCGCCGGGTAGGCGACGAGAGAAAGCGAGTGGAAATCCCTGAGGTGATTCTGATGTCCGAGCATGTCCGAGCACGGTCGCGGATCGAAACGGTTGGACAGAGAGAGCGCTGGATCGTCCTTGCGAGCGGGATATCCACGCTGTTCTTCATGGGCCTCGCCTTCCTCTTCGCGAACGTGCTGCCAGCCGACGGATTTCCCTCGGTCACCGAGGGCTATCCCTCTCCCTTCGGGCCCGCCGCGGAGATCGAGCGGTTCTTCGCCGAGAACCGTGAGGAGGTACGGGCGCTCAGCGCGACGCTTGCGCTGATGGCCCTGTCCCTGCTCGTCTTCTCTGCCTCGATCGTGAGGGCGCTGAGAGAGGTGGTTTCCGGGCGAGGCCTTGCGCTCACGGTGGCGCTGGGAGGCGGCGTGTTGGCGAGCGCCTTCGTGATGATGTCGGCGATCCTGACGTGGACCCTCCCTCGGCCGCAGATGCTCGGAGAGACCGCGGTGCTGCGAGCCGTCCACGACCTGACGTACCTGGCGGGTGGCCCCGCACATGTCCTCTTCGTCTCGGTGTTCCTGGGGGCAGCATCCGTCGCCATGCTGCCGACGCCGACCGTGCCGCGATGGGTGATCTGGGTGGGGATCGCTGGAGCGGCCCTCTCGGTGTTCGCCGTCGTGGCGATGTTCTGGCAGCCCGCGACCTACATCCTGCCGGCCTCCCGGGTCTTCCTGGGCGCGTGGATCCTCGGCCTGTGCCTGACCATGGTCGAGGCTCGGCTTGCCCGGGCGTTCCGCCGGCGTGAAGCAGCGCCCCAGCCGGGATGACCCTGTACCGGGGCTCCTGATGGGCGAAAGGAGCAACGTCACTCACGCTGAAGAGGTGATCGACATGGTTGAGGGCATCGACGCCCGGAGAGCGGTCGCCCGGTGGCGGATCCTTCTCTTCAGGATCGTCACCGCCGCGGTGGCCTTCTTCTTCCTGGCGAACATCGGCAACGCCCTGGCCCCCTGGCTGCCCGAGGGCCCACCCTTCCTGGGCGAGCTGCGCTTCCCGGAGACGCACCGGTGGCACGGCGCCCTGCCGGGCACCGTCAGGGGGCTGGTCGTGACCGGCGCCCTCGTGGCCCTTCTGTGGACGCCGCGGGCCAACGTCCTGCTCGTCCAGTGGCTCGCCGTGTCGCTGATCGTGGGACTCCCTATCATCGTGCCGTTCGCCGGGCTCCCGGCTCTGGTGTTCGTCGGGTTGCCCGCTCTCCTCGTCGTGGTGACCTACCCGTGGCCGAGGGCCCTCCTCGACGTCTCGACCGACCGGCTCAGCCCGGTCCTGCTGGTGCTGGCCGCCGCCGCGACGGCCCTCCTCGCCCCCATCATGTGGCGGGAGTTCGGCTGGCAGGTTGCCGGTGTGGGCGGCGAGCACGCGGCGACGAGCCATTGGGCCAGCGACGTGCAGCACGCCGCCATGCTGCTCCTAGGGGCGTGGCTCGCTGGAACGCTTCGGCCGGGGTGGCGGCCCCTGGCCGTCCTGCTCGGTGCGGCGTTCCTCTACCTCGGCGTGGTTGCGGTGGCCCAGCCGAACCAGGCCGGAAGCTGGGGGACGAGCGGCGGGATCCTGTCCATCATCGGCGGCGTCGCCTTCGTCGCCGCCACGATCCGAGAGTCCGGGGGCCGTCCGCGACCCACGGCGCAGCGAGAAGCTGCTCCTGTGGAGGAAAGGAGAGCAGGATGACTCCGGGGGACAGTCGAAACAAGCGAGAGGCGGATCACCGGCATGGTCACAGGAGGTGACGCGATAGGGCCCCCATGACCGGTAGGGTGGCCCTCGGCCCTTGCGCCACGGTGCGGACGTACAAGCAGAAGGACGCACGGACCGTGCGGACGCGATCCGAGCAGCTCCGGCTCCCGCGCTTCATCGCGCGCGGAGGGCCGGTTGGGTGGCTGTCCGCCGCGGGTGCGGGCGTGGTCCTCGCTGGCGTGACCCTCGTCATCCCGAGCCTGTTATCGGATCGGGCGGCCTTCGGATTCCTCGCCATCCTCTTGGGCATGATCGCCGCCGTCTATCTGGGGTTCGCGCTGCAGGATGGGCGGAGACGCGCCTTCGTCGTGGAGTACGGAGGGATGGTTCTGTTTGCGGGAGCGGCCACCGTGGCTCTCGTCGTCCAAGGGGGGATCGTCCTGGCGCTGGGCTACTTCGGGCACGGTCTATGGGACGCGATCCATCACCGCCGTGGCCTCGACACCGTCATGCCCTGGTGGTACGTGCCCCTCTGCCTCGGATACGACGCGCTGATCGGAGCCTACGTTCTGCTGCGACTGGCGTGACGGCCTCGCCTCCTCGATCTGTCCTCTTGTCCGCCATCGTTCCCGGTCCTACCATCGAGCGGAGCGAGCCGGCCATCGCTGCGGCCGGTCGCGTCGAGCGGCGCCTCGCCAGGGGCGTCGGGGAGGGAGGGAGCATGGAGCGTTTCGAGAAGGTCGCCTGGTTCCGCAACGCGGCCGACACCGGCGTCATGGGCACCCTCGTCGCGGACGGCGGATCCCTTCGGTTCGAGTCGAAGAAGGGCGTCCTGCTGATGTCGACGGTCCGCGGCATCACGCTGTCGCGGAGGGGCCGGCTCGCGGTGGAGTACGAGGAGGGCGGAAGCTACGGCACGGCGGAGTTCGCCGACAACAGCCGGGGCAAGTTCCGGTGGAAGGGCGCCACGCGCGACCTGGAATCGAAGCTCCGGAGCGTGCTCTCACTTGCGCCGATGACCGCCGAGGACCAGACCCGCCTCGACGCGATGCGCGCGGAGGTCAAGGTCAAGGCCGGCAAGCAAGGGCGCCTGCAGATGGCGATCGGCGCGCTGGCCGCCGTCGCGGGACTGGTCGTCACGATCTGGACGTATACCGGCGCCTCGTCCAGCCCCACGGGCGGCACGTACTTCGTCGCCTACGGGCCCGTCATCTTCGGGGCCTTCCTGTTCGTCCAGGGGCTGGCGGCGTCCCGCGCGTCCCGCCGCTAGGCGAGATCGGCCGGTGGGCGGCGAACCCCCGGGCTGGACCCCGCGCCCCTCGAGGGCCGCGAGCATCGGGCCGGCCAGGTGGAAGCCGTGGGCGGCGCTCGGATGCGGCGTCGCCGGCGGCTTCTTCATCGGCGTGCTCGCCTCGGGGTCCGCCGGCAACAACTTCGTCGAGATCCTGTTGACGCTCCCGCTCCTGCTCGGGGGATGCGCCGCGTTCCTCCTCAACATGGGCGGGGCGGCCGACGTCCCCGTGCTCCCGCGGCTGGTGCTGTTCCCGCTGGCGGTGTCCGCTGGCTTCCGTGTCGGCGGCGCGCTGAGCTACGAGGTGGCCGGCCCACCGCCACAGGACCTCGGCAAGGCGGCCTCGTCTCCGGAGGGGATCTCGGCGGCCATCCTCCTGGGCCTCAGCATCGCTGTAGCCCTTTATCTCTCGCTCCGTCCCACGCGCGGGCGCCGCGCCGATCCGACGCGGGCGACTACGAGGGCGACGCCACCTTCCAGAGGTAGCCGTCGGGGTCGCTGAAGTAGCCGAAGTACCCGCCCCACGAGGCGGCCGCCGGTTGCTTCACGATGCCGCCGCCAGCCGCCACGGCCCTGGCGATGACGTCGTCCACGGCGCCCTCGACGCGACCATGAACTGGAAGGAGACCCCTCGGAACCCGGAGCCTACCGACGAAACACCGGCGTCGTCGGCCGCCGCCTCCCATTCGTACAGCGCCAGCGACGACGATCCGTCCCCCAGGTCGAACGACGCGAACGTGGGGTCGTCCTGATCCATCCGGCAGCGCAGGCCCTCGCCGTAGAAGCGCTTCGACCGGGCCAGATCCTCGACGCCGATCATGATGGCGGTCACCTGCAGCGGAATGGGCGCTCCTTTCGGGCTCCCGGCACGAAGGCCGGACGCTCAGTATGACGGCGCAGGCGCTCGGTCCTCATCGGAGCCGGCAGCTCGTGGCGATGAGTTCGCCATCGACGCCAGGTCTGATAGACCGAAGGCCATCAGCCGGGAAGGAGGGCGGGCGATGAGGAGGGTCGTGGTGCAGACGTTCCTGTCCCTCGATGGTGTCATGCAGGCGCCTGGAGGACCGGAAGAGGACCCCAGCGGGGGATTCGAGCTGGGCGGGTGGTCGGTCAACTTCTGGGACGACGCGATGGGCCAGCGCATGGACGAGGCACTGGGCCGTCCGTTCGACCTGCTGCTCGGCCGGAGGACGTACGACATCTTCGCAGCTCATTGGCCGCACGTCACCGACGATCCGGCGGCCGACGCGCTGAACCGGGCGACGAAGTACGTGGCCTCCAGGTCGCAGCGACAGCTCGGATGGGCCAACTCGGTCCTCCTCCGCGGGGACGTCGGGCAAGAGGTCACCCGTCTCAAGGAGGGGTCCGGCCCGGAGATCCAGGTGCACGGCAGCGGCCAGCTGATCCAGACGCTGATGGAACACGATCTGGTCGACGAGTACCGGCTGTGGGTCTTCCCGGTGCTCCTCGGCCACGGGAAGCGCCTGTTCGCGGACGGGACGATCCCCCGCACGCTCAGGCTTCTGGACTCGGCGACCTCGACCACCGGCGTCGTCATGGGGATCTACGAGCGGGCCGGCACGGTCGAGGTGGGCTCGTTCGCGCTGGAGGGGCCGACGCCGGAGGAGATCGAGCGTCGCCGCCGGCTGGCCGAGGAGTGACGGGGCCCACCGGGCGACCGCGCCAAAGCCACCGATCGCCGCGTCGTAGGGTGACGGGGGCGGGCCCGTGCGGTGCGGGACGCCGTGTGCCAGGCTGCCGGCGTGGCTCAGAGGAGGGCGCAGGGCGGCTTCCCGAAGGCGGACCCCGAGGCGAGGGCGGCGTTCGAGACGCTGCTCCCGGACGATCCGCGGGTCCGCGTCCGCCCCATGTTCGGCAACGTGGCGGCGTTCGTGGACGGGAACATGTTCGCGGGGGTCTTCGGCGCCGACCTGTTCGTGCGGCTCGACGATGACTCGCGCGAGCAACTGATCGCCGAGGGTGGCGCGCGGTTCGAGCCCATGCCCGGCCGGCCGATGAGGGAGTACGTCACCCTCCCGCCGACCTGGCACGACGATCATCGCCGCGCGCGGGGATGGCTCGAGCGCTCGCTGGACTGGGCCCGGACGCTCCCGCCGAAGCGGACCAAGCCGAGCTAGCCGATCCCGGCCGGGAACGGACCGCCCCGCCGGCCGGTTGTATGGTGTGGAGGTCGGCGGCCGGTGCCGCCGTCACGCGATCGAGGAGGCGACATGACCGAAGAGCGGGCGACGTTCGGAGCGGGATGCTTCTGGGGCGTGGAGTACGTCTTGCGTCGCGTGCCGGGCGTCCTCGATGTCCAGGTCGGATACAGCGGTGGCCACACGCCGAACCCCACGTACGAGCAGGTGTGCTCCCACACCACCGGCCACGCCGAGGTGGCGCAGGTCGCCTTCGACCCCGAGCGGGTCTCCTACGACCAGCTGCTCCAGGTGTTCTGGGCCATGCACGACCCCACCCAGGTCGACCGGCAGGGGCCGGACATCGGCGACCAGTACCGAAGCGCGATCTTCACCCACTCGGAGGACCAGCGGACGGCCGCGGAGGCCTCCAGGGAGGGGGCCCAGGCCCGGTTCGACCGGCCCATCGCCACGAGCATCGAGCCGCTCCGGGAGTTCTACCCGGCGGAGGGCTACCACCAGCGGTACTACGAGAAGACCGGCCACGAGCCGTACTGCCACGTCGTCCCGACCGGCGTCCTCGAGGACCTGGGGCTGATCCCCGCGGCGGGCTAGTCCCGGTTCAGAGCCCCGGCTTGAGGAGGACCTTGATGCAGCGGTCCTCCTTCTTCTGGAAGATCTCGTAGCCGCGGGGGGCCTCCGCCAGCGGGAGGACGTGCGTGGCGAGGTCCTCGGTGCCCAGCGGGTCGTCGGTCCCGACCAGGTGGGGCATGAGGTCGTCGACCCAGCGCTTCACGTTGGCCTGCCCCATCCGGACCTGGACCTGCTTGTCGAACAGCTCCATCATCGGCAGCGGGTCGACGGACCCCCCGTACACGCCGGTGATCGAGATCGTCCCGCCCCGGCGGACCGTGCCGATGGCGTCGAGGAGCGCGTCGAGCCGGTCGGTGCCGGCCTTGTCCACGAGCTCCTCGGCGAGGCGGTCCGGGAGGAGGCCGGCCGCCTTCTGGGCCAGCGAGCTCACCGGCGAGCCGTGGGATTCCATGCCCACGGCATCGATGACCGAGTCCGGTCCGCGGCCGTCGGTGAGCGCCCGGGCGGCCTCCGGGATGTCGTCGATCTCCTCGGTGTTCAGGATCTCGATCCCGTGCCGCCGGGCCATCTCGAGCCGCTCGGGGACCAGGTCGATCCCGATGACCGTCTCGGCGCCGTGGAGCCGCGCGATGCGGCCGCACATCTGGCCGATCGGCCCGAGGCCGAAGACCGCCACCGAGCCGCCCTTGGGAACGTCGGCGTACTCCACGGCCTGCCAGGCCGTGGCCAGGACGTCGGAGAGGTACACGAAGCGCTCGTCCGGGAGCCCCTCCGGGACCTTGATCGGGCCGAACTGCGCCTGGGGGACGCGGACGAGCTCCGCCTGGCCGCCCGGCACGCCCCCGTACAGCTTCGTGTACCCGAACAGCGCCGCGCCCTTGCTGTGCTCACGCACCTGCGTGGTCTCACACTGCGAGTAGAGCTGCCGCTCGCACATCCAGCAGTGTCCACAGGAGATGTTGAAGGGGATCACCACCCGGTCGCCCGGCGCGATGTGCTCGACGTCGGCGCCGACCTCCTCGACGATCCCCATGGCCTCGTGCCCCAGGATGTCGCCGTCCTCCATGTACATGCTGAGGACCTCGTACAGGTGCAGGTCCGAACCACAGATCCCCGTGGTCGTCACGCGGACGATCGCGTCGGTCGTTTCCTGGATCGTCGGGTCGGGGACGGCCTCCACGCGCACGTCTCGCTTCCCGTGCCAGACGACGGCTCTCATCGCGGTCACCTCCGAGATCGGCTCTCGGGGTCATTACCAGGCGGCGGAACGGACAAACGCGGCGGCACGGGGGTCGGTTTGCTCGACGGCGGCGGGGGTAGGACCGTGGCGTCCCGGACCAAGGAGGTGGAACGTTGCCTCAGGACGTGCCCGGCGGCGTCGTCAAGGTGATCGAGCTCGTGGGCAGCTCCCCGAACTCGTTCAGCGACGCGGTGCGCAACGCGGTGACGACCGCCGCCCAGACCATCCGCAACATCCAGGGCGTCGAGGTCCTCACGAGCAACGCCGACGTGGGCCCGGACGGACAGCTCACGCTGTACAAGGTGAACTGCAAGATCGCGTTCCTCATCGAGCGGTCCGGCCAGGTGGGCGCCGGCGACCTCTCCGAGATGGCCTCCGGCGAGTCCGGGGAGCCGCCGGTGGAGACGGGCGGCCCGAACGTATCGATGTGATCGTGGCCCGGCCCGTCGGCGCGACGGGCGGCCGCCACCCGATGGTCGCGGCCGGCTGACGTCCGCCGCGACTCCGGCGGCTTCGTGATACGCAGGGGCCGTGGAGATCACCGTCGCGCTGGCGGGGGACACCATGCTCGGCCGGGGGGTGGCCGAGCGGCTGGCCGAGGTCCCCCCGGCGGCCCTGGTGGCCCCGGACCTCGTGGAGGTCGCGCGCGAGGCGGACCTGTTCGTCCTGAACCTCGAGTGCTGCATCTCCGAGCGGGGGCTGCCGTGGCCCGACCCGGGCAAGCCCTTCTTCTTCCGCGCCCCGCCGGCCGCCGTGGACGTGCTGGCTCACCTCGGCGTCGACGCCGTCACGCTGGCGAACAACCACGCGCTCGACTTCGGGGAGGATGCCCTCCTCGACACGCTGGCCTTCCTGGACGGCGCCGGGATCGCCGCGGTGGGGGCCGGCCCCGACGCCGATCGCGCCCGCCGGCCGATCCGGCTGGCGGCCGGGGAGTTCCGGATGGCGGTGGTCGGGGCGTCGGACCACCCGTCCCAGTTCGCCGCCGGGCCCGGCCGTCCCGGCATCGCGTTTGCCGACCTCCGGAGCGGCGTGCCGTCCTGGGTCCGATCGGCGATCGGCGAGGCGGCCGAGGGCGCCGACGCGACGCTTCTCACGGTCCACTGGGGGCCGAACATGGTCACCGACCCGGTCCCACACGTCCGGCGGGCCGCTGAGGAGCTGTCGCGGACCCCGGCCACGCTGGTGGCGGGCCACTCCGCCCACGTCTTCCACGGCGTGAGCGGCCCGGTGCTGTTCGACCTCGGCGACTTCCTCGACGACTACGCCGTGGACCCGGTGCGACGGAACGACCTCGGGCTCCTGTGGCTGGCGACGCTCGATGAGCGGGGGCCGCGCCGCCTGGAGGCCGTCCCGCTCCGGCTGGAGTACTGCCGGACGCGTCTGGCGGAAGGGCCGGACGCGGCATGGGTCCGGCGCCGGTTCCTCGACGCCTGCACGGGGATGGGGACCGAGGCCGCCGAGGAGGGCGATCGCCTGGTGATCCGGTGGCGGTGAGGTCGGCGCCCGGCGGCGGGAGCCCCGAACGACGAAGGGCCGGCCTGGCGGCCGGCCCCTCGAGGATCCCTTTCCTCGGCCCTCGGTCGGCTGAGAACCTCCGAGGGCCTCGCCGACGGTCGCATCGTGGCGCATCGCCCGCGTGCCGTCATCGTCAAACCGGGGGAAGTTCGAGTCGTCAAAATTGACGACGATCCCCGGCTCAGCCGCCGGGGAGCCGGATGATGCGCTGACGCAGCGCGAACAGCACGGCCTCCAGCTTGGAGCGGACCCCCAGCTTCGCCAGGATGCTCCGGACGTGGCTGTGGACCGTGTGGGGGCTGATGAACAGCGCCTCGGCCAGCTCGGGGGTCGACTTGCCCTCGGCCAGGCCCTGGAGGATCTCGATCTCCCGGTCGGTGAGGCTGGAGACCAGGCGCTCGACGTCGGTCCGCGTCTGCCGGGCCTCCTGGAGCCGGCGCAGGATCGACACGATGTCTCCCTCGGGGAGCACCATCTCGCCGGCCGCGGCGCGCTGGATCACCTCGGCCAGCTGGTCCGCGGCCTGGGTCTTCGGCACGAACCCGCTCGCCCCGGCCTCCACGGCGCCCGCCAGGACCTCGGTCGGCTGGAGCGCGGTGATGATCACGACATGGGTATCCGGGCATCGCTGCCGGACGCGTCGCGTGCCCTCGATGCCGTCCATCCCGGGGAGGTCGACGTCCATAAGCACCACATCGGGACAATTGCCGTCACAGATCTCCAGCGCCTGTTCCGCCGACGCAGTGACGCCTATTGGCTCCAGCCGAGGATGGGCCGACAGCAGGAGCTCGAGCGCGTCCGCGAACATCTGGTGGTCATCGACCACCAGGACCCTAATCGGATCCATCACCTGATCCTCGCCGGGCCCGAGGAAGGGTG
Source organism: Actinomycetota bacterium (assembly GCA_036260395.1). Lineage (GTDB taxonomy): Bacteria > Actinomycetota > UBA4738 > UBA4738 > CALAEC01 > DASZZY01. Next base: position 17,982 of record DASZZY010000087.1, read on the forward strand.
AACGCGAAGGTGGCCCCCCCCTCTGGGCGGTTCTCGACCCAGATACGGCCACCATGAGCATCCACGATGTGCCGACAGATGTAAAGACCCAGGCCCGACCCCGGGACCGGGTCCTCGCCGGGGCGGTGTACCCGCGCGAACGCGTGGAACAGCTGCGGGACCTCCTCGGGAATGATGCCCGGGCCCCGGTCCGAGACCCGGAACGTGACCTCGGCATCGGACCGGCGCACGTCGATCTCCACGGGGGACCCGTCGGGCGCGTACTTGTCGGCGTTCGACAGGAGGTTCCGGAACACCTGGAGCACGCGGGTCCGGTCGGCGTGGACCATCAGCTCCTCGTCGTCGTCCCCGAGCAGCACCCTGAGGCGGCCACCCAGCTCGCTGGTGGCATCGGCCGCCTCGCGCACCAGCTCGGCCACGCTCTCGGGCTGGGGGACCAGCGCGAAGGGCTCCGTGCCGAACTGGATCGCGCCGGACACCCCTTCGGCCAGCGTCCCCAGGCGCGCGGTCTCCTTCTCGATGTTCTCCACGATGTCGCGGCGGGCCTCCGGCGCCAGGGCGTCCCCCCGCTGCGAGAGGAGCAGCGACAGGGCCCTCAGCGCGGCCACCGGATGCAGCAGCTCGTGGGTGAGGACGCCGTAGAGCTTGGCTCGGGCCCGGTCGATCTCCTCGAGCTCCTGCACGCGGACCCGGCCGCTGGCGAAGGCCCGGCTCAGCTCCCTGGCCTGGGCCCGCTCGCGGAGGAAGATCGTCCTCACCTCGTAGGTCAGCCCGAGCAGGAGGCCGAGGGCCAGCGCCAGTCGCAGCATGTCGCCGGTGGAGATGAAGTCGGTGAACACCGTGGGGAACAGCATGTAGTGGACGTGAGCGAACGCCGCCACGATGAGGACCGGGGGGAGCCACGGGGGGGCGGCGTCGGTCGGGTCCCGCCGCCGCAGGTACAGGATCGTGGCCAGGAGGAACAGCGCCGTCCCGGCCAGCTCGATGACGATGACCGTCATGCTGAGTTCGGGGAGGGGCCCGGTGATCTCTGCGGGGTTCGTCCGCCCCCCGACTTCGGAGAGCGGGGGCAGGGACGCCCGGAAGGCCCACAGCAGCCCGTCGAGCACCGCGAGGGCCGCCACCGCGGCCCCCGAGAGCGCCAGGAACGAGCGGGCGGGGTGCGACGGCCTCCCGCCGGCGATGGGCCCGCGCCGGGCGCCGACGAGGAGCAGGACCGCGGTCACGAACCGTCCCGCCGTCCAGAAGTAGAGCGCGTGGCGGACCCCCAGCCGCTCGGTCGGGACCACGACGCCGAACGCCAGGTGGTTGATGGCGATGGGGACGAACGCCACGGCGATCCACTTCCACAGCCGCGACCCGGTGAGCGAGTACCGGAGGTAGGCCAGCGCGACCGTGATGCCGGTGATCCCGGCGCCGATCACCTCCAGGGCCAGGCGGGCGTCGGGGAAGTGGACGTTGAACCGGACGGCGGGGAGCCGGGCGGTGGCCACGGTCCAGGCCGTCACTGCCGCGAACAGCGCCAGGGTGGCGAGCCGCTCCAGGCGCACCGTTCCTGCGGTGCGGGCATCCATCCGCGGAGCGGACGTTACCAGGCGGGAGGGCTAGCCGCAGGCGTCGTGGACCCAGTGCACGGCCTGCGGGTCCTCACCGCCGGCCACCACGTCGAGGGTCCAGACGCCGTCCCGGGCGGAGACCGCGAACGTGTAGACGCCGGCGATCTGCCATCGGTACTCGGCCGCCGCGACCTCGCACCCCCACCAG
>DASZZY010000088.1:0-3594 GCA_036260395.1 Actinomycetota bacterium
GAGCGGGCGGCGCCGAGAGGCGCCGTCAAGCGGGGTGGTACCGCGGGGCCACGGCCTCGTCCCTGCCGGACGAGCGACGGAGGGAGACGAGGTGGCGAGGTACCGGCCGGTGGACGCGGGGGTGGACTTTCCGGCGCTGGAGCGCGACGTCCTCGAGTTCTGGCGCCGGGCCGACGTGTTCCGGAAGAGCCTGGCGGCCCGCCAGGGCGCCCCGGAATGGGTGTTCTACGAGGGCCCCCCCACCGCCAACGGGAAGCCCGGGATCCACCACGTCGAATCGCGCACGTTCAAGGACCTCTACCCCCGGTTCAAGACGATGACCGGGCATCACGTCCACCGGAAGGGCGGGTGGGACTGCCACGGGCTCCCGGTGGAGCTCGAGGTCGAGAAGGAGATCGGCACCCGGACCAAGCGGGACATCGAGGCGTTCGGCATCGGCGAGTTCAACCGGCTGTGCCGCGAGTCGGTGACCCGGTACGTCGACGACTGGGAGCGGCTCACCGAGCGGATCGGGTTCTGGATCGACCTCTCCGACGCGTACCTGACGATGGAGCCCCGGTACGTCGAGAGCGTGTGGTGGTCGCTGAAGGCGCTGTTCCGCGAGGGCCTGCTGTACGAGTCCGACCGGGTCACCGCGTACTGCCCCCGGTGCGGGACCGCGCTCTCGGACCACGAGGTGGCCCTGGGGTACACGCAGGTCCGCGACCCGAGCGTGTTCGTCCGGTTCCCGGTGGAGGACGACGCCGACCCCGCCCTCCGGGACGCCGCGCTTCTGGTGTGGACGACGACGCCCTGGACGCTCATCTCGAACACCGGCGTGGCGGTGTCCCCCGACGAGCGGTACGCGGTGGTCGACGCCGCCGGCCAGCGCCTGGTGCTGGCCGAGCGCCTGGTCCGCGCCGTGCTCGGCGAGGACGCCTCGGTCACCGCCACGGTCGCGGGGTCGGACCTCGAGGGCCTGCGGTACCGCGCCCCCTTCCGGAACGTCGAGGGCGACGTCCACCGGGTGGTGGCGGCCCCGTGGGTGGCCACGAACGAGGGCACCGGCATCGTCCACCTGGCGCCGGCGTTCGGCGCGGAGGACCTCGAGGTCGGCCGGGCCGAGGGCTGGCCGGTGTTCAAGCCGATCGACGACCAGGGCCGGTTCACCGACCTCACGCCGGTGGAGTTCGTCCGCGGGAGGTTCTTCAAGGAGGCCGACCCCGAGATCGTTCGCGACCTCGAGGCCCGCGGCCTGCTGCTCCGCCACGAGACCTACGAGCACACCTATCCCCTGTGCTGGCGGTGCGACACGCCGCTCCTCTACTACGCGCGGAGGTCCTGGTACATCCGAACGACCGCCCGCCGGGAGCGCCTCCTGGCGGTGAACGAGTCGGTGAACTGGTATCCCGAGCACGTCAAGCACGGCCGCTACGGCGACTGGCTGGAGAACAACGTGGACTGGGCCCTGTCGCGCGAGCGGTACTGGGGGACGCCGCTCCCGCTGTGGCGGTGCGTCCGCGGACACGTGACCCCCGTCGGCTCGCTCGCGGAGCTCTCCCAGCTGGCCGGCCGCGACGTCACCGCCGTCGACCCCCACCGCCCGGCGATCGACGAGGTCGCCTTGGCGTGCCCCGACTGCGGCCAGGAGGCCCGCCGGGTGCCGGAGGTGATCGACACCTGGTACGACTCCGGGGCGATGCCGTTCGCGCAGTGGGGGTACCACCCGGAGCTGGGCCGCGGGATCGAGGAGTTCGAGCGCCGGTTCCCCGCTGACTTCATCTCGGAGGGGATCGACCAGACCCGCGGGTGGTTCTACTCGCTGATGGCCGAGGCCACGCTGCTGTTCGATGCCACGGCGTACCGGAACTGCGTCGTGCTGGGGCTCCTGCTCGACGCGGCCGGGCGGAAGATGTCGAAGCGCCTGGGGAACGTGGTCGATCCCTCGGAGGTCATCGACCGCCATGGGGCGGACGCGCTGCGGTGGTTCCTCATCACGGGCGGCTCGCCGTGGAGCGCGCGTCGGGTGTCGATGGAGGCGTTCGAGGGCGTCGTCCGGCAGTTCCTGCTGACGCTGTGGAACGTCCACGCGTTCTACGTGACGTACGCCAACGCCGACGACGTCGACCCCGCCGCGGGCGACGTCCCGGTCGCCGACCGCCCGGTCCTGGACCGGTGGATCCTCTCGCGGCTCTCGGCCACCGTGGCGGAGGCCGGGGAGCGGCTGGAGGCGTACGACGCCACGGGCGCCGGCCGGCAGATCGAGCGGTTCGTCGACGACCTCTCGAACTGGTACGTCCGTCGGGCCCGGCGGCGGTTCTGGGACCCGGCCGGCCAGGACGGCGACGGCCCGGCGAAGGCCGCGGCGTACCTGACGCTGGAGCAGTGCCTGACGACGGTCGCGCGGCTGCTGGCACCGTTCACCCCCTTCGTCGCCGAGGCGCTGTGGCGGAACCTGGCGGCGGCCCGGCCCGGCGCCCCGGAATCGGTCCACCTGGCCGACTACCCGGAGGCCGACGCCGCGGCCCGGGACCGCGCGCTGGAGGAGGCCATGGCCGCCGCCCGGTCGGTGGTGGCGCTGGGACGGACGGTGCGCAACGAGGCGGGGATCAAGGTCCGCCAGCCGCTCCGGCGGGCGGTGGTCCACCTCCCCGGCGAGGCCGAGGGCGCCGAGGCGCTGCTCGACCTGGTGGCCGAGGAGCTCAACGTGGCGTCGGTCGAGGTGGCCTCCTCGGCGGAGGAGCTGGCCGGCTGGAGGGCGAAGCCGAACTTCCGGGCCCTGGGCCCCCGCCTGGGCGCCGGCGTCAAGGACGTGGCCCGGGCGCTGGAGGCGGACGACGGGACGCTGGCCGCGGCGCTGGCCGACGGGCAGCGGGTGACGGTGGCCACCGGCCACGGCGACGTGGAGCTCGGCCCCGACGAGGTCGAGCTGACCCGCGACACGGCGTCAGGCTGGGGCATGGCGTCCCAGGGCGGGACGACGGTGGGGCTCGACCTGGAGGTCACCCCGGAGCTGCGCCGGGAGGGGCAGGCCCGCGATCTCCTGCGGCTCGTCCAGGACGCCCGGAAGGCCGCGGGGCTCGACGTCTCCGACCGGATCGAGCTGGCGGTGGCCGCCGAGGGGCAGCTCCGCCGGGCCCTGGACGAGCACCGCGAGTGGCTGGCGGCCGAGGCCCTGGCGCTGTCGCTGTCCGAGGAGCCGCCGGACTGGCCGGACGCCCACCGGACGACCGCGGAGCTCGACGGCGCCGCGGTGGCCATCGCCCTCCGCCGCGCCGGCTGAACCTCGCGCCTGCTGGGGCGCCGGCGCTACGCCGCGTCGGGCTTGCAGACCCCGCAGGCGTCGTAGCCGCGGCGCTTGGCGGTGGTCCGGTTCAGCTTCTCGGTGTCCCGCCGCCCCCGGACGAAGCGGCACGTCGACTGGTGGTACGTCCCCCGCTCGGGGATGACCACGACCTCGGCGCCCCCGCGGGCGGCGCTCTTCCGGGTGGTGGTCTTGGCCGCGCCGGCCGTGGCCGCCTTGGCCGCGGCCTTCCTGGGGGTGGGCTTCTTCGCCGCGGGCTTCTTGGCCGTCGTGGCCTTCGCCGGCGCTGGGGCCGGGGCCTCCTCGGCCTC
>DASZZY010000089.1:0-11695 GCA_036260395.1 Actinomycetota bacterium
CCGGCCCGCGGAGGGCCGGCCCGGCGCACATCCGCGGAGAGGGAGCCTAGAACTCGTCCATCCCGCCGCCGGGCATGGCGGGGGCCTTCTCCTTCTCCGGCTTCTCGGCCACCAGGGCCTCGGTCGTGAGGAACAGCGCCGCGATCGACGCCGCGTTCTGAAGCGCGGAGCGGGTCACCTTCGTGGCGTCCACGATCCCGGCCTTGAACATGTCCACGTAGTCGCCGTCCGCGGCGTTCAGGCCCCAGCCGGCGTCCAGGCCGCGGACCTTCTCCACGACCACGCCGCCCTCCAGGCCGGCGTTCTCCGAGATCTGCTTCAGCGGCTCCTCCAGGGCCCGACGGACCAGCCGGGCGCCGGTGGCCTGGTCGCCGTCCAGGTCCATCTTGTCGAGGACCGGCTGGGCGGAGAGCAGGGCCACCCCGCCGCCGGGGACGATGCCCTCCTCGACCGCGGCCTTGGTGGTCTGCACGGCGTCCTCGATGCGGTGCTTCTTCTCCTTGAGCTCCACCTCGGTGGCCGCGCCGACCTTGATGACCGCCACGCCGCCGGCCAGCTTGGCCAAGCGCTCCTGGAGCTTCTCGCGGTCGTAGTCCGAGTCGGTCTTCTCGATCTCGGCCTTGATCTGGTTGATGCGGCCCTTGATCTCGTCGTCCGACCCGGCGCCCTCGACGATCGTGGTCTCGTCCTTGGTGACCACGACCTTCCGGGCCCGGCCCAGCATGTCGAGCTGGGTGTTCTCGAGCTTCAGCCCGACCTCCTCGGAGATGACCTGGCCGCCGGTGAGGATGGCCATGTCCTGGAGCATCGCCTTCCGCCGGTCGCCGAAGCCGGGGGCCTTCACCGCCACGGACTTGAACGTGCCGCGGATCTTGTTGACCACCAGCGTGGCCAGGGCCTCGCCCTCCAGGTCCTCGGCGATGATCACCAGCGGCTTGCCCGACTGCATGACCTTCTCGAGCACCGGCAGGAGGTCCTTGACCGCCGAGATCTTCTGGTTGGCCAGCACGACGTAGGGGTCCTCGAGCACGGCCTCCATGCGCTCGGGGTCCGTGACGAAGTACGGCGAGATGTATCCCTTGTCGAACCGCATCCCCTCGACCAGCTCGAGCTCCATGCCGAAGGTCTGCGACTCCTCGACGGTGATAACGCCGTCCTTGCCGACCTTGTCCATGGCCTCGGCGATCTGCTCGCCGATCTCGCTGTCGCCGGCCGAGATGGCCGCCACGTGGGCGATCTCGTCCTTGGTCTCGATCTCCTTGGCCTGGTTCTTGATGGCCTCGACGGCCGACTCCACGGCCTGCTCGATGCCGCGCTTGAGCGCCATGGGGTTGGCTCCCGCGGCCACGTTGCGGAGGCCCTCCTTGACCATGGCGTGGGCCAGGACGGTGGCCGTGGTGGTGCCGTCACCGGCCACGTCGTCGGTCTTCTTGGCGACCTCCTTGACCAGCTCGGCCCCGATCTTCTCCTCCGGGTCCTCGAGCTCGATCTCCTTGGCGATGGATACGCCGTCGTTGGTGATCGTCGGGGCGCCCCACTTCTTCTCGAGCACCACGTTCCGACCCTTGGGGCCGAGCGTGATCCGGACCGCTCCGGCGAGCTGGTCCATCCCCCGCTCCAGGGCCCGGCGGGCGTCCTCGGTGAAGCTGATGATCTTCGCCGCCATGCGCTACCTCCTGTGAGACGTACGGTCGCTTTGCTAGCACTCACAGCCAGCGAGTGCTAACAAAGTATATAGCGAGGGCCCGCGGGGGGCGCAAGGGGCGGAGGTGCCTACTCGGGCCGGGGCGGACGCTCCGTCCAGTCGCAGCCCGGCGGGTTGTGGTTCTCCTCCGTCCAGGTGGCGCAGCTGGCGAACATCGGGGTCCGCGACACGGGACTCATGATCGATGGGAAGTCGCAGGTCGGCAGCATCGGCGGGTCGCTGGTGACCTCCCCGCCGGGCGCGGCCTCGTTCGCCTCCCAGCAGTTCCCCTCGCCCTCGCCGTCCCACCAGAAGTCCACGCCGTTCGGCCGTACGTCGCCTGCGGGCGACATCCCCACCCTGTTTCCGAGGTAGCGGTTGAAGTGGGAGGTGTCGTACTGCTTGGCGGGGTCGTTCTCCTCGCGGAGGGCCGCCGGCGTCCACAACTGGAAGGCGCCGGCGCGCCAGTTGTTCCACATCCAGTTCCGCTCGATGGTGTTGGAGTTGCCACCGAGCAGCAGGAATCCGGTTCCGACGGGCGCCGGTAGCGTCGGGCACACCACGCCCTCGGGATAGAGCTTCCGGGCCTGCTCCCGGTTCTGACAGGTCCCGTCCTCCCAGTACTTGTTGTAGTCCTGGTTGTTCGAGTAGATCCAGTTCTTCCGGAAGGTCGCGTGGTCCTGGGGCAGGCCCGGGTGGCCCGGGAAGAGGCTGTCCACCGTGGCGCCCAGGGTGTTGTGGTGGAAGCGGTTGTGGTGCACGAGGAGGGAGTTCCCGGCGGTACCAGAGAGACCGATCAGGTTGTGGTGGGCGTTGCACCGCTTGATCTCGACCGCCGGACGCTCCCCGTGAAGGTCCGCGGCCGAGCCCGGATAGACCCCGCCGTCCCCGTTGCCGTAGGCCTCGCAATGCTTGTACAGCCCGTGGTCCGAGGCGAACGTCAGGAACCCGTACTCGTCGTTCCACCGCCCGACCATGCGATCGATCACGAAGCCATCGGTCTCGATGACGTACACCGAGTTGAACTCCGCGTTCTGGACCGTGAAGTTCCGGAAGTAGATCCCGTCCGCACGGTCCGCCCGGATGCCGTTCAGCTTGGCGAAGCCATTGTCGACGACGACGTCCTCCGGGCCGTCCCCGGTGCCCTCGATCTGGAGGCGGCAGACGGGGAGGTCGCACTCGCGGTCGGGGTCATCGCTGTCGCCCATGATCGCGATGAGGTTCTGGTTGTGAGGGCACCGCAGATGGTCCTCGTACGAGAGGATGCCTTCCTCGCCCAGGTCCGCGCAGTCGCCGGTGGGCGGCCCGGCGGTGGGGCCCTCCCGGTAGACGCCCGGAAGGATCAGGATCCGCGAGCCCTCCTCGGAGACCGCGTCGACGGCGGCCTGGATGTTCCGGTAGCCGTCCTCGCGGCATTGCTCGAAGAGCGCCAGATTGCTGCGTTCCGCCGCCCCTCCGAGCCGGCGGATGCGAGCCAGCGTGGCGTCGTCCTTGCACACGAGCAGCGTCGGCCCGCCGGTGCGGTACCGCGGCACGCGTCCGGGCGGCTCCGGGAAGAAGCTCTCCCGCTCGGCGTGAGCCGAGGCCGGGTCCGGAAGGGCCACGAGGCCGGCCAGCAAGGCGGTGAGGAGGAGCGGTCGGTGCGGGCGCATGGGTACGGGCTTCGCTACGCGGAGGGGGATTCCCTTCCCGGCCGCCGGGCAAACCCGCGGGCGTAGCCGACCATCTTGGCCAGGTCGGTCACGGCCATCAGCGCGGGGACGGCGACAAGAGCGGCGACCCGGCTGCACGCGCGCGGCGGAAGGATCCGCATGGCCCGGCGCACCGGCCGCCAGGCGTAGCCGGTGCCGGCCGCCCCCGCGGCCACCAGCGGGGCGTGCCTGCGGGACGCCACGGCCACCGCCAGCGCGCCGTAGACGCCGAAGCGGAGCAGGTGGCGCCACGGGTGCATCCCGGCCTCCGCGTCGCCCGCCGCGTACGCCGAGAACTGCCGCCAGTAGGCCCCCAGCGTCGGCCGGGGGCGGCGGTAGACCACGGCCCCCGGCGCCAGGCGCATCCGGACGCCGAGCGCCCTCCAGCGATTGTCCAGGTACATGTCCTCCCCGATCGCCAACCACTCGGGGAAGCCGCCGGCGGCCTCGAACGCCTCGCGGCGGAAGGCCACCGAGCGGGCCGACGGCATGTACGTCGCCTCGCGGACCTCGTCCGGCTCCTTGATCGAGATCGCCGCGGCGCACGCCTCGAAGAACGTCCTGGCCAGCGGCCGGTAGAGGCCCATGGAGACGTCGGCGCCGCCCTCCAGCGGCTCCAGGATCCGCTCCAGCCAGTCCGGGGCCAGCACGCAGTCGGCGTCGGTGCACGCGATGACCTCGTGGGTCGCGGCCCGGACGGCGACGTTGCGTCCCCGAGCGATGTTCGCCCCGGGCTCCTCGAGGAGCGTGATGTCGCCAGCGGCCCGGATCGCCTCGGGCGTGCCGTCGGTGGACCCGCCGTCCACGATCACCACCTCGTCCGGCCGACGGGTCTGGGCTCGGAGGGAGGTCAGGAACTCGCCGATGTCCGGGGCGGCGTCCTTGACCGTGGCGATCAGCGAGACCTTCACACCGGCGCCCAGTCCGCCTCGGTGTAGAACGCCCGGGCCACGTCCTCGGTGCCAGCCCGGACCCGGGCCCGCTCTTCCTCGGTGAGCCGGGAGAGCCAGGTACGGGCCGCCGCCCGGCTGTCGCGCTTCACGCTGCGGTGCAGCCACCTGGGGACCTCGCCGCGGTTCCGCTCGCTGGAGAAGCGGGCCACGGCGTCCTCCATCCGCGGGTCCCACGGCAGCGCCAGCCGGCCGGCCAGATCCCGGAACCCCTCGAGCGGCCGGGCCGCCAGCTCCTCGTACTTCACGAACGCCCAGTCGGGATGGCGCTCGCGGAACAGGGCGATGGCGTGGTGGATCCCGTTCCACATCAGGATGGCCTGGTCGATGATGTCCCGCTCCGAGCGCGCGAAGGCCCGGACCGCGTCCGCGTAGGGCGAGAGCAGGTCGCGCAGCAGGAGGGGCTGGTCGGCCCAGTTGCGGAAGTCGAACGCCCACCCCAGCCGCTTGAGGCTGCCGGCGAAGGCCGCCGGGTGGCGAACCATGACCACCACCCGGGCGCCGAACCGCCGGGCCAGCCACTCCGAGGAGAAGAGCGCGATGGGGTCCTTGAGGAGCGGCCGGTCGCCGCGGGCCCGGGCCACCAGCGAGCGGGGCCACTCGAGGGCCACCTGCCCGGCCTGGCGGGCGGTCCGCAGCCTCGGGACGTCCAGCCCGATCGGGTACCGCAGCGCTACGACCCGCTCGAGGGCGGGAGCGTACGCCCGCTCGTTTCCGGAGGTGACGTACAGGTACCAGTGCGGGAGCCGCCCGCCGATCCAGCCCGGGGCCCGGCCCGGGTTGAACGGCTCGTGAACGTAGGTCAGGCCGGGCGCCCGGGCCAGGAGCTTCCCGACCCACGTGGTGCCCGAGCGGTGAGAGCCCGTCACCAGGATGGGACCGGCCACCGGGGCATCATAGCCGCCCGCGGAGGCGGCTCCGGTCCTCGAACGTGTGTTCACCGAGGATGCTTGCCAAACGGGCCCGAAGGCCCCACGATGTTGGGCGCAGGGCCGCTCAGGGAGCGGCCCTGAAGCGTGTCGGGACCGAGGGGCGGGAAGGAGGTGACAGATGGCTCAGTACGAGGCGTACTGCGTGAAGGACCGCGAGAAGGTCCAGTTCGAGGGCGAGGTCGTCACGCTCAAGAACGGCCGGAAGGCCGCCAAGGGCAAGTGCCCGAAGTGCGGAACGACCGTCATGCGGATCCTGGGCAAGGAGGCGGGCTGAGCGCGCTGCGCTAGCGCGACGGCCCGGCGGGGTGGAGCAGGTCCTCCGCCGACCACACGGGGCTCGCTGGCGCGAGCGTCCGGTGCCGCCGCGCCAGGTCGGCGATCGTGGTCCGCTCGAACACACCGCGGACCGCGGCGTGCACGTCCCCCCACAGCTCCTGGAGGCCGCACCTGGAGTCCTGGAAGCAGGTGTGGTCGTCCGGGTTGATGCAGTACATCGGGTAGAACGCGCCCTCCACCGCGTCCACGACCTCCGCGACCCGGATCGCGGAGGCGCCCCTCGCCAGGCGGCATCCGCCGCCGGCCCCCCGGAACGACTCCACGAGGCCCGCACGGTGCAGCGTGGCCAGCTGCTGCTCCAGGAAGCGGAGCGGGATGTGCTGCGAGGCGGCGATGTCCTTCGCGGGGATGGGGCCCTGCCCCTGCCGGAGGGCCAGCTCGACCATCGACCGGAGCGCGTACTCCGTCTTCTGTGAGACCCTGAACATCCTCGTTCTCCCCGGGGCCCACGCTCGGGCCCCCGGACGTCGGTAGCAGCGTAGGAGCCGCCCGAACGCCCTGTCAACGACCTTGCCGGGAATCATACCTGATGGGTAGGATTTGTGGCACCAGGCGTCGAAGGAGGAAGCCGTGGCGGAGCCCCGCGTGGCGATGGTCGACCCGCGTCAGCCCCGGTTCGGGCAGGCGATCACCGGGCTGCTCCTGGGGGTGGCCTACTTCCTCGACTGGCCGGCGGTGATCCCCGTGCTGGCGGCGATCCTCGCCGGGGCCTCCCTGCTCGGGCCCCGGGCGAACCTCTACGCGTACCTGTTCAGGGCCGTGAAGCGGGCCGCCCGCCTGGGGCCGCCGTCGGAGCTCGAGGAGGCCGCGCCGCCCAGGTTCGCGAACACCGTGGGGTTCGGGTTCCTGACGGTGGCGTCGGTGGCGTACTTCGCGTTCTCGCCCCCGCTCCTGGGCGGCTGGCTGGCCTGGGGGCTGGCCCTCGTCGTCTCGGTCCTGGCGCTCCTGGCGGCGACGACCGGCCTGTGCGTGGGGTGCGAGCTCTACGTGGCGGCCCGCCGGGTGGCCACCCGCGGCCGCGTCGCCGGCAAGCGCGTGGCCCCTCCCTCGACGGTCGCCTCCGGGACGGGGTAGCGATGGAGGCGAAGCTCATCGTGGCCGCCCTGGTGGCGGCGGCGGTGCTGGTGGGGCTGTGGGCCTGGAGGCGGCCGCCGCGCCGCCTGTCCAGGATGGACCTCCGCGCCCTGGGGATCGCGGGCCCGGCGATCGTCCAGTTCTCGACACGCTCCTGCGCCCCCTGCAAGGCGGCCGTCCCGCGCCTGCGGTCGACGGCGGAGCGGACGAACGTCGCCTTCCACCAGGTCGACGTCGGGGCCCGTCCGGAGGTCGCCAGGGCCCTCGGCATCCGGACCGTCCCGACGATCGCCGTGGCCGGCGGCGACGGCACCGTGCTCGGGGTGTGGACCGGGCTGCCGGGGAACGGCGAGATCGCGGCCGCCGCGCTCCATGCCCGGGACGCCGGCTGACCCGAGCGGCGGGGCTATCGCGCCCGGTGGCTCCCCTTTATCATCCGCCTGCCATGAACGAGGTCGCCGCCACGTGGTTCCGCCGCCGGACGTTCGGCCATCGACGGTTCAGCGACGTCCGGGCGCTGGCAGACGCGAAGCGCCAACAGGGACTGACCGTGTCGGTATGCATCCCGACGATCAACGAGGCCTCCACCATCGGCGCCATCGTGGGCGCCATCCGGCGCTCGCTCGTCGAACGAGTCCCGCTCATCGACGAGGTCGTGGTCGTCGACTCGGCCTCCTCGGACGGGACCGCCGGCGCGGCCGAGGCGGCCGGCGCGGCCGTGTACCAGGAGACCGCGATCCTCCCGGCGCTGGAGCCGATGTCCGGCAAGGGCGAGGCGCTGTGGAAGAGTCTCTTCGCCGCGCGCGGCGACCTGATCCTGTGGCTCGACGGGGACATCTCTGACTTCGACCTGCGGTTCGTGTACGGGCCCCTGGGGCCGCTGCTCGTCGACCCCTCGATCGGCTACGTCAAGGGCTTCTACGACCGGCCGGTGAGCGCCAGCGAGGGCTCGCATCCCGTGGGCGGAGGGCGGGTGACCGAGCTCGTGGCCCGCCCGCTCATCAACCTGTTCTGGCCGCATCTCGCGGGGCTGATCCAGCCGCTGTCCGGCGAGTACGCCGGGCGGCGGTCGCTGCTGGAGCAGGTCCCCTTCCTGACCGGCTACGGCGTGGAGCTCGGGCTCCTCGTCGACATCGCGGAGCGGTTCGGGCTCGACGCCATGGCCCAGGTCGACCTCGACAGCCGGGTCCACCGGCACCGCTCGATCGCCGAGCTGTCCCGGATGGCGTCGGCGGTGATCCAGGCGGCGCTGGCTCGGCTGGACGCGGGGGGCCACGTGGACCTCCGGACGGTGCCCGAGTCCGTGCTGGTCCAGTTCTCCCGGGACGCCGACGGCTACCGGGCGGAGCCGTCCCCCGTCGCCATCCGCGAGCGGCCCCCCGCGGTGACGGTCTCCGCGGATGGCGCCCTGGCGTGACCGGCCGGCCTCGGCCGCGCGTCGTCTACGCGGATCTCGACGGGACGCTCACCGGGCCTGGCGGGTCAATGTTCGCCGGCGCCGACGGTTCGACGTCGACGCGGGCGGCCGAGGCCGTGGCCGCGCTGCACCGGGCCGGCGTGGCGCTGGTCCCGACCACGGGGCGCAACGCGGCGCAGGCCCGGGAGGCGGCCCGCCTGCTGGGCGCCGACGCGTTCATCGCCGAGCTCGGCGGGCTGCTGGCCCGGGCCCCGGACTGGGAGGTCGAACGGCTGGCGCCCGCCGCGGGCGGGCGGACGCCGGTCGAGGCCATGGCCCGGTCGGGCGCCGGCGCGCTTCTGCTGGAGGCGTTCGCGGGCTGCCTCGAGCCCCACGCCCCGTGGGCGTTCGAGGGGCGCCAGGTCACGATGCTCTTCCGGGGGCTGATCGACGACGGCGCCGCCAGCTCGCTGCTGCGGGACGCGGGCCACCGCCTGGAGGTGGCCGACAACGGCCGCATCGACGGCCGCTTCCCGGCGCTGGAGACCGAGGAGGTCCACGCCTACCACCTGCTGCCGGCGGGGGTGGGGAAGGGCCCGGCGATCGCCGCCGACCTCCGGCACAGGGGCCTGGGCCCGGACGACGCGCTGGTGGTGGGTGACTCGCCGGCCGACGTGGCGGCCCCCGGCCACGTCGGGTCGGTGGTCCTCGTGGCGAACGGCGCCTGGGCCGCCCCCGGGCCCGGCGACCCGGTCAGCATCACGAACGCCGCGTACGGCGACGGCTTCGCCGAGGCGGTCGCGTCGCTCCTCGACGACAGCTAGGCGCTCGAGCCACGCCGACGCTCGCCCGCGGGCTCCCGGCGGTGGACCTCCGGACCGTCCGCGGCGGTCTGCCGCCGTGAGCCGAACAGTCCCCGCACGGCGTGGAACCATCCCGTTCCGCCCCCGGACGGGGCAGCCGAGGGCCGCTCGTCGCTGTGCTCCACGGCCACGCCGCCCCCCGCCGCCGGCGCCGGCGCGGGCGCGGACGGGCGGCCGCCCTCCGGCCGCGGCGCCCCCTCCGCCGCCTCCTCGACGTCGGTGGCCGATCCTTCCGGCGCGGAGGGCGGCGGCCACGTCATCCGGGTGTCCCAGTAGTGCAGGAAGACGATCTTGACGGAGGCGATGACGGGGATCGCCAGCAGCATGCCCCACAGCCCGAGCAGCGTCCCGCCGACCAGCAGCCCGAGCATGACCGTCACGGGATGGAGCCGGACGGTGCGGCCCACGATGTTGGGGCTCAGGACGTGGTTGTCGATCTGCTGGACGATCAGGAGACCGACCGCCGAGCCGACGGCCAGCTGCCATCCGGGCTGGAGCCCGAGGAGGCCGCCGCTCTCCGGCGAGGTCAACGCGATGAACACCGCGACGGCGCCGCCAATGAACGGCCCGATGAGCGGAATGAGGTTGAACAGCCCGGTCGTGAGCCCCACCACGGCCCAGAAGGGCAGCCCGACGATCCACAGCGCCAGCGAGGACGCCAGGCCGACGAACAGCGCCACCAGGAGCTGCCCGCGGAAGAAGCCGCCCACCGCGGCCCCCATCCGCTCCAGCACGGCGTCGAGCTCGGGACGGCGCCGGGCCGGGATCAGCGCCCGGAGGTTCCGCTTGATCTTCGGGAGGTCGACCAGGAAGTAGAACGCCAGGATCGGCCCCAGCACGAAGATGATCGCCAGCTCCACGAGCCCCTGGGTGAACGACACCAGCCCGCCCAGGAACCCGATGATGCCCTCCTGGCTGGGGGCCGCGGCGCCCTCGACGTCGAGCCCGAAGCGGCTCGCGACCTCTCGGAAGCTCTCGGTGAGCCGCATGAGCAGGCGCGGGGCGGCGTCGATGAACGCGTTCACCTGCTCGGCGACCGCGGGGACCAGGAACGAGAGCCCGGTCCCCACGACGCCGGCGAAGACCAGGTAGACCAGCAGCGAGCCCCAGATCCGCCGGATCCCCCGACGCTCCAGGGACGACACCAGCGGGTTGAGGATGTAGACGACGATCAGGGCCACGACGAGCGGCGGGAACACGATCCTGATCGGGAAGATGACGTAGCGGAACAGCGCGAAGACCAGGATCAGCACCCCGATCAGCGCCCAGGCCACCACTCCCCACCGGGCCGCCCGCCGGACGAAGGGGTGGCTGAGCACGGAGGTGTGGTCGGGTTCCACGGCTCCCCGGCATTATGACACCCGCCCTCCGGATCCCTCCGCAGGATGCTGTTCGTGCGCTCCCGTAGACTGGACGGGTGCTCCGCACGGTCCCAGTCCCCGACCTGAGGAGGGTGGACGACTTCCGGGAGCCGGCGGGTGAGGAGGCCGTCGAGCGCCTCCGGGCGGCCGCGGATCCGCTGAAGGGCACGCGCCTGGTCCACCTCAGCAGCACGTCGTTCGGCGGCGGCGTCGCCGAGCTGCTCCCCACCCAGATCGCCCTCCTCCAGGACCTGGGCATCGAGACCCAGTGGCAGGTGATCGAGGGCTCCGAGGAGTTCTTCGCGGTCACCAAGCTCGTCCACAACGCGCTGCAGGGAGCCGGCGTGCCGTGGAACGAGACGATGGAGCGCACCTACCTCGACCGGCTGGCGGCGAACGCCGCGCGGTTCGACAACGACGCCGACTTCGTGTTCGTGCACGACCCCCAGCCGCTGGCGCTCCTGTCGTTCGTCGAAGAGCACCAGCCCCGGCACGGCAAGTGGGTGTGGCGCTGTCACATCGACCTGTCCCGCCCGATGGAGCAGGTCTGGTCGTTCTTCGCGGTCTACGCGTCCGGGTACGACGCCGCGGTGTTCACGATGGAGGACTTCCTGCGGCCCGGCCTGCCGCCGGTGGCCATCATCCCGCCGTCGATCGACCCCCTGTCGCCGAAGAACATCTGGCTGGAACACGAATCCGTGTACGAGGTGCTCCACGCCTATGGGATCGACCCGCAGCGCCCTACGATGACCCAGATCTCGCGGTTCGATCCGTGGAAGGACCCCCTTGGCGTGATCGACGCCTATCGCCTGGCCCGCCGCCGGGTCCCCGACCTCCAGCTGATCCTGGCCGGCTCCATGGCCCACGACGACCCGGAGGCCTGGCACTTCCTGGAGATGACCGAGGAGCACCGGCAGGACGACCCGAATATCCACATCCTGTCGAACCTCCAGGACGTCGGGCCCGTGGCCATCAACGCCTTCCAGCGAGCCTCGACCCTGGTGCTCCAGAAGTCGCTCCGCGAGGGGTTCGGGCTGACCGTCTCCGAGGCGATGTGGAAGGAGAAGCCCGTGATCGCCGGGGACGCCGGCGGCCTCCGCCTCCAGGTCATCGACGGCGAGACCGGCTACCTGGTCTCCTCCACCGAGGAGTGCGCCGAGCGGATCGTCGCGCTGCTCGAGGATGCCGACCTCCGGACGACCATGGGCCGTGCCGGGCGCGAGCTGGTTCGCCAGCGGTTCCTGACGCTTCGCGAGCTCACCGAGTACCTCGAGTTGCTGGCCTCGCTGTGACCGGCGGTCGGGTCCTGGTGGCCTCCAACCGGGGGCCGGTGCGGTTCGAGGACGAGGGGGGCAAGCTCGTTCCCAAGCGCGGCGCCGGCGGCCTGGTGACCGCGCTGGCGCCCCCC
>DASZZY010000090.1:0-30766 GCA_036260395.1 Actinomycetota bacterium
GGCCCGAGGCCCCGCTCTCCCGGCGGGAGATCGAGATCCTCCAGCGGGTGGCCTACGGCGCCACGACGAAGGAGGTCGCCGACCAGCTCGGGATCTCCTTCCACACCGTGAAGACCCACCTCGAGCGGATCTTCGAGAAGCTCGGCGCGAACGACCGGGCCCAGGCCGTGGCCATCGCGATCCGCCAGGGCCTCGTCGAGTAGCGTCACCGCCCATCGAACGCCGCGTCAGGCGAGCACCTCCTCGAACGACCGCACCACGCGGGCCCGGCCCGCCAGCCGCTCCCACAGCTCCGTGGCCCGCCCGCCCGTGAAATCGCGCTCGCGGGCCGGGACCTGCTCCAGCAGGACCACGGCGACCCCTTCCTCGGCGGCCCGCACGGCGGCCTCGAGGTTCGCCAGGTTCCCCGGGCCGTAGGGCGCGTCGCACACCACGACCACAGCCGCGCGCCGCATCATGGCCACGCACTCCTGCGCCGCCTGGGCGTCGATCTCCGAGAACGGCGGGACCGTGATCCGCTCCAGGTTCAGCCGCTCGGCGACCACGGCATCGGTGTCGGTGGCGTGGAGCACGCCCGCGGTCACCTCGTAGCCCGCCTCGGCCAGCGCCCGCATCACCGGGGCGCCGCGGCCGGCCCCCCCGACCACGTGGGCCCGCGGCAGCCCGCGCGCTCGGAACGGCCGCAGCGGCGGGCCGAGGACAACGACCGGGCGGCCGGTCACCGCGTGCGGATAGACGTCGGCCTCGACGCCGTAGGCCTCGTGGAGGAAGGAGCGCGTGATCACCTCGTCGGGGGGTCCGTCCGCGACGATGCGGCCGCCGTCGAGGGCCACGAGGCGGTCGCAGGAAGCCGACGCCAGGTTCAGGTCGTGGAACACCGCCAGGACCGCGCGGTCGCGGTCGCGGGCCAGCGTGCGGACGACCTCCAGGATCGCCACCACGTGGCCCGGGTCGAGGTGGGTCGTCGGCTCGTCGAGCAGCAGGACGGGGGCGTCCTGGCACAGCGCCTGGGCCAGGACCACCCGCTGCCGCTCGCCGCCCGACAGGCGGTCGACGTCGCGGTCCGCGAGGTGATGGACGCCGGCGGCCTCCATGGCCTCGCGGGCCCGGCGGTAGTCCTCGGGCCCGCCGCCGCCCCACGGCGACAGGTGTGCCGATCGGCCCATCAGGACCACCTCCAGCGCCGTGAACCCCAGCGTGGCCGGGGCGTCCTGGGGCACCACGGCCACCAGGCGGGCGGCGTGGCGCGCCGAGAGGACGTACGGGTCGCGGCCGGCGACGTCCACGGAGCCGGACCGGGGACGGAGCGCCCGCGAGGCGACCCGGACCAGCGTCGTCTTCCCCGACCCGTTGGGACCGATCAGCCCCACGACCTCCCGGGGCCGCACCGTGAGGTCCACGCCGCGGAGGACCGGGGCGCCGCCGTAGCCGGCCGTGACGGCCCGCAGCCGCAACCCCGCCGGCGCGCCGGGAGCCCGCGAGCCGTCAGGCACGGACCGCCCCACGCTGCCGCCGGAGCAGGTACAGGAAGAACGGGCCCCCGAGCAGGGCCGTCACGGCGCCGACGGGGATCTCCTCCGGAGCCACGATGGTCCGGGCCGCCAGGTCCGCCAGCACCATGAGGATGGCCCCGGCCACCACTGAGGCCGGCAGCAGGTGGCGGTGGTCCGCGCCCACCACCAGCCGGAGGATGTGCGGCGTCATGAGGCCGACGAAGCCGATCACGCCGGCCACCGAGACCGCCGCCGCGGCCAGCAGAGCCCCGACGCCGAGCGAGGTGCGCTTGAACCGCTCGACCTCCAGGCCGAGCTGCGCGGCCCGCTCCTCGCCCAGCGACACCAGGTTCAGATCGCGGATCTCCAGGAGCGCCACGGCGACCCCGACCACCACCAGCGGGCCCGAGGCGGCGACGGCGTCCCAGCCCCGCGCCTGCAGGCCACCCAGCAGCCAGAAGTAGATCGAGCGGATCTGCTCCCCCGAGGAGGCCATCAGCATCGTGATCACCGACGACAGGACGGAGGCCACCGCGATCCCCGCCAGCAGCAGCGTGGCGACCTGCACGGCCGGCCCGATGCGCGCCAGCCGGTACACGCCGAACGCCACGACGACCGCGCCGGCAAAGGCCGCCGCCGAGACCGCCAGGCCTCCGGACAGCGCGCCCCCCGTGGCCAGGATCACGGCGATGGCGCCGAGGGCCGCGCCCGAGGAGACCCCGATGATCGCGGGGTCCGCCATCGGGTTGCGGAACAGCGCCTGGAACAGCGTGCCCGACACCGCCAGCGCCGCGCCCACCACCACGCCGAGGGCCACCCGCGGCACCCGCAGCTCGAACAGGATCACGGCGGTGGACTCCGGGACGCCGACCGGCCGAGCCGCCAGGCCGAGCTTCCAGGCCACCAGCCGCAGGGTGTCCCAGGGGCGGATCGGCACGGTCCCCACGCCGACCGCCACGATCACCGCGGCGGCCAGCGCCAGGAGCAGCCCCCCCAGGACCAGTCCCCGCCGCCGGTTCACCCGTGGAGCGCCTGCGCCAGCGCCTCCAGGCCCTCCACAAGCCGCGGGCCGGGCCGGGAGACCAGGTCGCCGTCGACGAGATGGACGTCACCTTCCCGCACGGCCCGGAGCTCGCGGATCCCGGGGCGGTCGGTCACGGCCTCGATCCCCTGTCCGAACTCGGACGCCAGGTAGACGTCGGGGTCGTCCTCGACGAGCTGCTCCACCGACCACTGCGGGTACGGCTCGTCGGCCGAGGCCGTCACGGGGTCGCACCCCGCCCGCTCGAGGAGGTCGAACTCCAGCGAGCCGGGGCCCACCGTGAACAGGTCGGACAGCTCGAGGAAGCACGTCACGCGGCCCTCGTCCTGGGCGCGCTGCTCCACCGCGCCGGCGCGGCGGCGCATCTCCTCGGCCAGCCGCCGGGCCGGCGCGCGGGCGCCGGTGAGCCGCCCGAGGGTCACGATGTCGTCCACTGCGTCGTCGAAGCCGGCGGCCAGCGTGGTGAACACCGGGACGCCGAGATCCCGGAGGCGGTCCTTCCACTCGCCGCCGATGAACGCCGTCACCAGGAGGTCCGGCTCCAGCGCGACGACCTTCTCGACGTTCGGCTCGGTCCCCGATGCCGTGCCGACGGCCTCGATCCCCTGCGCCTCCGGCGGGTGGTCGTCGAAGGCCCCGGACACCCCGACTACCCGATCGCCGAGGCCGAGCGCGAACAGGATCTCGGTGTGCGAGGGGGCGAACGTCACGATGCGCCGGGGCGGGCGGCGCAGCGTCACGGATGCGCCCTCGTCGTCGGAGAGCGTCACGGGGAACGTCGCCTCCGACCCCGCCCCCGGTCGGCCCGCCCGTCCCCCATCGCCCCCGCATGCGGCGGTCACCAGAGCGACCACCGACGCCACCGTCACCGCCCATCGAGCGGATCGAGCCACGTGCGCCTCCTTCCCGGCCGAACGCGCGGCCTGCCGGCCGCCCCCCGGGAAGGGGTCCCCGGGCCGGGGACGACGCTCACACCTTCGGCGAGGGACGGCGCCCTGGTCCGCGGGCAGGTCTCCTGGCTCCCGGATCGCCGCTCCCCCGAGCCTTCCCAGGACCGTGGGTCCCAGTGGCATCTCTCGGGGTCGCTCCCCGGTGACAGTGGCGCGACCGCGCCGGATTCACACCGGCTTCCCTCTTTGCGAGCTCCCGCTCGCTCCGGCCGCCCGGGGATGCCCTCCCCGGACCGCCGCCCGTGGACGCTGTTCGATTGTCGGGCGCATTCTGAGCGGCCCGCCGCCCGCCGGCAAGCGCGCCGGGGGCCGGAGGGCTACAGTTGGCGAAGCGTGGGACGGGCACGCCTCCTCGCCATCCTCCTGATCGCCTTGTCGTTCCTGGCCGCTCCCGCCGGCCCGTCGCCCTCCCCGCGCCGTTGCCTCCAGGCCGGGCCGCGGCCGCCGAGGGCATCCGCGCGCAGCTCCCGCGCGGGTGGGAGTTCGAGGCGATCGCCGCGCGGAGTGGCACGTTCCGCGGGCTCCGGGCGTCGAACAACCTCGACCGGTGGTCGGTCGACGGCGGGCCGGGCCTGGTGGCGTACTGGATCGACGCCACGCGGGTCGGCGTGCCGTCGGACTACTACTACTACGCGGCCCGGGGACCGGCGCTGGAGAGCCTGGCCGACGCCGACGGATGCCGGCCCCACTGGCGAAAGGTCTGGATCGGGCGGGGCGGCGACCACGAGGTCCGGGACGCCGGCTCGTTCGTGGCCACCGCCTCCGGGGTCTGCCGGGCGCCCGGTCCGGCGACGCGGTGGGCGGCGTTCGTGGCAGCCCCGGGGTTCGGACCGGTGCGGGCCATGGGCATCCCCGAGTCGGGGATGTACCGGGTCTACGCGGCGGTCCGCGAGGGGCCGGGGGCCGGCCGGCGGATCTCCCGGCTGGTCTCGGGGGTCTCGTTCGGCGGGACGTCGGTGGGCGAGTTCCTGGACGCGGTCAGCGCGACCGGGGGCTGGACGCGACGAACGGTGTCCTGACCACCTCGGCGTCGGCCCGGCGGCCCCGGACGTCGACCTCCACGCGGGCGCCCGGACCGAAGCGGTCCGGCGGCCCCAGGTAGCCCAGCGCGATCCCGACGCGGAGCGTCGGCGAGAACGTGCCGCTGGTGACCTCGCCGACGCGTTCACCGTCCGCGAATACCGGGAAGTGCGCCCGGGGGATCTGCCGCCCGAGCATGCGGAGGCCGCGGAGCCGCGAGGCGATCCCCTCCTCGCGGCGGTGCAGAAGCGCCTCGCGCCCGCGGAACGGCCCCTTGTCGAAGGCCACCGCCCACTGGAGCCCGGCCTCCAGCGGGGTGCGGTCCTCGGAGATGTCGTTGCCGTGCAGGGGGTAGCCCATCTCGAGCCGGAGGGTGTCCCGGGCGCCCAGCCCGCACGGCTCGAGGCCCGCGGGGCGGCCGGCCTCGACCAGGTCGCGCCACATCGCCGGCGCCACGCCGTCGGGGACGAAGACCTCGTAACCCGGCTCCCCCGTGTAGCCGGAGCGGGCCACGACCACTCGGGCGTCGCGGTACGCGTCCTCCCGGCATCGCATGTACGCGAGGTCGGCCGTCCCCTGGAAGAGCTCGCCGAGCACCTCCGGCGACCGGGGGCCCTGGACGGCGAGCGTGGAGAGCTCCGGCCGGGGGCTAACGACTACGTCGCGCCGCTCCTCGCCGGCCAGGACGTCGAACACCTTGCCGACGTTGGCGGCGTTGGGGACCACCAGGTACTCCTGCTCGCCGGTCCGGTACGCGATCAGGTCGTCGACGATCCCTCCCTCGTCGGTGAGGACGAGGTTGTACTGGGCGCCGCCGACCGCCACCTTCCCCACGTCGTTGGTGAGGACCTCCTGCAGCCACGCGACCGCGCCGGGCCCCTCCACGGCGATCTTCCCGAGGTGCGTGAGGTCGAAGAGGCCGACCGCCTCCCGCACCGCCCGGTGCTCGGCGAGCACGCCGCGGTACTCGATCGGCATCGCCCAGCCGGCGAACTCCCCCATCTTCGCCCCGAGCGCGACGTGCTCGCGCTCCAGCGGCGTCCGGTTCAGCGTGGCATCCATCCGTCCTCCGCGGTGGCGGTAGTATGACCGCGGAGCCGAGCCACGACACCCGCAGCCACCCGCGAGGCAGCCGGCAAGGAGGAAGGGACTCGACATGGCGGAGGACGCGTTCGACGTCGTCGTGATCGGGGCCGGGACCGGCGGGTACGCCTGCGCCCTCCGCGCCGCCGAGCTCGGCAAGCGGGTGGCGCTCGTCGAGCGCGACGATCGGCTCGGCGGCACGTGCCTCCTCCGCGGGTGCATCCCCTCGAAGGCGTTGCTGGAATCGGCATCGGTGATGGACCGGATCAACCGCTCGGATGAGTGGGGCATCCAGGCCTCCGGCGAGCCGCGGTGGCCGAAGGTCCTCGAGTTCCAGCGCGGGATCGTCGACAAGAAGGTCAAGGGGCTGACCGGGCTGATCAAGGCCCGGAAGATCGACGTCATCCAGGGGACCGCGAAGCTGGCCTCCGGCCCGGCCGTGGAGGTCGACGGCCGGCGGATCGGGGCGGCGGACGTGGTGCTGGCCACCGGCTCGGCGCCCCGGCTCCTCCCCGGGCTCGAGGTCTCGGAACGCGTCATCACCAGCGACCAGGCGCTGGTCCTCGACCACATCCCCGCATCGGTGGCCATCATCGGCGCCGGCGCCATCGGCCTCGAGTTCGCCACGATGTACCGGTCGTTCGGCGCGGACGTGACGATCCTCGAGGCGCTGCCACGCATCGCGCCGCTGGAGGACGAGGACATCTCCCGCGAGGCGGCCAAGGCGCTGAAGCAGCGGGGCATCACCGCCACCCCGGGCGTGAAGGTCCAGGAGGTGAAGGAGACCGGCGACGGCGTCGAGGTCACCTACCAGCCGGAGAACGGGCAGGCGCAGAGCGTCTCGGTCGAGCTGTGCCTGGTGGCCATCGGGCGCGGTCCCGTGACGGAGGGCCTGGGGCTGGAGGAGGCCGGCGTCGAGACCGACCGCGGCTACGTGAAGGTGGACGGCCAGCTCCAGACGTCGGTGGGCGGGCTGTGGGCCATCGGCGACGTGGCGGCCACGCCGCTCCAGCTCGCGCATTCGTCGTTCATCGAGGGCATCGCGGTGGCCGAGCGGATCGCAGGGGACGGCGTGCCGGAGATCGACTACGCCGGCATCCCCCGGGTGACGTTCTCGCAGCCGGAGATCGCCTCGGTCGGCCTGACCGAGGCCCAGGCCCGGGAGCGCGGCGCCGACGTCGAGACCAAGAAGTTCGCGTTCTCCACGCTGGCGAAGTCGAACATCGTGGGCGAGGGCGGCATCGTGAAGGTCGTCGCCGAGCGGGACGGGGCCGTGCTCGGGATCCACATGATCGGGCCGCACGTCACCGAGCTGGTCTCGGAGGCGATGCTCATCACCAACTGGGAAGCCCTCCCGGCGGACGTGGCGTCGGTCATCCATCCTCACCCGACGCTGTCCGAGGCCATCGGTGAGGTGCACCTGGCGCTGGCGGGGAAGCCGCTCCACACGATGTGAGCGGAGGAGCTGACGGATGACGACGACCGAAGGAGGAGCCTGACGTGGCCACCCCCGTGACCATGCCCCAGCTCGGCGAGACCGTGGTCGAGGGCACGATCGTCAAGTGGCTGAAGAGCGAGGGCGACTCGGTTGAGCGCGACGAGCCCCTGTTCGAGATCTCCACCGACAAGGTCGATACGGAGGTCCCCTCGCCGATGGCCGGCGTCCTCAAGGAGATCAAGGTCCAGGAGGGCGAGACCGTCGAGGTCGGGACGGAGCTCGCCGTGATCGACGAGGGCGGCGCCGCCGGAGGCGACGGCCAGGCCGCGCCGGAGCCCGAGCGGGAGGCGGCCGCGGGCGCGGCGGCAACCGCCGAGCCGGAGGCCGAGCCGGCCGACCAGGCCCCTCCCGCGGAGCCCGAGGCCGCGACCCCGAAGCAGGCCCCGACGGAGGAGCCGGCCAGGGAGCCGGCCCGGGCACCGGCGCCCGAGCGGGGCCCCGCCCCCGCCTCCGCGCCCGCGGCGGCCGCCGAGCGTCCAGCGCCGGCGGAGCGGGGCCCGCGGAGCCACATCCTCTCTCCGCTGGTCCGCCGCCTGGCGGACGAGCACGGGATCGACCTGTCGCGCGTCCAGGGCACCGGCACCGGCGGCAGGATCACCAAGAAGGACATCACGGCGGTCATCGAGGCCGGCCCTCAGCCCGTCGCCGCGCCGGCGGCCGAGGCGGAGCCCGCCCCGCAGCCGGCGCCCGCGGCCCCCCAGGCGCCCCCGCGCGTCGCGGCGGCCTCGGCGGAGGAGCGCGAGGAGGTCGTCCAGCTCTCCCACATCCGCCGGCGGATCGCCGAGAACATGACCGCGGTCCTCCAGAACACGGCGCGGGCCTGGAACCTCGTCGAGATCAACGTGGAGAACATCGTCCGGCTGCGGGCCGGGGCGAAGGACCGGTTCCGCGAGCGAGAGGGGTTCTCACTCACCTACATGCCGTTCCTGGCCCGGGCGGTCTGCGACGCCCTGCTGGCGTTCCCGGACGTCAACGCCCGCCTCGACCTCCAGGCCGGGACGGCGACCTACCGCCGCTACGTCAACCTCGGCATCGCCGTGTCGTACGAGGACGGGCTCATCGTCCCGGTCGTCCGCGGAGCGGACGAGATGAACGTCGTGGGCCTGGCCCGGGCCATCAACGACGTCGCGGGGCGGGCGCGGGCCAAGAAGCTCAAGCCGGACGAGGTCCACGGAGGGACGTTCACGATCACGAACCCCGGCCCGTTCGGCTCGCTGATCAGCGTCCCGATCATGAACCCCGGCGAGACCGCGATCCTGGCCTTCGACGCCATCGAGAAGCGCCCGGTGGTGATCGACGACGCCCTCGCGGTCCGGCACATGGTGTACCTGTCGATGTCGTGGGACCACCGGATGATCGACGGGGCCGTGGCCGCCCAGTTCCTGGGACGGCTGAAGCAGAACCTCGAGGGGTGGGACTTCACGCCGGAGGTCCAGGGCTACCTTGCGTGACGGCTGGCTGCTCACGCCCGGGCAGGTCCCCTACCGCGCGGCGTACGAGGCGATGCACGACCTCGCCGCCCGGCGGGCGGCCGGCGCGGTCCCGGACACCCTGATCCTGCTGGAGCACCCGCCCGTCTACACCGCGGGCCGGCGTACCGATCGAGCGCACCTCCTCCTCACCGAGGAGGACGCCGCCCGCTCCGGCGCGGAGCTCCACGAGGTGGACCGGGGCGGCAGCGTGACGTTCCACGGGCCCGGGCAGCTGGTGGGCTATCCGATCCTCCATCTGGGGCCGGCCCCCGACGTGGTTGCCTACCTCCGCGACGTGGAGGAGGCGGTGATCCGCGCATGCGCCGATCTCGGCGTCCGCGTCGGCCGGTCCGACGGCCATACCGGGGTGTGGTCCGGCAGCCGGAAGGTGTGCGCGATCGGGGTGCGTGTCAGCCGCGGGGTGACGCTCCACGGGTTCGCGCTGAACTGCGCCACCGATCTGGCCTGGTTCGGCGCCATCGTGCCCTGCGGGCTCCCGGACCGTGGGGTCACATCCCTGACCGAGCTGGCCGGCCGCCCGGTCACGGTGGAGGAGGCGCTCCCCGTGGTACGGGCCAGGTTCGAGGAGGTGTTCGGCCTGCGGCTGTCGCCGCCTACGGGCGTCGGGGCTGGCGCTCTCCGGGCGTCGGCGCCGGCTCCTGCGTAGACGGCGCGCCGGGCTGAGGGGCCCCGACCGTCCGCCGGCGCTGGTTCAGGAAGACCCCGGCCAGCACGAGGATCGCCAGCACCACGAGCGCCAGCACGATGAGCGTGACCAGCCACCCCTGGGGCGTCGCCGTCTCCTCCAGGATGACCTGCGTGCTCAGCGTGGCCGGTTCCTCCTCCTCGCTGGTTCCCACGGCGCGCAGGGTGTGCCGGCCCGGGGCCGCGTCCTCGGGGATCCCGATCTCCGTGGAGAACCCGCCCTCGTCGCGGACCGTGGTGGCCGACAGCGGCGTCCCGTCGAACTCGATCCGGACCCGGGTCCCGGCCTGCCATCCCTCGCCCTCCACGACCAGGACCGTCCCGGGCGCCACCACGTCGTCGACCGCCCTGAACGTCAGGGGCTGGCCCTCCTGGGCCGCGGCGGGCGATGTGAGCAGCAGGAGTAACGCGAACGCCGCGGGCCGGGCCGGCGCGAGGCGAGGGAGGGTGCGGCGAGGCACGTCCTGCCCTTTCCCGCACGCGGGGGCGGCGAAACGCGCGATGATTGGCTCGCTGTGCCGGGGGGATAATCGGAGGAAGCCGTCGATCGCTTCTCGAGCGCACGGATGATCCACGAAAGGAGCCGGCATGCCAGCGCACTCGCATGGGGACGTCTCGCACGATCACCCGGACGCCGCGCCCGGGCACACCCACGACCCCACGCCCGAGACCGCGCCGGTCTCAACGACGCCGCCGCCGGGCGAGCCGACCGAGCCCGTGGCCGGCCCGACGGCCGCCCCCTCGGCGGCCGGGGTTGCGACCACGACCTTCATCCTGCGAGCCGTCCTCACGGTTGCCGGCGCCGCCGGGATCATCGGCGGCGCGTTCCTCGGGTGGCTGCAGTTCGACGGCCAGACGGGCGCCGAGGGAACCCGGGCCCCGGTGGCGGTCTTCTGGTCGAACCTCACCGACGTGGACCCGGCGACGTTCACGACGTCCGCGGGACTGGTCCTGATCGTCCTGGGGCTCGCGGCGCTGATCGGGCTGGCCCTGCCCACGGGGTGGCTGACGCGCCTGGCGGGGGCGCTGGCCATCATCGCCTTCGGCCTGTTCCTCATCAGCATCATCCGGGTCTCCGCGGAGGACGTCGGCGTGGAGCTTGGATTGGGCAACGTCGGGATCGGCATGTGGCTCATCCTGGCGGGAGGCGTCCTGGCCGTGGTCGGCGGGTTCTTCGGGGCCCGTCCCCGTCCGGTCGCCATGGCATGATCGGTCCGGCCGCGAGAAAGGAGTGACGATGCCGGTGCATTCGCACGGGGACGTCTCGCACGATCACGGCGACGCGGCCCCCGGCCACACCCACGACCGCGTCGCGGCCGCGCCCGACACTGTCCCGGCCGTGGTGGACGTGGGACCGACCGCGGGAGGCCTGGCGCTCCGGGTGCTCCTGACGCTGCTGGGCGCGGCGGCCATGATCCTCGGCGCCTTCCTCACGTGGCTGGCCCGCGGCGACACCAGCGCCGCGGGGACGGAGATCGACTGGCGGGTGCTGTTCTTCGGCGACCTGGCCCGCGCCGGGCTGCTGCGCTCGGCGGGCCTCGTCGTGATCGTCATCGCGCTGCTGGCCGTCCTCGGCCTGGCGCTGCGCCGCGGCTGGTTGACGGTCCTGGCCGGCGTCCTGGGGATCGTCGCGTTCGCCGTGATGGTCATCCAGGAGTACCGGGCCGACGGCGCCATCGGCAACGTGCGGGTGGGCCTGTGGGTGGTGCTGGCCGGCGCGGTCGCGGCGCTCATCGGCGGGTTCTTCGCCTCACGCTCCCGCGTGGTGGCCACCACCCGGCCGGCCTGACGGCGGCGTCAGGAGCGGAGCAGGCGCTCGACCTCGGCGCGGAGGGCCTGGGTCGCGGCGGCCGCCTCCTCCAGCCGCCGCCGCGGGGCATCCACGCGGCCGAGGTCCAACGGCTCCCCGAACGTCACCGAGACCGGGACGCGCCGGGGCCGCAGCGAGCCGCGTGGCATGGCGTCGCCGGTCCCCCGCACGGCGACCGGGATCAGCGGCGCGCCGGCGGCCAGGGCCACCCACGCCGCGCCCGGCAGGAAGGGGAGGAAGTCCCGGCTGCGGGTGCCCTCCGGGTACATCCCTAGGAGCATCCCGGCGTCGAGGACCGCCAGCGCGGCGCGCACGGCCGCCAGGTCGGGCCCCTGGCGGAGCACCGGGAAGCCCCCCAGCACGTGGAAGAACCACGCCCCGAATCGGCCCGTGTAGAGCTCGCGCTTGGCCATGAACCACACCGGGCGCGGCGAGGCCAGCACGAGGAACGGGATGTCGAGCAGGCTGTCGTGGTTCGACGCGAGCACCGCCGGCCCCGCCTCGGGGACCCGGTCCGCGCCGCGCACCTCGAAGCGGTAATACCGGGTGAGCACCGCGCCGAGGACGTCCCGGCCAAGCCACTGGAGATGCCCGATGCCGCGCTTCACGTCGCCGTCGCGGCCGGCCGTGGCCCCAAGTGCGTCGCCGACGGCCACGGCGGCCTCGTACGGGGTCCGGAGCGGCGCGTCGTCCGAGAGTCGCACGCCGAAGGCTTCCTCGAGCGCGAACGCCAGCTCGGCCTGGCCCAGCGAGTCCAGGTCGAGCGGCTGGTCGGGCGCCCGGACCGGCCGTCCGGCGACCTCCGCGGCGATCTCCCGCACCCGGGTGTCGACGTCCCGAGCCCACTCCACGGCGCTCACTGTACGTGGCGGCGGCCGGCGCCGGCGGAGGGCCGCCGCGGCCCGATGCTAGAATCGCCCTGGTCGGCCGCATGCAGGCCGGCGCGCCTACCCGCTCACGAGGAGGTAGCACGGTGTCCCAACGGGTGAAGGAGGCGGCCGACCGGCACTCCCCGCTCGGCCTCACCGAGGACGACCTTCGCCGCATGTACCGGACGATGGTCACCGCCCGGCTGTGCGACGAGGCCCAGTTCCGCCTGAACCGCCAGGGCCGCGCGCCCTTCGTCGTCCCGGTATCTGGACACGAGGGCTGTCAGGTGGCCACCGCCTGGCCGCTCACCCGCGGCAAGGACATCTTCGTTCCCTACTACCGCGACATGGCGGTCTGCCTGGTGGCCGGGATGACCCCGAAGGACGTGTTCCTGGGCGTCTTCGGCAAGGCCGACGACCCGTCCTCGGGCGGGCGGCAGATGCCGGCGCACTGGGGGTCCCGGCGGCTGGGGATCATCTCCGGCTCGTCCCCGATCGCCACCCAGGTCCCCCACGCCTCGGGGATCGCCTACGCCATGAAGTACCGGGGCGAGGACGCCGTGGTGGCATCGTGGTTCGGCGACGGCGCCACCAGCGAGGGCGACTGGCACGAGGCCCTCAACTTCGCGGGGATCCACAAGCTGCCCGTGGTGTTCGTGTGCGAGAACAACCTCTACGCGATCTCGGTGCCGCTCTCGAAGCAGGCCGGGATCAGCGAGCTGGCGCTCCGCGCCGAGGGTTACGGCTTCTCCGGCCAGACGGTCGACGGCAACGACGCGTTCGCCTGTTACGAGGCCATGAAGGCCGCCGTCGACCGGGCCCGCGACGGCGGCGGTCCCACGCTGATCGAGTGCATGACGTACCGGTTCCACCCGCACACCTCGGACGACGACGACCGGACCTACCGGACCCGGGAGGAGGTCGAGGAGGCCAAGCGCAAGGACGCCCTGGTGATCTTCGGGGGCTACCTCAAGGACGTCGGGCTGATCGACGACGACGGCATCGAGTCGCTGCGCGCCGAGCTGAAGGCCGAGGTCGACGCGGCCGTCGACGAGGCCTGGAACGCCGCCGACCCCGACCCGGAGTCCGCGCTCCGCCACGTGTTCGCGGAGGAATCGTGATGGCCGAGAAGAACATCGTCAACACGATCCACGACACCCTGTGGGAGGAGATGAAGGCCGACGACCGCGTCCTGATCCTCGGGGAGGACGTCGGGGCCCGGGGCGGGGTGTTCCGGGTCACGGCCGGGTTCATGGACGAGTTCGGCGAGCAGCGGGTCATCGACACGCCGCTCGCGGAGTCCTCCATCGTCGGCGTGGCGATCGGGATGGCGCTGCACGGCCTCCTTCCGGTGGCCGAGATCCAGTTCGCCGACTTCATCCATCCGGCGTTCGACCAGCTCGTCTCGGAGGCCGCCCGCCTGCGGTACCGCTCGAACGGCGACTTCGGCGTTCCCATGGTGGTGCGGGCCCCGTGGGGCGGAGGGGTTCACGGGGCGCTGTACCACTCGCAGTCGATCGAGGGCTTCTACGGGCACGTGCCGGGGCTGAAGGTGGTCATCCCGTCGACCCCGCACGACGCCAAGGGCCTGCTCCGCGCGGCGATCCGCGATCCCGACCCGGTGCTGTTCCTCGAGCACAAGAAGACCTACCGGCTGATCAAGGGCGAGGTCCCCGACGATGCGTACGAGGTCCCGATCGGGCCCGCGGACGTGAAGCGCGAGGGGCAGGACCTCACGTGCGTGGCCTACGGCCTGATGCTCCACTACTGCCTCGAGGCCGCCGCCAAGCTCCAGGAGGAGGACGGCGTGTCCGTCGAGGTGGTCGACGTCCGGACGATCGCGCCGCTCGACCGCCAGACGATCCTCGAGTCGGTGCGGAAGACCGGGAAGGCCATGGTGGTCTACGAGGACAACCGGACGTACGGCGCGGGCGCGGAGATCGTGGCCACGATCGCCGAGGAGGCCATGTTCGACCTCGACGGGCCGCTGGTCCGGGTGGGTGGCCCGGACATCCCGGCGATGCCGTTCTCCGGGCCGCTCGAGCACTTCTACATGCCGGACGCCGAGGAGATCCACCGGGCCATGAAGGAGCTGGCCGCCTTCTAGATCGGTCCCTTCCCGATCAGTCGAAGTCGCGGCGCTCCCACCACAGGATCCACCGGTCGCCGGACAGCTGGCCGCTCTGGAAAGGCTCGGGACGCGGGCGGCCGTCGTGTGCGAGCTCCCGGACGGTGCCGTCGTCCAGGATCACGGCGACCACCCGGGGGCCGGGCGCCGGGCGGGCCGCGCGGCCACGGCGCTCGAAGGGGAGCACCCTGGCTCCGTGGGTCTGCTCAGGCATGACTCGGGCTGCCATCGGAGGTACACCTCCTCTCCTGACTGACCGTCGGTCAGTCTACATGACCAGCGGTCAGTTTTCCACCGAGGGGCGATCCCAAACCTCCAGCTCCCTCGGATCTCCCCCGCTGGCCTAGACTGGGCCCGATGGCCGCGCGCGAGAAGAACCCGCACAAGCGGCGCCTCCACCTGCCGCTGGTGCCGGCGAACGGGAACGGGCACCGCGAGGATGTGGCCGACACCCACGTCGCGCATTCCGTGGGGTGCGCGCAGGCCCACCGCCCCGCGGGGCGGCGGCCGGAGTGGCTCAAGGTCAAGGCCCGCTTCGGCCCCAACTACGCCGACCTCAAGAGACTGATGCGGACACAGTCGCTCCACACCGTCTGCGAGGAGGCCGGCTGCCCCAACATCTTCGAGTGCTGGGAGGAGCGCGAGGCCACGTTCCTGGTCCTCGGGCAGCTCTGCACGCGCCGGTGCGGGTTCTGCGACGTCGAGACGCGCAAGCCGCTCGCGGTGGACGAGGAAGAGCCGCGCCGGATCGCCGAGACCGTGAGGGCCATGGGCCTCCGCTACGCGGTGGTCACCGGCGTGGCGCGCGACGACCTGCCCGACGGCGGGGCGGCCATCTGGGCGGAGACCGTTCGGGAGATCCGCCGGCTGAGTCCCGGGTGCGGGGTGGAGGTGCTGCCGACCGACTTCCGCGGCGACCGCGGGGCGCTGGCCACGGTGATGGCGGCGGAGCCCGACGTGTTCGCCCACAACCTGGAGACCGTCCGTCGCCTCCACCGGCGGATCCGTCCGGGATTCGACTACGAGCGGTCGCTCGAGGTCCTGCGGCTGGCCAAGGAGCTCCGGCCCGGCCAGATCACGAAGTCGAACCTCATCCTCGGGATGGGCGAGCGCCCCGAGGAGGTGGCCGAGGCCCTCCGAGACCTCCGCGCCGCGGACGTCGATCTGATGACGCTGGGGCAGTACCTCCAGCCGACGACGTACCACCTCCCGGTCGACCGGTGGGTGACGCCCGAGGAGTTCGCGGAGCACGCCCGGACGGGCATGGCCATGGGGTTCGCCCACGTGGAGTCCGGGCCCCTGGTCCGCTCGTCGTACCACGCCGGCAAGCAGTTGGCCCGCGCCACGAAGTCGTAGCCAGCGGGAAGGAGGTCGCCCGATGACCGTGTACACCTCGCGCGTCCGGATCGAGCGGCTGGGCGGGGGCACCCGCCGGGCCGACATCCCCGTAGACGGCCCCGTGCTGTTCGGGACGCACGACGAGATCGCCGAGCACTACGGGCGAGAGCCCGGGTCGTTCGAGCCGCACGCCGCCACGCTGGACTACATGGTGGCCGCCGCCGGCGGGTGACTGACGGGGACCCTGGGAGGCGCGCTGGAGGCGCGCGGCATACCCGCATCGGATGGCCGGCTCAGTGCCGACGTGGCCGGGGAGATCGACCTGACGGACGACCGCGTGCTGGTGGTCAGCAGGATCCGCGTGAGCTACACGCTCCGCGCGACGCTCGACGACGAGGCCCGGGGAAAGCTCGACCGGGCCATGCAGCGCCACACCGAGAAGTGCCCTGTGGCCAGGACGATCGGCGACTGCGTGGAGATCTCGACCGAGATCCGGGTCGTG
This sequence comes from Actinomycetota bacterium, assembly GCA_036260395.1. GTDB lineage: Bacteria > Actinomycetota > UBA4738 > UBA4738 > CALAEC01 > DASZZY01. The sequence continues at coordinate 15,911 of DASZZY010000090.1, forward strand.
GAGGGATGATCTCCGCTCAGGACGAACGCGGCCGGCTCGGTGGAGTGAGGAGCCGGCCTGTAAGCCGGATTCTGTCCCGCCGGAGCGGGGGCGGCCATCTCTCTGGGCGCCGCGTTGCCGCGACGCTCGGTGCGGCCGACCCGGGAGCTCGGGCGGGCCGCCCTCGAACGCTCCCTGCTTGGCCTTGCTCCGGGTGGGGTTTGCCGAGCCGCGCCGGTCGCCCGGCGCGCTGGTGAGCTCTTACCTCACCGTTTCACCCTTGCCCTCACCCCCCGGCGGCGAGCCGTATCGGGGGGCAGCGGGCGGTCTGCTCTCTGTGGCACTTTCCGCGGGTCGCCCCGCCTGGGCGTTACCCAGCACCCTGCCCTGCGGAGTCCGGACTTTCCTCGACGGGCCGAGGCCCGCCGCGGCCGCCCGGCCGGCTCCTCCGTTCAAGTATACGGCCGAACCTATAATCCCCCCGCGGTGCGACCCCTTCCCTTCCTCCTCGGCCTGGCGCTCGTGGGGTCGGCCTGCTCGGGCGGGGGGGACGGCCCCGGACCGCCCCTGGCGCGGGCGCCCGGGGCGGCCACGGCGGGCCTGGAGACGGGGGCGGTGCGTGCCGCCGTGGTGCGGTTCCTCCGCGAGTACGCCGGGGCCGAGCGGAGCGTCGGCGCCCTCCGCCGCGCCGTGGCCGGGGAGGAGCTCCGGAACTGGGTCTACTGGCTCGGCGTCCAGAACGCCGGCCTGCGGTTCGCCCGTCCGGGGCGTCTGATGCTCCGGGCCCTCCGCGTCGTGGAGATCGGGCCCGACCAGGCCGCCGTGGCGGTGGACGCCACGGTCGACGTGTTCGTCCGGGCGCCGAACGGGCGGGTGGTCCCCAGTTCCCGCCTCTTCGAGAGCCCGGTGTTCGCCGTGCGCCGCGGCGATTCGTGGGCCGTTGTGGACGCCAACCGCGACGGGCGGTCCATGCTCGACGCGATCACGGTGCTCGAGCCCCCACCCGCGGCGGAGGAGGGCGGCGTCCGCCTGGCCGTCGACAGCGTGTTCCGCTTCAGCGGCAGCACGGTCGTCAACGTGCGCCTCCGGAACGGGACCGGCCGGGACGTCCGCGTCGACCTGCCCGGCACGTTCCTGGCCGTGGCCGACGCCGGCCTGCCCGGCTCGGGAGTGACCGCCTCGCTCGCCGGCCGGATCCCGCCCGGGGCGGCGGTCGAGGGGGCGCTCCACTTCGCGCCCATCCCGCTCGATCAGGTCCCCGAGGGCCTGGCGCTCCGGCTCGACGGCGAGCGGGAGCTGACGGTGCCCGTCCCGTTCCCGCCGGACGCCTTCCTCGTCGAGCCGTGACCCGGCCGCCTCACTCGTCGAACAGCGGGGGCGGCGGCTCCGGCCGCCGGTAGTCCCTGCCCGGCCCGGCCAGCCAGGCGTCGACGCCCTCGTTCGCCAGCCGGTCCGCCTCGGCGTTCAGCTCCCGGGGGACGTGTTCGATGGCCACGTCGTCGAACGCCCGGAGCAGCTCGCGGGCCCGCTGGTGGAGGACCTGGAGCGTCGGGTTCTTGACGCGGAACCGTCCCGAGAGCTGCTCGACCAGCAGCCGGCTGTCCGACCGGAGCAGGACGCCGGCCGCCCCGTGCTCCCGGGCCAGCTCCAGCCCCCGGATCGCGGCCCGGTACTCGGCCACGTTGTTCGTGGCCACGCCGATCCCCTCCCCCACCTCGCCGAGGACCGTCCCGTCGCGGTCGGTCACGACGATGCCGATCCCCGCGGGGCCGGGGTTGCCCCGGGCCGCGCCGTCGCAGGCCACGATCACTCGAGGATCAGGATCCGCCGGCAGTACTCGCACCTCCGGATCCCGTCCGTCCGCTTGATGCGGTCGAGCTCCAGGGCCGACAGCTTCTGGTGGCAGCCCTGGCACACGCCGTCCCGCAGCGCGGCGGCCCCGACGCCCTTCTTCTGGGCGCGCAGGTCCTCGTAGAGCTCGAGCAGCTCCTCGTCGAACTCGGTCACCAGGCCCTCGCGCTCGGCGCGGCGGCTCTCGACCGCCGTCCCGATCTCCTGGAGCTCCCTGGTGGATGCCCGCTCCAGCTCCGCCAGCCGCTCGCGGAGCTCGGCCACCTCCCCCTCGAGGCCGGGGAGGCGCCCCTCCATGTCCTCGCGCCGCTCCATCTGGTCGAGGGCCGTGTCCTCCACGCGCCGCTTCCGGTCGCGGAGGTTCTTCACCTCGGCCTGGATCGACTCGAGCTCCTTGGGGTTGGCCACGGAGCCGTCGTACAGCCGGCGCTCCTCGGCCGTGATCTTGGCGTCGAGCGAGGCGGCCTCGGCCTCCAGCCGTCCCTGCTCGCGGACCACGGAGTCCAGCGCCAGGCGGAGCTCGCCGAGGCGCTCCTCGACCTGCTGGAGGTCGCGCCGGCGCTCCTCGACTTCCTCGCCGCTCTCCAGGTCGCGCCGGCGGGCCTCGAGGCGGTCGACCGACCGGTCGAGCTCCTGGAGCTCCAGGAGGCGGTCCATCCCCCTCACCGGAACGGGTCCGTGTCCACGCCCGAGACGAGGACGTCGCCCCCGGGGCCCTCGTCGCTCAGCGCCTCGGCCAGCCGGGGCACGAAGGGCCACTCGGTACCGTGATGCCCGGCGTCGATCACGCTCAGGCCGCCGGCCGACGCCTCGAGGGCCTCGTGGTGCTTCACGTCGCCGGTGACGTAGGCGTCCGCCCGCGCGGCGATCGCCTCGCCGACCAGCGATCCGCCGGAGCCCCCGCACACCGCGACCGACCGGACCTCCGCCGAGGCATCGCCGATCAGCCGGACCTCGGAGCCGAGTCGCTCCCGGCACCGCTCCGCGAGATCGCCCGCTGGCAGCGGGTCGACCGTTCCGAGGCGGCCGAGGCCCGCGCCGCCGGAGCCGGCCAGCGGGTACAGGTCGTACGCCACCTCCTCGTAGGGATGGGCGTCGACGAGCGCCTCGACCGCGTGAGCCGACCGGTCGGCGGGGACCACGACCTCCACGCGGTCCTCCTCGACCTCGTTCAGCGCGCCTCGCTCCCCGACGGCCGGCCGGGCCCGCTCGGAGGGGAGGAACGTCCCGGTCCCCCGCACCCGGAACGAGCAGTGGGTGTATTCGCCGATCACGCCCCCCCCGGCCCGGGCGATCGCGTCGAGGACCTTGGCCGTGGCGTCCGGCGGGCAGAACGTGACCAGTTTCACCCGGGCCCCGGCCGCCGTGGGGCGCAGGACGCCGGAGACCCGCACGTCGAGGGTCTCGGCCAGCGCATCGGACACGCCCGGCGCGGCGACGTCGGCGTTGGTGTGGCAGGCGAAGACCGCCACGCGGGCCGCCAGTGCGCGGGCCACGGTGGCGGCCACGGCGTCGCGGAGATCGACGCGCTTCAGCGGCCGGAACACGAGCGGGTGGTGGGTGACGACGAGCCCGCACCCTCGCTGCGCCGCCTCGTCGACGACCTCGGCGGTCGGGTCCAGCGCCACCAGGACACGCTCCGCCGGCCAGGTGCGATCGCCGGCCTGGAGCCCCACCGAGTCCCACGCCTCCGCCCACGAGGGCGGGTACCGGCGATCGAGGACCGCCGTCCAGTCTTCGACCCGAGGGGATGCCGCCATCGGCCGCCTAGCATAGCGCCCGCTCCGCGGACGCTCGCCGGCTCAGCGCGGCCGCGGGACCGGCCCGAACTCGACGACCTGCTGGAACGTGGGACGGTTCTGCCAGTCGATCGGCGGCTGGCCCAGGACGCCGATCGACACGAAGCGGATCCGCTCGGCGGCCTCGTTGGCGTCCCACGTCGCCGGGTCCTCGCCGAACCGCTCCTCGAGGGCCCCCACCGCCTGGTCGAGGCTCGCCAGGAGATCAGCCCGGCATGCCCGAAGCGCTCCAAGCCCGCAGTACGCGCGCGAGAACCGGCCCTCAACCTGCCGCCCCAGCACGGTCCGGAGGTCCTTCTGGAGGTGGCCGTACCACCCGTGTTGGAACGCCGAGCCCGTCCCGTTCAGTCGGTTCGGGTCATCCTGGGGCTCCGGGACGTCGTCGAAGGCGTCCCCGAGGACCGGCCGGAAGGCGGCGTCGAGGGCCCGGCTCCACCACTCGTCCATGAGGGCCACGGCCGCCTGGTGTTCGTACCGACCGTCATCGTCGAGATCACGGCGATGGGCGCCATCGGCCACCCATGCCTCGAGGAGCGACACCGCCTCCGCGATCCGCGGATCGGCGGGAGTCCCCAGGACCCGGAGCATGTATGGGAGGACGGCGCTGCCTCGGAGGTCGACGGTCCCCGCATCGGCCACGAGGTCGACCAGCTCGCGCATGTCGATGGAGCCGGCCTCCGCGGCGGCCACGATGCGCTCATCGAGGAGCTGACTCCGGTGGACGGGACCGAGGCTCCACTCGTCGTCGGGCGCCCGGAATCCCGGTGCCGGCTTGTTGTTCCAACTCGTGAGGTATCCCTTCGCCGGGCTTACCGAGAACGGCTTCCGGGCATCCACGACCATCCCGCGCCAGCCCCATCGACGCTCCGCCCACACCGGAAGATCGGGGTCGACGCCCGGCGCTCGCAGCGGCAGCGCGCCGGTGAACTGGTAGGCGATGTCGCGATCGTCGAGGTAGAACCAGTTGAACGTGTAGTTGTAGCGGGAGAACGCCCGGCGGAAGTCCGCGGCCGATCGGGTCCGGCGCGGGTCCATGACCCCCGGATACGCCAGCGCGGAGTCCAGCTCAGCGCCGTACGTCGAACGGAGCCGCACGTAGGCCACCGGCATCCCGCCCGAGGTGCCCCGCGCCTGTACGATCCCAGTCCGGAACCCCTGCTCGGTCGGGACGTCGGCCCGCTGGGTGGTCATCTCGACGAGCACCGCGTCGTCGGGGTTCGAGGGGTCGGGCATCCCGCCTGCGGACGGCTTCGCCAGCCAGGAGTCGGTCCGCTCGTAGATCGGGACGCACCTGCGGCCGCGGACGTAGTGGTCGCTGCCGACGCTCGGCTCGGAGCCGTCGGGCTCGCAGAGCTCGACGGCGAACGTGTCGATGTTGTCGCCGTCCGTCGACGTCGCGCTCCACGCGTAGTTCCGGCCCCGACCGAGCAGGACGTACATCGAGATCCCCGGAAACCCGATCCCCCGGGCGGCGATGCCGGGCCCGTGGAGGTCCAGCTCGTTGAGGATCTGGGGCGACCAGTAGCCCGTCTGCGGCCCGAAGATCGCCAGTGGTCGCCCTCTGGAGGACAGATCCGAACCGATGAGGGCGGCGTTGCTCATCCCCGACGGGAAGGCCAACCGGATCGGCCCGAAGGGGCCATCCACGGCCGCCGGCGGGTCGGCGGCGCGCATCTGGGCGTCGACGCGCTCCGCACGGTCCGGCATGGCGACGGCGTCTGGATCCACCCGACCGAGTCCGGTCAGGAACGGGAACGGCCGCTCGGCGTGGACCCACGCCTCGGGATCCTCGGCGAATCGCAGGTCCGCCATGATCGTCCGCGCCTGGTCCGGCGGGTACCCGGCTTCCTGGAGCGCATCGAGGAACGCCGCGTTCCGCAGCTCCTGGCCGCCGCCCCCGCCGAACCGCCCGCCGATGAGCGTCGCGATCGCCACGGTGTCGGTCACCCTCCACGGCCGCGGGAACACCTGCAGCGCCGCATATTCGGCGGGCAGCTTCCGTGGATCGGCGAACGCCTCCGAGATGTAGGCGTTCACCCCCTGGGCGAAGTCGCGGATGTCAGCGATCACGGTGGTCCCCAACCTCGGATCGACCCGTCGCAGGCGCTCGAACATCGCCTCGAGCTCCTCTTCGGTGTAGTCGACGCTTCGGTACACCGCCCGGTCCATCGCCAGGTTCGCGGGGCTGGCCCCGAGGAACCGGGACAGCCGGCCGCGGCCCGCATGGCGGAGGACGTCCATCATGAACAGCCGGTCCTCGGCGGAGACGTACCCCGCCCCGAACATCACGTCGCTCCGCGTTTCGCCGTAGACGTGGGGAACGCCGTAGCCAGCATCGCGGAGCACGGTGACGCCCTCCCGCGGAGAGTACCGCCGCTCGACATGGTCCGGACGCACCCCGAAGGAGGCGTCCTTGAAGTACTCGTCGATGTCCGAGATCGTCTCCGCGTGGGCCATCGCGTCGTACATGTCGAGCTGGTCGCGGGTGTGCTCGGGAGGCTCGCCGGTGGCCTGGGTCTGGAGGAACTCGACGGCGTTCGGGTGGCGGCCTTGGCCCGGCGGCAGGATGTTCAGGGCGATCACGCTGTCGTCGCCGGCGCGGTAGGGCGCCACCGGGCCGGCCTGGCCCTCGGCCGGGAGCGGGGCGACCAGCAGCGATAGCGACGCGGCCGCCGCCACCGCGACGGTCCAGCGGGCTCGGGAAGTCGACATCCTCTTCGGAACGGGAAGACGCGTCCGACGGACGGCAGGATTCGACATCGGGCGCCGGAACTCCTACCCAGCGGTGCGGTCCCTCACGCCCCGGCGGAGCGCTCGGCCTCCTCGGCGTCGGCCTTCGTGCGGTGGACGGTCTCGGGCGGGTGCTCGGGGGGCGCGTAGATGGAGTACAGCTTGAGATCGCCGGGTCCGGTGTTGACGACGTTGTGCCACACGCCCGCCGGGACGGCGATGGCCCAGTCGTCCTCGACATCGTGGGTCTCGTCGACGCGGTCGGCCGCCCGCCCGAGCTCGACCCGTCCCCGTCCGGACTCGATGCGGATGAACTGATCGAGGTGGGGGTGCGCCTCCCGGCCGATGTCCTCCCCGGGGCCCAGGCGCATCACCGTGAGCTGGAGGTGCCGGCCCGTGAACAGGACCCGGCGGAAGGCATCGTTGCCGAGCGTCTGCGCCTCGATGTCGCCCACCCATCCCAGCATGGCCACTCCTTCCCGCCTCGTGCTCAGTCCGCCTGTACTCGCCCGTGCAGATCCTCCGCCCGGCGTCGGGCCTTCGCCGCTCGGTCGGCGGCTCGGTCGGCGGCCGCCCGGGCGTCGCGCGCGGCGCGTTCGGCCTGAACGGCCTCGTTCTCGAGGCGGCGCGCTTCCTCCTCGACGGCGTCGGCCTCCTCCGCGGCCTCGGCCGCCTGGGCACGTAGCCGCTCGGCCCGCCGGTCGCGGGCCGGTGGAGGCGCCGCCGGCGCCACCTCGCCGAAGCCGGCCGCCTCGAAGCCCGCCGGTGCCTCGAGCTCGCGGGCCAGCTTCCCTTGCCTGACCTCCCCGGCGGCCTCCTCCGACATCGTCGCCGCCATGAGCGATCCCTCGACGCCGTCGAGGCGGCCCCGGGCTACCGGCGAGCCCCGCTCCGCCAGGAGCTGCTGCGCCCGGTCGAGCAGGCGGTCGATGAGGCTGCGTCGCTCGTTCCCCGCCTCGCGCAGCGCCTCCCGCGAGCCCCCCTCGATGACGGCCCGCTGCGCCGCGCGGAGCCGCTCGCCGACCGCGATGAGCTCGCCGAGCTCGTCGCCGTGGTTCCGGGCCAGCTGGTTCACGACCCAGGCCCCCAGCGTCGGTCGGCGGAGCTTCCGGACGTCCGCCGCTGAAGCGTCACCCGCGTCCCGCAGCTCCCGCGCCAGGCGATCGCGCGCCGCGATGAACTCCTCGGGCGGCAGGTCGTACAGGGCGGCGATCCGCTTGTCCGCTCGGGTAGCCATCTGTCGGCATCATGCTGCACCGCGCCGCGGACGGCGACATGATCGCCCGCCGCGGGTCGGGCGGTGCGAGCGGTGGGCGCGTGGGGCAGAATCCCGCCGTGCTCCTGGTCGCGGTCATCGCCCTCGTGCTGGCGGTCGGCTGCGGCGGTTCCGAGCCGGCGCCGCCGCCCGAGCGGGTGACCGGCCTCATCACCGAGATCGCACGGGACGCGGGCGGCACGATCGAGTCGTTCGTGGTGCGACAGGGCGCACGCTCGTTCGACGTCCGGATCGATCCGGCCCGCGACTACGGGTTCGACCTGGAGCACCTCGAGGAGCACCGGACGCAGGAGCTCCCGGTCCTCGTTCGCCTCCGCGAGCGCGACGGCGCCCTCTACGCCGTCGAGATCCTCGACGCCTAGCGGCGGCGCCCCCTCGGACGAACCTCCCGCGTAGCATGCGGGCGTGCTCCACCTTCGGCTCGTCGTCCCGCCGGATCTCCTCCCCACGGTGCTCGAGCGGCTCGAGCGGGCCCCGGAGGTCACGAACCTGTGGCACCTGCGGGGCGCGGCGTCGAAGCCCCGGGGCGACCTCGTGTCGTGCGACGTGCCGAAGGAAGGCGGTAGCACCCTGGTCGCCGAGCTCCGCGAGCTGGGCCTCGGCCAGCGCGGCTCGATCGCCGTCGAGAACGTCGACGCGTCGGTCTCCCGCGCCGCCGTGGCCGCGGAGGAGGTGGCGCCGGGGTCCCCGGCCGACGCGGTGGTGTGGGAGGAGGTCGAGAATCGGCTCTCGGAGAGCGCCACGCTCTCGATCTCGTTCCTCCTCCTGATCGTGATCGCCACGCTGATCGCCGCTGTCGGCATCGTGACGGACTCGATCGTCCTCATCATCGGCGCCATGGTCGTCGGGCCGGAGTACGGGCCGATCGCCGGCGTCTGCGTGGCGATCGTCGAGCGGCGCCGCCGGGAGGCCGGCCGCTCGCTCCGAGCCCTGGTCTTCGGGTTCCCGCTGGCGATCGTGGCGGCGGCTCTGCTGAGCGTCGGGATGGTGGCGGGCGGCCTGGCGCCCGAGGCGCTCGATCCCGGCCGGCGGGAGCTCACGATCTTCATCTCCCGGCCGAACTGGACGTCACTGGTCGTTGCCGTGCTCGCCGGGACGGCTGGCATGCTGGCGGTCATCAGCGCGAAGTCGGGGGCCCTCATCGGCGTCCTGATCTCGATCACGACGATCCCCGCCGCGTCCAACGTGGGGGTTGCCGTGGCGTACGGCAACTGGGGCGAGTCCGCGGGCGCCGCCGCACATCTGGGCATCAACCTCGTGGCCCTGCTCGTCAGCGGTCTCGCCGTCCTCACCGTGGCACAGAGATCGAGACATAGCCGACGCTCGAGCCGTCATGGATCCCGCTAGAAGCCCGGTCAAGGATGCCAAACCCGTCCTGGCCGAAGATGGCACAGTGACCCCGTGACCGAGCGGTTCGCGAAATCCGAGACCACGGGCGTGCCGCTGACCAACCTGGACCAGCCGTTGTTCGATGGAGCGAAGGCCACCAAACGGGATCTGATCGAGTACCTGGAGGCGGTCGCCGACCGCATCCTCGCGGAGCTGCGGGACCGGCCGTTGTCGGTGATCCGGGTCCGGCCGGGCCAGCAGCCCTTCATGCAGAAGAACGTCCCGAAGTACACGCCGGATTGGATACCGACCGTCCGCCTCTGGGCCCAGACCTCGCAGCGGGAGGTCGCCTACGCGCTCTGCAACGACCGCCGCTCGCTGCGGTGGTTCGCCAACCAGCGTGCGGTGGAGTACCACCCCACACTGGTTCGTGCCGAGGACTGGGCTCACCCCACCTACCTCGTGCTCGACCTCGACCCGCCCAGCGCCGACGGGTTCGGGCTGGCGGTCTCCGTGGCGATGCTGGTCCGACAGGTGCTCTTGGAAGCCGGCCTGGAAGGAGCGATCAAGACCAGCGGCGCGAAGGGCCTGCACGTGTTCGTGCCGGTCCGGGACGCCACGGTCGAGGAGGTGGCGGCGGCCACCCGGGCGCTCGCCGCCCGCACCGAGCGGCTCGACCCGACGCTGGCAACCACCACGTTCCTCCGGGAGGACAGGGGCAGCAAGGTCTTCGTGGATCCCACCCGGGCCGGGGGGGCCACGGTCGTCGCGGCGTACAGCCCGCGGATACGACCGGGCGCGCCGGTGTCCTTCCCGGTGGCGTGGGACGGTCTCGACCAGGTTGCCCCGCCTGACTTCACGATCCACACCGCTCCTGGGCTCCTCGCCGGCGCAGACGTGTGGGCAGACGGGATGCCCCCGAGGCAACTGTTGCCCCCCGACGTGATTGAGGAGGGCCGGGCGATCCCCGTCCCTCGGGTGCAGGCGATGCACGAGGGAAAGCGGCGGGCCCGGGCCCGCCGCGCCAGCCCCTAACGACCCGCAGCGGTCCCGACCTCCCGCTTCGCGGGCGGCGGGGGCATGACTTCCCCCCCGGGCGAAGATGGGCTGAGCTCGAGGAGAATGCATCGATGAACGACGTGGACGTTCGCCCCCTCCGCCGGAACGAGCTCGAAGAGCTGCTGCCTCTGGTCGCCGGCTACCAGCGCTTCTACAACACCGACCCGGACTGGGACCGGAACCGGCGATTCTTCTCGCGGTTCCTCCACCCGAGCGCCGAAGGGCTCCTTCTCGGCGCCTGGGCCGGTGGAGCGCTCGTGGGCTTCGCCACGCTGTACTGGTTCCACAGCTCGACCAAAGCTGCGGACACCGTCCTGATGAATGATCTGTATGTCCGGGAGACTGCCCGGGGCTCGGGGATCGGGCGGGCGCTGATCCTGGCCGCGTTCGAGGAAGCTCGCCGCCGCGGCGCCGCGCATCTCGAGTGGTACACGCACCCCGACAATCTCGGAGCGCAGCGCTTGTACGATTCGCTTCCCGGCGTCAGCCGTTCCACCTGGTACGCGTACGAGATGGAGACGGAGAGGGCCGTGGGCGCTGGCGGGATCGAACCACCGACCTCCGCCCTGTAACGGCCCCGAAACCCGCAGGTCAGCGCCCTGACCAGCGATTTCGGTTGCACATGGTATCCGTCGCTTACCCTGCGTTCCCTGCGGTCGTTATGCGGTTGTCATGCGTTCCGGCGCAAGGCGAGGGTAATCGACCTTTTGCTTCCGGCCGTCCATCTGATTGGCACCCGGCGAACATCCACCCAGAGCCGGGACGGTCTTCAGGAGAACCGTGGTGATTCGCCGAGCTGTTTCAGCCGCCGCTCCAGATACGCGCCCTCGCTGGGGTTCGTCGCCAGGGCCAGCGCGCGCCGGTAGGCCTCCGCGGCATCGCTCTGTCGCCCGAGGCGCCGGAGCAGGTCCGCCCGCGCTGCGTGGAACAGGTGGTAGCCGTCGAGCTCGGCGCCCAGTTCCTCGACCAGCGGAAGCCCGCGCTCGGGGCCGTCGGCCATGGCTACAGCGACGGCACGGTTCAGGGCCACCACCGGCGTCGGCGCCATCTGCTCCAGCACGCCGTACAGGCCCGCGATCTCCGCCCAGTCCGTGTCCTCGGGACGGGGCACCCCGGCGTGGAGAGCAGCGATGGCCGCCTGCACCTGGTAGGGACCAGCCCGGCCCCGGCCCAGCGCTTCGTCGACCAGCGCCAGTCCCTCGTCGATCATGGCGTGATCCCAACGGGCCCGGTCCTGCTCCTCCAGCAGGATCAGATCGCCGGCGGTTCCCACCCGCGCCGCCCACCGCGAGTGGTGCAGCAGCATCAGCGCGAGCAGCCCCACGGCCTCGGGCTCACCGGGCATGAGCTCGACGAGCAGGCGAGCCAGGCGGATGGCCTCTTCGCACAGGTCTACCCGTAACAGCGTGCCGGCCGTGGCCGCGTATCCCTCGTTGAAGACGAGGTAGAGCACCGCGAGGACGCCGGGAAGACGTTCCGAGAGCAGCGCCGGCGGTGGAACCCTGTAGGGGATTGCCGCATCCCTGATCTTGGCCTTGGCTCGGACGATCCGCTTGCCCATGGTCGGCTCGGTCACCAGGAACGCCCTGGCGATCTCGCTGGTGCTGAGCCCGCCGAGCATCCGGAGGGTGAGCGCGACCCGCGCGTCCATGGGGAGTGCGGGGTGGCAGCACGTGAAGATCAGCCGGAGTCGGTCGTCGGGGATCCCGCTCACGTCCGTCTCGTCCCCTGCAAGCGCCTCGAGCTCCGCGAGCCGGCCCAGCGTCTGGGTCTTCTCCCCGAGGACGCGCTCCCGTCGCAGGCGGTCGATGGCCCGGTTCCGGGCGGTCGTGGTGATCCACGCCCCGGGATTCTCGGGGACCCCGCGGGAGGGCCAGGTCCGGAGAGCCTCGGAGAATGCCTCCTGGACGGCGTCCTCCGCCAGGTCGAAGTCCGCGAGAACGCGGATCAGGGTCGCGACCGCCCGCCCCTGCTCCCGCCGGAACAGGCGGTCGACGACCCCCCGGACGTCGGTCGCTACAACGGCTGGTCCGGTATCTCCATGACCGGCCTGACCTCGATCGATCCCTGGTCCACTGCCGGGATCCTCGAGGCGGCCTCGATGGCCTGGTCCAGGTTCTCGCATTCGATCAGGTAGTACCCGGCGAGCTGCTCCTTGGTCTCGGCGAAGGGCCCGTCGGTGGTCAGCGTCTTCCCGTCGCGCTCCCGGACCGTCGTGGCCGTGGCCGTCGGCTGGAGAGCGTCCCCCCCGATATACCAGCCCTTCTCCTGGAGCCACCCCTGGTACTCCCACCAGGGCTTCAGCGCGACCGCCGGGTCGTCAGGTGGGACCTCTCGCCTGGCCGACTCGTCGCCGTAGATCAACAGCAGGTACTTCATGGCGTCCTCCTTCCGCCCGGCGGCCCCTTGGGCCGCTTCACTCTCTCGACGAACGAGGACATCGCGTTTGGACATGGTACTCCGGACCTGTCCAAACCCCGCCTCCCCGTTCGTCGTGTGGGTGTTGGCAGAAGGAGAGGACCCACGGAGGTGAGACGGATGGCGCCGACCAGGCAAGCGCCCCGCATGGGGCAGGAGGAGCGGGAGCGGCCGGAGCCCCGCCGGCAGCATGCCGTCGCGGAGATCCTCAGCGACGGGACGGTTCGTCCGAAAGGGACACTCGGCCCGATCGAGGGCGAGCGGCAATGGTCGCAGGGGCAGGTCTCAGGGAACGGCTGGGTCCTCTGGTGGCAGCGCCGCCGCCTGACCGCGTAGCCGTGGGGGCACGAGACCGCGAAGACTGAGGAAGCCAGGGATTCGACGATGCTACCCTCCGACCGGCCCAGGAGCTCGGATGGCCTATAGCGAGCGCCTCGCTTCCAGGATCCGGAACATCCTCGGCGAGGACGAGGATGTGGACGAGCGCAATATGTTCGGTGGTCTTGCGTTCATGGTCCGGGGACACATGTGCTGCGGGCTCATCCGCGACGACGTCATGCTGAGGCTGGGGGCCGACCGAGCCGAGGATGCGCTGCGAGAGAGGCATGTGCGGCCCATGGATTTCACCGGTCGCCCCATGAAGGGCTACGTGTTCGTCTCCGCCCCCGGGGTGAAGACCGACGCGAAGCTCGCTCGCTGGCTCCGGCTGGCACGGGAGTTCATCGAGACGCTCCCTCCCAAGTAGCGCCGGCCTCGCTCCTGAGCGACAAGTTCCGCGGCTCCGGGCCATCGTACTGGACAGGGAACGCGATCCCCTCGACAGCTCCTGCCCTTGCACCGTTCCTGGTGGGCGCTGGTGGGTTCGAACCACCGGCCTCCGCCTTGTAAGGGCGGCGCTCTCCCGCTGAGCTAAGCGCCCCGCGGCGCTATGGTAGCGTCCGCCCCGAGGAGGTCACCGTGGCCGACTACGACACCCTGAAGTACGGCGTCCATGACGGCGTGGCCACCATCGAGCTGGCCCGCGCCGACAAGCGCAACGCGATCAACACCCAGATGTTCTCGGAGCTCGGCGACGCCGCCGAGCGGGCCGCCGCCGACAGCGGCATCCGGGTCGTCCTCGTGCGGGCCCAGGGGCCGTCGTTCAGCGCCGGGATCGACTTCACGCTCCTCGGCCAGCTGGCCGGGACCCGGGGGGCGCGGTTCCGGTCCTTCGTCCGGATGGCCCAGCGCCCGTTCGCGCTCCTGGCGCAGATGGACAAGCCGACCGTCGCCGCCGTGCAGGGCCACGCCCTGGGGGCGGGGTTCCAGCTGACACTGGCCTGCGACCTCCGGATCGCCGCGGAGGACGCGCGGTTCGCCATGCTCGAGGTCCGGTTCGGGCTGGTCCCGGACCTCGGGGGGACGCACCGGCTGGCGCGGGCGATCGGTCCCGCCCGGGCCAAGGAGATGGTGTGGACCGGCCGCACGGTCGAGGCCGACGAGGCGGAGCGGATGGGCCTCGTCAACCGCATCGTCCCGGTCGATGCGCTCGAGAAGGAGGCCGACACCTACGCGCGGGAGCTCGTCGCCTCTCCCCCGATCTCCGTGAGCCTCAGCAAGGCCCTGCTCTCGCGGGGGCACGAGACGCCGCTGGAGACGGCCATGGAGCGCGAGGCCCAGGCCCAGGCGACCTGCGTGGAGAGCGACGACCACCGCGAGGCGGTGGAGGCCTACCTCGAGCAGCGGCCCCCGCGGTTCGAGGGCCGGTAGGCCGCCCGGCTTTCCCCCTCGCGGGCCGCCCCCTATCGTGCCCCTCGTCCATCCCTCTCCGGAAGGAGGCGAGCATGACGGCCCTGGGCATCGCGCTGGCGCAGCGCGGCGGCGGCGAGATCTCGTTCCAGTTCGACCTGGTGGGCATCATCGCCCTGGCCGCGGGGATCCTGATCCTGATCTTCCCGCGCGTCCTCAACTACATCGTGGCCGCGTACCTCATCGTCGTCGGGCTCATCACGCTGTTCAACGTGAATCTCTGAGCCGACGCTCGACGTGGCGGTCCAGCATGAGTTCGGCGAGGAACTAACGGGTAAGCCGCGGTTTCAGACCGCGCCCAGCAGGGCCCACACGAGCGCCCCCTGGGCCAGGTGGTAGCTGGCCATGATCGCCACCGGCGCCCAGGGGAGCGGCCGCACGAACCGGTTCCAGCCGATCAACGCGTCCGAGCCCATGAACAGGACGGCGCCGGCGATGGCCAGGGCGCTCCTCGTCCCGGTCCAGCCGGGCGTCGCCAGTGTCGCGAGGGCGGAGGCCGCCATCCCGGCGACCGCGACGACGTAGAGGCCGACCGGCACCGCCATCCTCCGCGCCGCGCCTGAGGAGACCATGCCTCGGAGGAGCCGGAGGTAGACCGGGGCGGCCACCGCGGCGGCGGCTACCGCC
>DASZZY010000091.1:0-16089 GCA_036260395.1 Actinomycetota bacterium
GATGCCGGAGCCGGCGCCGGTGACGACGGCGACCTTGCCGCGCACGCTGCTCATCGGGTTCCTCCTGCGGTGGTCCGGGCGAGGTCGCCGTCGTCACCGGCGCCGGCTCCGGCATCGGCCGGCAGCTGGCCCTCGAGCTGGCGAAGCGGGGCGCCCGGCCGGCGCTGTCCGACGTCGACGAGCCGGCCCTGGGCGAGACCGCCGACCGGGCCCGGGCGCTGGGCGCCGAGGTGCACACGGCCCGGCTCGACGTCAGCGACCGCGCGGCCGTCGAGGCGTACGCAACCGCGGTGGCCGGGCACTTCGGCGTCGTCCACCAGGTCTACAACAACGCCGGGGTCGCCGGCGGCAGCACCGTGCTCGACAGCACCTGGGCCGACTACGACCGGGTGCTGTCGATCAACCTGTTCGGCGTCCTCCACGGCACCAAGGCGTTCCTGCCGCACCTGATCGCCTCCGGCGACGGGCACGTCGTCAACGTCTCCAGCCTCAACGGGATCATGGGCCAGGGCCGCATGACGGCGTACTGCACCAGCAAGTTCGGCGTCCGCGGCTTCACCGAGAGCCTGCGCGCGGAGCTGCTCGCCGCCGGCTCCCCGGTGCAGGTCAGCGTGGTGCACCCCGGTGGGGTGCGGACCAACATCGCGACGGCCGCGTTCGACCACGCGAGGGCGCAGGGCCAGGAGTTCACCGCGGCCGACGAGGCCCGTCACCGCGCGTACAACGAGAAGCTGCTGCGGATGCCGCCGGAGCGGGCCGCGCGGATCGTCGTCGACGGCGTGGAGGCCGGCCGGCCGCGCATCCTCGTCGGCAACGACGCCAAGGCCGTCGACCTGCTCGTCCGGCTGGCGCCGCGGCTCTACCCGGTGCTGGCCGCCCGCGCCGAGCGCCGGTTCACCGGCGGCGCCTGACCCGTCCCCGGACGGCGAGGGGCATCAGGGACGGCCGGGGTCCGGCACGCGGGCGACGTCGGCCCCGCCCCCCGCCGACGGGTACCGGTCGAAGGCGGCCAGATCGGCCAGCTGCAGGGTCCGGGCGACGTCGCTCGGTGAGACCACGCCGACGACCCGGCTCACGTCGAGGACGACCTCGCGGCCGTCGCTGCACCCCTCCATGCGCGGCAGCAGCTCGGTCAGCGGCTCGCCGGGCCGGGCGACCGGGATCTCCGCCGGCGGGCAGGCGACGTCCCGCAGCCGGGTCGTGGCCCGGGCCGCGGGCGGCACCGAGCGCAGCCGGTTGAGCGTCACCAGGCCGACGAGGCTGCCGGAGGCGTCGACGAGCGGATAGGTGCTGAAGCGCCGCACCAGGACCACCTCGTGCAGGAACTGCTCGACGCTCAGGTCCGGGTCGGCGACCAGCGCGGGGCCGCTCATGACGGCGCCGACGGTCAGCCCACCGAGTCGGCCGGAGACCTGCGCGTGCTGCTCCTCGGCCGTCGCCGCGTTCACCACGAACAGCCCGACCAGCGCGAGCCACAGCCCGCCGAACCCCCGCCCGGTGACCAGCTGCAGGAAGCCCAGGGCGATCAGCGCGAAGCCGAAGAACCGGCCCGCCCGCGCCGCGGTCACCGCCGAGGACCACGCGTCGCCGCGGAGCCGCCAGAGCAGGGCCCGCAGCAGCCGCCCGCCGTCGAGCGGGGCGGCCGGCACGAGGTTGAAGACGGCGAGCGCCACGTTGATGCCGGCGAGGTAGTCGAGGACGGCCACCGGGAGCCCGTCGGCCCCGGCGAGCCGGGCCAGGACGGCGCCGGCGGCGAAGAGGACCCCGAGGACGAGGCTGGTGAGCGGTCCGACGCCGGAGATGCGGAACTCCGCACCGGGCGTGCGGGCACCGCCCCGGAGCCGGGCCCCCCCGCCCAGCAGCCACAGGGTGATGCCCTCCACCTCGACCCCGTTGCGCCGGGCCACCAGGGCGTGCGCCAGCTCGTGGGCCAGCAGCGAGGCGAGGAAGGCCACCGCGGCCGCCACCCCGGCGGCGACGTACGCGGCGGCGCCGCGGCCCGGCAGCACGAGGGGGAACCGGCCGAACGCCAGTCCCCCCGCGATGATCAGCACGATCACCAGGACGCTGGCGTTCACGCCGACGCGGATGCCGGCGATCCGGCCCAGGCTGAAGGTCTCGCTCACGTCCCCCTCCTCGGTGACGGTGCCGGTGGGAGGTCCACGGGATCCCGGTGCCCCCGCCACGAGGCGGTGACACGTGGTCGGACGCCGTGACAGGCTCCGGCCGACGTGATCTCGACGCACCCCACCACCTTCACCCACCAGGAGGATCGATGGCCTTCCGCGGCATGATGGCGCGCCTGGGCTCCGGCGGCGCCGGCGTCGAGACGGTGCTGGACCGGCCGGAGACGACCCCGGGCGGGTCGGTGACCGGCACCGTCCACGTCACCGGCGGCTCGGTCCCCCAGGACGTCACCGAGGTCCGCGTCGCGCTGCAGGCCACCGTCGAGGTGGAGAGCGGTGACAGCTCCTGGCGCGAGGAGGTCACCTTCGGCACGGTCGCCGTCGCCGGGGCCGCTCGGGTCGAGCCCGGCGCTCGGCACGCCCTGCCGTTCAGCCTGCCGGTGCCGTGGCAGTGCCCGGTCACCGCGATCGACGGCTGGCACCTGCGCGGCATGCGCGTCGGCCTGCGCACCCGGCTGGACATCGCGGGCTCGGTCGACCCCGGCGACCTGGACCCGGTGACCGTGCTGCCGCTGCCGGTGCAGCGCACCGTGCTGCAGGCGCTGGACAGCCTGGGCTTCGCCTTCCGCGGCGCCGACGTGGAGAAGGGCCGCGTCCGCGGCAGCGAGCTGCCCTTCTACCAGGAGGTCGAGTTCGCCCCGCCGTACGGGCTGCGCGGCCGGGTCAACGAGCTGGAGGTCACCTTCCTCGCCGACCCGCAGGGCGTGGACGTCGTCCTGGAGGTCGACCGGCGCGGCGGCCTGCTCAGCGAGGGGCGGGACGTCGGCGGCCGGCTGCGGCTGAGCCACACCGACACCGACGTCCGTTCCGTGGCCGCGCACCTGGACGCCGCCGTCCGGCAGCTCGGCGCCCGTCGCGGCTGGTTCTGACCGGCCGCGGTCAGCCGCGGCGGGTGCCCCGCCAGACGGCGGCCACGGGCAGGCCCACCGCGACCGCCGCGGCGAGGAACACGGCGGCCTGCACCGGTCCGGGAGAGCCGGCGGCGGCCACGGCCGCGCCGGTCGCCCCCATCCCGAGGGCGACGCCGACGAGCGCCAGCGAGAGGACGGCGCGGTCGGTGCCGGCCTCGGGATCGGCGTCGGCGGCCCGCCGTCCCCGGGCGACGAGCCGCGCCCCCTGCCCGGCCAGCGCCGCCGCCAGCGCCAGCAGGACGACGAGCACGATCCAGTCCACGCGGGCCTCCTCCCCGGACGGGTCCCCGGCGGTACCCGCGGGCGGTGCAGCGACGCCCGGGCGGGCCGGACGTGACCGGATCGTCACCGGGTTGGGGAGGACGCAGGTGGGCAGTCCCGGGGGCGTGGCCCGGTCCGTGCTGATCATCGAGGACGACGACCGCATCCGGCGCGTCGTCTCGATCACCCTCCGCCGGGAGGGGCTGGAGGTGACCGAGGCCGGGTCGGGCGAGGAGGGCCTGGCGAGGCTGGCGGAGCGTCCGTACGACATCGTGCTGCTGGACCTGGTGCTGCCCGGCCGCAGCGGCTTGGAGGTGTGCCGGGAGATCCGCCGGGTCTCCACCACGCCGGTGATCATGGTGACCGCGCGCGCGGACAGCGCCGACGTCATCGCGGGCCTGGAGGCCGGCGCCGACGACTACGTCACCAAGCCCTTCGTGGCCGAGGAGCTCTCCGCCCGCATCCGCGCGCTGGCCCGCCGCACCGGGGGCTCGGGACCGCGGCCCCGCATCGTCGTCGGCGACCTGGAGATCGCACCGGCGGACGGCGTGGTGACCCGCGGCGGCGAGGTCGTGCCGCTGACCAGGACCGAGTTCACGCTGCTCCTGGAGCTGGCCACCGAGCGCGGCCGGGTGTTCAGCCGCGAGGAGCTGCTGGAGCGGGTGTGGGGCTACGACTACTTCGGCGACTCCCGGCTGGTCGACGTCCACATCCGCCGGCTCCGCGGCAAGATCGAGGACGATCCGCGGGAGCCCCGCATCATCCAGACGATCCGGGGGCTGGGATACAAGGTGGCGGCGTGACCGAACGGCGCGCCATCGGGCGGCCGGGCCTGCGGCTGCGGATCACCATCGCGTTCCTCGGCGGCGCGCTGGCGGTCTCGGCGCTCGTCGCCGGCACGACGTACGTCCTCGCCGAGCGGTACCTGTCGAGCCGCCGGATCGACGACTCCGTCCAGCAGGCGTTCGCCGGCCTCCGCGACGCGCTCCGCTATCTGTCGCAGCCGGCGGTGGCCGCCTCCGGAGAGGAAGTCGACCTCGAGGCGCTCGGGGCGGTCCTCGAGGCCCACGCCGACAACGTCCTGCTCGATCCCGAGGCCGACGGCATCGACTACTACGCGTCCTCGCTGTCGATCACGCCGACGTCGGTGCCCGGGGCCCTGTCCACGGCGGTCGAGCGTGGCGAGGTGGGGTACGCCTACCGCAACGCGACCCCCAGACAGCTCGTGTTCGGCTCGCCGCTCCCCCAGAACGACATCCGGGCGTACTTCTTCTTCGCGCTCACGGACCTCGACCAGACGCTGAGGATCCTCCGGAACGTCCTGGTCGGCGTGTCGGCCGGCGCCGTGGCGCTCGCCGCGCTGGCCGGCAGCCGGGTCAGCGCCCGGGTGGTGGACCCCGTTCGCCGGGCCAGCCGGGCCGCGCGGCGCGTGGCCGAGGGCCTGCTCGAGACCCGGCTGCCGGTGAGCGGCCGCGACGAGCTGGCAGCCATGGCGGCCTCCTTCAACGAGATGGCGGCCGCACTGGAGGAGCGCATCACCCGGGAGCGGAGGTTCGTCGGCGACGTCTCGCACGAGCTGCGGACGCCGCTGACGACGCTCCGGGCCTCAACGGACTACCTGGTCCAGCACGGGCGCGACCTCCCTCCGGCCGTCCGGCGGGCGGTCGAGCTCCTGGCGGCCGACCTCGAGTACCTCCAGAGGCTCGTCGACGACCTGCTGGACCTGTCCCGCGTCGAGGCTGGGCGCGTCGACATGGCGTGGGAGCGACTGTCGCTCGCCGATCTGGCCCGCGAGGTGGTGGCCCGGCGGACCCGCAGCGGCCAGGGAGCCGTGCGCATCGAGTTCGACGGCGACCCTGAGACGCTGTCGACCGTGGCCGACAAGCAGCGGCTCGAGCGCGTGGTGGGCAACCTGGTGGACAACGCCCTGGTGCACGGCGGCGGCGACGTGACGGTGCGCGTGGCGGCGGACGACGGGGCGCTGCTCGTCTCGGTGGAGGACCGCGGCCCCGGCATCCCGCCGGAGGCGGGCTACCGCATCTTCGAGCGGTTCTACAAGGCGGACCCGGCGCGCCGACGCGGCGACGGCCGCGGGGCCGGGCTGGGGCTGGCCATCGCCCGGGAGAACGCCCACCTCCACGGCGGAGAGATCCTGGTCCACTCCGGCCGCAGCGGGGGGACGCGCTTCACGCTTCGGCTCCCGCGCCGCGAGCAGGAACCCGAGCCGTGAGGGGCGGCGCCGTCCTCGCCGTCGCCATCGCGCTCACGGCATGCGGGCAGCCGGAGGTCACGATCGTGCCGGAGGGCGAGCTGCCTCCGGACCTCTACGCCTCGCCGGCGGCGACGCCGAGCACGGTGGCCACGCCGCAGCTCCCCGAGTCGGGCCGGGTGTACATGGTCCGCAAGGGGAAGCTCCGGGCGGTCGAGCGCCCGCTGCCCGGCGGTGGCGTCGCCACGTCGCTCCCCGCCGCGCTGCTCCTGGCGCTGTTCCAGGCGCCGCCGGGGGAGCGGCTCGATACGGCGATCCCTCCCAACACCCGGCTCATCTCGGTCACCGTCGACGACACGACGGCGCGCGTCGACCTGTCCAGCGAGTTCGAGCACGGCGCCACCGGCGAGGAGCTCCAGCTTCGGGTGGCCCAGGTGGTGTTCACCGTGACCGAGGACCAGCGCATCTCCTCGGTGGCCATCTCGATCGACGGGGAGCCCCGGACCGTCCCGTCCCCCCGAGGCGTCCTCCTGGCGCGGCCGGTGAGCCGCGACGACTACGCCGCCTTCGGCCCCACTGGCTGAGCCTCGGCCGACGCCTCAGCGGCCTGCCGCCCGAACGCCCCCATCACCCCCGGAAGTCGTCACCAAACCGTCATACGGTCGTCGCTTGAACGACACGCGGGGCGAGCAAGGTGGGGCGTGCCTGAGAGCTCGCCGCTCCTTCCCGTCCGGAGCGGCGAGTGCGGACCCATGGTGCCCCCTCCGGCGGACGGTGGTCTCATCGCCGAGATCCGCCTCCCTTCGGGGGATCCCCTCTCTACCCGTACCCGGTCGGGGGGGGCGCCTGGGGACGTCTCGAGTGCTACGGCCGCCGCCCCCAGAAGAGCCTGGCGGCGCCCAGCGAGAGCTCGCGCCACCCGATCTCGTCCAGCCCGGCCCCGGTCATGGTCCCGAGCAGCGACTCGGGCGCCGGCAGGTACGCCAGCGAGCGGACGAGGAAGCGGTGCGACTCGCCCTGTCCGGCGATGGCCGCCAGGCGAGGGACGGCCCCCCGGAACCAGGCGTCGAACCCCAGGCGGAACGGCTGCCGCCGGGGCCGCCCGATCTCCAGGACGGCGACGCGTCCCCTCGAGCGGGTGACGCGGACCATCTCCTCGATCATCCGGCCCTGGTCGGCCACGTCGCGCAGCGCGAACGCGCTGACCGCGGCATCGAAGGCCCGGTCGGCGAACGGCAACTGCAACGCGTCGCCGAGCACGCGGTGTCCCCGCGCCCGGGCCAGCATGGCGGAGGTGAAGTCGACGCCGACGGCCAACCCCCGGGGCCCGACGGCAGCGGCCGCCTCCCGGAGCGTCTGCCCGGTGCCGGCGCACACGTCGACCACGCGCGCTCCGGGCCCGATGGCCGCCGCGGCCACGAGCGCGCGGCGCCACCCTCCCACGAGCCCGAACGTCAGGGCCGTGTTGAGCCGGTCGTAGTTGGGCGCCAGCCGCTCGAACATCCGGCGGATCGACGCCGGATCTTCGGGACGGATGGTCTCGCTCACCCGGCACCGCGGGTGGAAGGAACGCCGATCGGACGTCGACCGATCGGCCCGACGCCGACGTTCCCCTCCACGCCCAACCCGGGGTGGCCTCCCAGAAGGCCTACGAGTCCTTGCGGGAGAGGATGTCGAGGATCGCCTTGGCGTCGGTGTCCTCCAGCGGGGACGCCGGGCGCGACTTGGCCGCCTCGACCACCGTCCGGAGGTTCGACTCCGTCATCTCCAGGCGTTTCCGGAGCGCGACGGCCTCCTCCTCCAGCCCCTCGGCGCGCCGGCGGTCCGCCGCCGCGTCGCGCCGGACCTCGACCGCCTCCCGCCGCGCGGCCTCGGCCTCACCCCGGGCGCGCTCGAGGGCGGCACGGAGCTCCGCCGCCTCCGCGGAGAGCTCGATCAGGCGCTCGATGAGCGTCCGCCCCAGCTGCTCGTACGTCGGCGGCCCGTCCTGCGTTGGCTCCGCGGGGCGCTCGCCGCGCCGCCGCCTGCGGACGGGACGCCGAACCGACGCCTGCTCGCCGGCCTCCACCGGGCGGGGGTCGAGGAGCCGATAGCGGTTCCCCTCCTGGGCGATGCGACCCCTGGCCATCAGGGCCCGGACGGCGCGAGCCACCGAGAGCCGAGCCTCGATGCCGGCTTCCTGGGCCAGCTCGGCGGGAGAGCTGGTGATGAGCTCGCCGGCGGCCGTCCTGCTCGCGGCGGCCGCCAGCAACGCGTTGCTCTCGTTGCGGCTCTGCTCGTTCACGACGGTATTTCTACTACGTCCCACGAGCCAACGCGGGCCTGCCCCCCAGGTGTAGCGGCGACCCGGATGGGTACAGGTGCCGAAGAGGTGCGGGGCGGCGCGTCATCCCGCCGGACTGCTACCGCGAACGGAAAGTGGGGCGGCGCGATGAAGCCCGGGAAGCTCAGGGAGACGCTATCCGCCTCGCTGCTGATCATCCCCGTGCTGGCCGCCCTGGCCTCGATCGTCCTTTCGGTGACCACCCGCTGGCTCGACGGGTTCGCCGCCCGTTCGTCGTGGGGCGGGGCGCTGTTCCCCGGCGGCGCCGACTCGATGAGGAGCGCGCTCTCCACGATCGCGGCGTCGATCGTTACGTTCCTCGGGGTTGTCTTCAGCATCACGATGGTCGTCCTCCAGCTGGCCAGCAACCGGTTCTCTCCCCGCGTCCTCAGGACCTTCCTCAAAGACCGGACCAGCAAGGTCACGCTGGCCGTCTTCGTCGCGACCTTCACGTTCACGATGGCCGTCCTTCGGGCGGTGCCGCAGCCGGGGTCGCGCGCGCTCCCCGCCGTCTCGGCGATCGTCGCGTTCGCGCTCGTCCTGGCCAGCGTGATCTCGTTCGTGGCGTACCTGAACCACATGGCACGAGCCGTCCGGATCTCCCGCATCGCCGCGGCGATCGGCGACGAAACGGCCGACGTGATCCGATGGCACCACGGCACCGAGGACAAACGGGGACAAGCGGCCGACGACGCGCCGGCCCCCCCGCTGCCATCCGAGCCGTCCCGCACGATCCCCGCGCCGATCGGGGCGAACCTCGAGGCGATCGACGAGCGGCGGCTGGCGCACATCGCCGCGGAAGCGGACGTCGTCCTGGTCGTCAAGCCCATGCTCGGGCAGTTCGTCCCCGCCGGCGGGCCGCTGATCGACGTCTACGGCGACGGTCAGGTGGACGACCGACGGCTCCTGCAGCAGGTCGACCTCGGAGAGGAACGGACGACGGCCCAGGACCCCGCCTTCGGCTTCCGCCAGCTCGTCGACATCGCGGAGCGCTCGCTCTCGCCGGGGACCGTCGACCCGACCTCCGCGGTTCAGGCGCTCGACCAGCTCCACGATCTCCTGCGGAAGCTGGCGGGCCTCGACCTCCCGCCCGTCCGGGTGACGAAGGACGGGGACGGGAAGCCGCGCGTGCTCATCCCCTCTCGGACATGGGAGCAGTACCTTGATCTGGCGGTGGACGAGATCGTGCTCTACGGACGGGGCTCGCTCCAGGTGGCGACCCGGCTACGGGAGATGCTCATGGACCTCGAGACGGTCACGTCCGGTGATCGGAAGGACGCGGTCACGACGAAGATGGAGGCGCTCCCCGCTCCGCCGGACCCCTACGACCGCATCCCCGAAGGGGCGGACGCCCGCTCGATGGGCTAGCCGAGGTTGGGAGCGCGGAGAAAAGAGTGACAAAACCGGGCCCGGGCCTTGCCTCGCCGGAGGCGCCTGGGGTACAAAGCGTTCGGAACCGCTGGAGTCTTCGGACTCCGGCGGTTCCATTTTTTTCGCGGATCCGCCGGTCCGGAGGCCCTTCCTAGCGGTGGCGGTAAGTGATCCGGCCGCGCGTGAGGTCGTACGGCGACAGCTCCACCGTGACCCGGTCGCCCGGCAGGATCCGGATGTAGTGCTTCCGCATCTTCCCCGAGATGTGCCCCAGGATCCGGTGGCCGTTCTCCAGGTCGATCCGGAACATCGTGTTGGGGAGGGGCTCGACGATCGTCCCCTCCACCTGGATCGTGGACTCCTTGCCGGGCCCGGCCCGCTCCAACCGCTTGGCGCGGTCGGCCGGGGTCTCCGGCGGTCGCCGGGCAGACGACCTCCGGGGCGGCGGCCGTCCCCTGGTCCTACGCCGAGCCATGAAGCCTCGCAGTCATCTCATCAAGGGTAGCAGCCTCAGGGATACCCGAGCCCGGTCATCAGCGCCCGGAGCGTCAGCCCGAACGAGAAGAAGGCCGCCCAGGCGAACGGGAACCACGGCCGGTCCACGAACGCCTCCCGGGCCAGGACGTGGGCCACCAGCAGGACGAGGACTGGGAAGATCACCCCGTAGACGTAGTGGAGCGCCGAGGCCCGGAGGCCGGAGATCAGCAGGACCACGCCGACCACGCCCTGGGCCAGCAGGATGACCTGAACCCCTCCCAGCAGCCACCAGAATGGCTGCCCCGGGCCGCGGCGAACGATCCACGTCGCCATCCCCCACAGCCACAGCAGCGCGAAGCCGCCCACGACGGCATACCCGATCACCAGGTGGACGGCGCGCACGGCCCCGAATCATACGGATGACGAGTCGCGCAGGCGCTCCCGGCAACGCCGGATGGATGCCCGGCGTCCCTCCTCCCCCACCACCACCGCGATCAGGGGCTCGGCATCGGTGCCGAAGAGCGACCGCACCTCGTCGTCGTAGAAGGTGATGCCGCTGGCTCCCAGGCACCGGGCGTAGGCGCCGAGGTACATCCTGCCGGCGACCACGCCGGCCTCCAGCAGCGCCGCCGCATACCCACGCCCGCCCAGCGCGGCGACGATCGGCTCCAGGTCGGCAATCACGAACGTCGTCGCGGCGGCATCGGCGCCCAGCCGCTGCTCCAGGCACAGGTAGCCGGCCTGCGCTCGGAGATCGCCCTCCCGCAGCAGGCGGAATCCGCCGTCGGCCGCGTAGGCGCCGGGTGCCAGGCCGTCGAGCGCGTTGGCCACCAGCAGGGCGCGGACCAAGCCGGTCGCCCGGTCCGCGGGCACTCCTGCCGTCGCCCGGGCGAGGATCGCCGCGAACTCGCTCGCCGGCACCGCCGCGCGGGCCAGCCTGCGGCTCGAGCCGCGGCGGCGGACCACGCGCTCGAAGCCGTCTCGAGGCGATGGCTGCTCCGGCGACAGGCTCACCGCTGGGCCTTCCTCCGCTCGCCGGTCGACGGGCGCGGCTCGGAAGCGCTCCACCTCGGCCTCGTCGCCGAGGGCGACCGCGGCGCGAGCTTGCTCGATGGCCGGGTCGCGCGGCGGTCCGGGCGACCGCGGCGCCACGTCGAGCCGGAGGGCGGGGACCTCGGTCGGCTCGGCTGCCGGCCCGTCCCCCAGCGTCACGACGCAGAGACCGAACTCCGTGGTGCCGTCGACGCCGAGCGCGGGGTCCAGCCGCTCGTCCACGAACCCCAGGACGAGGCGCGCCCGCACGCCGAGCGCGCCGGCGGCGCCCAGCAGGTTCGCCACGATCATCCCGGCGTCCCAGTACAGGTGCCGGAACCCCCGGGCGGTGTACTTCCATGCCGTCCGCCACGGGATCCCGGTGACCGCCACGGCGATCGCGCCGGCCGGCTCCCCGGCGAGCCCGAGCGCGCCTCGGACGTCGCCGTCGCGCAGCCGCCGCAGCCGGTGCTCCTGGGGCTCGTAGTGATACAGCCCCGGCTCGAGCCCCTGGACGTCGGCGGCGGCGACGTAGACCTCGTTCGGGTACAGCGCGCCGGCGCTGGCGTAGGTGCGGAAGTGGAAGGTCCCTATCGCGCCGCGCACCGTACGGACCACCCCGGCGGCATGGAACAGCAGGTGGGACAGGCGCCCGAGGTCGACGGCGCCCTCACCATCCCCCCGGGCCGAGCGCTCGAGCGCCTGGTCCGCGGCGACGCCGCTCGGCTCTGGCTCCGGCAGCGGGATCGGCTCGCCGGCGAGGTAGCGCTTGAACTTCGACGGCTCGTTGGCCCAGTCCAGCGTGTGTCCGCCGGTCCGGACGCTGCCATAGGAATGCTTGGTCCGCTCGTGGTACGCGAGGACCGGGTCCATCCCCCCGATCAGAGGTACTGGCCGGGGGAAGGCTGCTCGTCGACGGACGGCGCCTCCGGTCGCTGGCGAGCCATGCCGCTCGGGAGCCCCCGCCGCCGCATCTCCTCCAGCGCGGCTCGGGCCTGCATCTGCTGGGCCCACAAGGCGGCCTGGATCCCGTGGAACAGGCCCTCGAGCCAGCCCAAGAGCTGGGCCTGCGCGACCCGGATCTCCGACTCGCTGGGCGAGGCCTCCAGCGGCGCCATCAGCTCTTCGAGCTCTTCCTGAAGGCCGGAGGACAGCGACTCCTTCAGCTCGCCGATCGACCGCTCGTAGATCGCCTTCAGGCGCCGGCGGCCGCCCTCATCCAGCGACGTCTGGCGCACCTCCTCGACGAGCTCGCGGATCATCGAGGCGATCCTGAGGAGCTTGGCCGGCTCCTCGACCATCTCGCCGCCGGACGGCTGCTCCTCACCCACGATCGTCACCCGGGGAGCGCGATGCTCGTGGCCCTGGTCCTCCGGTTGCATGCGGGAGTCCTACCCGGGCGGGGGGCCCGGAAACGGCAGCGGTCAGCCGCGGATGGCGCGGACGTCCTCGCTCGAGCAGCGCGGGCAGCTGCGGGCCGAGGCCGGTTCGTCCTCCAGGGCGTCGTAGTCGAGCCACTCGTGGCCGCACGCGTTGCACCGCCAGGGGTCCCGGACCGCCAGCGGGTTGATGATTCCCTCCACCACGCTCTCCTTTGAGCCGGACGGCAGACCGATCCAGGGTAGCGCATCGCGCCCGACCTATGATGCTCGGCATGCGCCTGATCGCCACGATCATGCTCATCGCGCTCATGCTCGGTTGGGGCCTGGGGGGCGGCCTCCGGGCGCTGGCCGACGTGCGGCTCCACTGGTGGCCACTCATCCCGGTGGCGCTCGTCCTCCAGGGGGTGCCTGTCCCGGCGGTGGCCGAGGACGTGGGCGGCGGCCTCCCCGTGTGGGTCCTGCTCGGGTCCTACGGCGTCCTTCTGGTCGCCGTGGTCCGGAACTGGCGGCTCCGCGGCTTCGTGGCCATCGCGATCGGCGTGGTCCTGAACGCCACGGTGATCGGGATCAACCAGGGGATGCCCGTCTCCGGCAACGCCATCCGCGAGTCTGGCAACCTCTCGCTGTTCGAGGGCCTCCCCCGCGAGCGGGGCGGCGGGAACAAGCACCACCTGGCCGGCGAGGACGACATCCTGCTGTTCCTGGCCGACACCGTTCCGGTGCGCCAGCCGTTCGGTGTGGTCGTCAGCGTCGGGGACATCGCTATCGACCTGGGGGCGGCGACGTTCCTGGTGGCCGCTATGGTTGGCCGTCCGGAGCGGCACCCCGAAGAGCCGGAGCTTCCGCGAGCCAGGAGGTCGGGAACTCGGCGATGACCGTCGTCCCCGCCCCGGGGGCGCTGTCGATCTTGAACGTGCCGCCGGCCACCAGGGCGCGCTCCTTCATCATCTTCAGGCCGAAGTGCCCCTCCGGCGACCCTTCGTCCGGATCGAAGCCCTTCCCGTCATCCCGGATCGTGACGCGCGCCCCGTCGCTCGCGGCCTCCAGGCTGACCTCCACCGCCGAGGGACGCCCGTGCTTCACCGCGTTCATCACGGCCTCGCGCGTCACGTGGTAGCACAGCAGCTGGACCGGCGGCGGCATGTCGATGTCTTCGAGATTGGCCTTGATCGGCACCCCCGTATCGCGTTCTACGTCGAGGAAGTAGGAGGCCAGCGTCTGCACGAGTCCCGCCCGGCCGAGCGGCGAGCGGTGCAGGTCGCGGATGAGGGCACGGACCATCTCCTGCGCCGCGTCGCGCGCCGATCGCAGGGCGTCGAGCTCGTCGTCCAACTCCTGGACCTGGCCGCGACGGAGCCGCTGCTCCGCGATGTCGAGGTGCAGCGACATCCGGTAGAGGAGCTGCGCCAGGTCATCGTGGAGGTATCCGGCGATCTGCTGGCGTTCGTCATGCCGCTCCTCTGCCATGCGGTTGGAGAGGGCCCGCAGGACGACCTCGCGATCACGAAGCTCCTGCGTCGCTTCCTCCAACGCCCGCGTCCGAAAGAACATCTGACGTGCTAGAAGCAACGGAAGGACGAAGCCCCCAATCGCCCAGAACCCAACTTCTTCGAACAGTCTTGCGAGCAGGACTCCGAGAAGCCCCAATCCCACGTAGGAAAAGACGAACTCATGGGCGTTCCCAATTCGCAGTTTGCGCCGGACGGCACGCACCGGGATTCGAAACATAAGACTCGCAAGGAGGCTCACCAGGGTGGTGTTAACCACAAAGTCCACCAGAACCGCGGCGGGCGCGCCTCGCAACGCTCCAAGCCAGGAGAGTGGCGTCCCACCAAGCCCATGAAACGTCAGCGAGGCAAAGAAGACCGACAATGCGACTTGAGCGCGGTTGAAGAGAGCACGAGAGACGGTTACTTCCCGACGAAGTTCCCTAGGGTCAGATGAGGCCAAGAAGCCGACGAGGCCAGCTATTTGTGGTGAATAGTAGAACGCAACAGCCATCAAGAGAGGGACGCCGATGCTGACTTGAACTGAGCGCCACACCTGCACATGGAGGAGTTCGACAACAGCAATCAGGACGGTCCATAGAGGAAGCGCCTGGACCCTTGAATCTCCGGGATCAAGTCCCAGGCCGCTTAGCGCGACCGTGGTACCGATCACGGCTGCGGTCGCGAGCAGAACCCCCCACTCGAACACCGCCACGGCGTTGAACCGCCAGGCAGCTACGCTCACGGTCGCTTGATCGCTCGGCATTTACCTCGCCTATGGCCACACCCTCGCAATAGTAGGCGCTGATGTGCCGCCTGTCGCCACGTTGCCGAGACAACTCGCTACGAAAACCGCTGTAGACCAATACACCTCTTGTCGGTCATATGGCCGTCCGCCATGTTCCCCCAGAGCCGGAGAGGAGGTGTCACATGAAGGTTTTCATGCGGATTGGCGCAGCCATCAGCTCGATCGTAGCGCTGGTGCTCGCCGGGGGCGCGCACTTCCGCGCGTAACTCCTAAAAGCCGAAGCACGAAAAGCTGCACGTCGGAGGGAGGCGCTGAGTAGGCTCGGCGCCTTCATCCTTTCGTGTCGTCTTCACGTTCGGAAATCGGGAGCCGTGTGCGAACGATGGTTCCTTGTCCCTTCAAGCTTGCAATTTCAAGCGTACCTCCTGCCATGCGTGCCCGTTCCCTCATTAACCCAATCCCGAAGTGCTCTGAAGCATCAATCGCCGCAGGATCAAACCCCTCACCGTCGTCGCTCACTTCCATCGCCGTCAGGCCACGTTCTACCGACAAGGAGACTTCAATCTTCCCGGCCCTTGAATGCCTCACAGCATTCAGCAACGCTTCTCTCGCTAGCTGATACACGACAAGCTGTAGATTTGAAGGGATCTCAGGCCCTGGCGGTGGGCGGAATCGGACATTCATACCGCTTGTGAGCCGTAGGTCTCGTACTAGGGCGTCAAGACTTGGGACAAGCCCGTCTCTCCCAACCGCCGAAGCCTGGAGAGAGCGGATGATGTTCCGCAATGTTTCAAGTGACGCCTTGGATCCCTCGACGACGTGCTCAAGGTCTTGCTTGGATTTCGAGTTGGCTCCGAACTCCTTCGGCAGCAGGGTGCTGAACATCCAAGTATGTGTCAGCGTTTGAAGTAGATCGTCGTGCAAATCAGCGGCGAGTCGCAGCCTCTCATCGCGGCGTTCATCGACAATCCTGTCCGAGAGGCGCTCAAGCAAACGCTCACGGTCGCGCAGCGCGTTAGCAAGCTTCTCGAGC
Organism: Actinomycetota bacterium; assembly: GCA_036260395.1. Classification (GTDB taxonomy): domain Bacteria; phylum Actinomycetota; class UBA4738; order UBA4738; family CALAEC01; genus DASZZY01. The sequence goes on from DASZZY010000091.1 coordinate 15,421, forward strand.
TCGCGTTCTCTTACTAGCGTCTGCCGAGCGATCAGGATAGGCGCGATGAGCAAGGCAACTGGCCACGGGCCGATATCGATAAACAATCGAGCAACAACAAGTGAAATCGCACCAGAGCCCAAGTAGACTGCGAGGAAGCGCCCTGAGCGCCCGATGGTGAGCCCTTGCATGCTGCGGAGCCAAGACGTCCCCTGCCGAAGCGACGTGTAAGTCGAGACGAGAGCTACGTTCGTGACATAACTCCCCATGAGGGCCGCTCCGGCCGCCGCAACGGCATACGGCCAACGGTGCACATCACCGTCCGTTGCGCCGAAGATGAGAGAGGCGACGAGAACGCTCAACGCAACTTGCGAACGATTGAAGAGTGCTCTGCCAACAGAGACCTCGCCTTTGAACTCTCGTACGTCCAAGGCTGCAATAAAGGCAAGCGCTGCGGCGACAGGAGGCTGGTAAAGAAACGCCACCGCCATAAGAATCGGCATGTCGAGAGCTAACTGGCCCCCGATTGCCGGTACGGGGAACATGTTGACGATCACGGCCAGTGCGACCCAGAAGAGCAGGGCCCTCCAGTCTTCGACCAGCGTCCGCTGAAGCTCCGGGGCGTGCAGGAGGAGGAACCCTCCAAGTGTCCCCAGCAGCAGCAACCTGATGCCTCGCACCGCATACGGG
>DASZZY010000092.1:0-45143 GCA_036260395.1 Actinomycetota bacterium
GGGGGGGGGGGGGGGGGCCGCCGCGCGGACGGGTACGCCGCCCGCGCCTGGAACGGGTATTCGGGAACGCCGCAGACCCGGCCCTCGGACAGGGTGCACAGGATCGTCCCCAGCTCGGCGGCCTCGGGGTCCCACAGGAACGACCCCAGGGCCTCGGTGGAGGGTCCCGGCTCCAGCCGCGCCTCGGTGTACGGGACGGAGAGGTTCAGGATGGGGACCGGGAACAGCCCCTCGTGGTCGTAGAAGCCGTGGATCGCGGCGGTCGACGCCTGGGCCCGGTACAGGACCTGGTCCTGCTGGGCCGACGCGGGCGACCACACGGCGAGCGCCAACGCCACGGCGAGCGCCGCACATCTCACCGGCGGCCCCCCAGGTACGCCCGCTCCAGCGCGTCGCGGGCGGCCGCCTCGCGCGGCTCGCCGGCGAACGCCACCTCGCCGCGGCGCAGGACGTAGACCAGGTCCGCCAGCTCCAGGGCCCGGCCGACGTACTGCTCGACGAGGACGACGGTCCTCCCGGCCCGCTTCAGCGCCGCGACCGCGGCGAAGATCTCTTCGACGAGCCGCGGCGCCAGGGCCAGCGACGGCTCGTCGAGCAGGACCACCCGGGCCTCGGTCAGCAAGCACCGGGCCAGCGCCAGCATCTGCTGCTCGCCGCCGGAGAGCGTGCCGGCCACCTGTGCCAGGCGCCCCGCCAGCGCGGGGAAGACCTCCCGGACCCGCTCGGGCGGCCGGCGGGTGGCCAGGCGGAGGTTCTCGGCCACGGTCAGCGCCGGGAACGTCCCCCGGCTCTCGGGGACCAGCGTCAGCCCCAGGCGGGCGATCCGGTGAGCGGGCAGGCCGGTGACGTCCGTCCCGCCGAGCAGGACGCGCCCGCGCTCCGGCGGGTGCAGGCCCGACAGCACCCGGAGGAGCGTTGACTTCCCGGCCCCGTTGGCGCCGACGACGGCGACGGCCGCGCCCGAAGGCACCTCCACCGTCACCCCCTGGAGCGCCCGGACGCCGTCGTAGGAGGCCCACAGGTCATGCCCCGCGAGCAGTGCCGGCATCCACCACCTCCCCCAGGTAGGCCGCCTGCACCGCCGGGTCGTCGCGGACCTCGGCCGGTGAGCCCTCCGCGATCAGGCGGCCGAAGTCCATCACCGCGATGCGCTGGCAGAGATCCATCACCACGCGCAGGTCGTGCTCGACCAGGAGCACCGCCGGGCCCTCCGGCCCACCGACCTCTCGCAGGACGTCGGCCAGCCGCTGGGTCTCGGCCTCGTCCAGGCCGCCGGCCGGCTCGTCGAGGAGCAGGAGCCGCGGGCCCGTGCACAGCGCGCGCCCGATCTCCACCAGCCGCCCCAGGCCGGTCGGGACGTGGTCCGCCAGGCGGTCGAGCACGGCCTCGATGCCGAGCCGGGCCGCCACCTCCCTGGCCAGGGCCTCGGCCTGGCCGCGGCGGGTCCGGCCGGCCAGGTCGACGATGAACGCCGCCTCCCCGAAGCGGGCCTCCGCGGCGACCAGCAGGTTCTCGAACACCGTGAGCTTGCGGAACAGCTCGAGGCGTTGGAACGTCCGGCCGATCCCCGCCATCGCCCGCCGCTCGGGCTCCCAGTCGGTCACGTCGTGGCCGCCGAAGCGGACCCGGCCCTCGTGGGGAATGACCTGGCCGCCCACGGCGCCCAGCAGCGTGGTCTTCCCCGCCCCGTTCGGGCCGATCAGCCCGACGGTCTCGCCCTCGTCCACCGCGAGCGACACCGCGTCGACCGCCACCAGCCCGCCGAAGCGCACCGTCACCTCACGCGCCTCGAGCAGCGCCACGGATCACCTCCCCGTCGTGCACCGCCGCCGCCCGTCCCAGCGTCGAGCCGAGGCGCGAGAGCGCGGTCGGTGCCGAGAGAACGAGCCCGGCCAGGCCGCGCTCGTGGCGGGCGAGCGCCATGGCGCCCGCGCCGAATGCCAGCTGCGACCACGGGCCGGCCGCAGAGCCGCCGAGCCCCCAGATGGCGGCGGCGGCCACCGCCCCCCACGGGGACCCCAGCCCGCCGATGACGGCCACCGACAGCCAGACCAGCGACAGCAGCGGGTGGAAGTCGAGGAACGTCACCCGGCCCTGGAGACCTCCCAGCGACGCCCCCGCCAGGCCGGCCATGAACGCCGACAGCGAGAACACCGCCAGCCGGTACAGCGGGAGGCTGACGCCGATGGCCCGGGCGGCCACCTCGCTGTCGCGGATCGCGCCGAGGACGCGCCCCGTCGGGCTGCGGTGCAGGTTCCGGGCCCCCGCGACGACGAGCGCGGCGACCGCCAGGAGCACGTAGTAGTACGCGTGGTCCGAGGCCGCCCACGACGGCCGCGAGACCGCCATCCCGGTGGTGCCCCCGGTGAGCTGGGACTCGAACAGCTTGGCCACCACGAGGCCGAAGCCGAACGTGATGAGCGCCACGTGGAGGCCCTGCAGGCGGATCGCCGGGAGGGCCACGAACACCGCCACGGGGACCGCGGCCAGGCCGCCGGCCACCAGCGCCACGACGAACGGGACGCCAGCCGCGGTGAGCGCGGCGGCGACGAACGCCCCGGTGCCGGCGAACGCGGTGTGCGCCAGCGAGATCTGGCCAGAGAGCCCGGCCAGGACCACCAGCCCGGCGAATACCCCGGTCATGGCCAGACCGCGCTCGACGCGGAGGAGCCACACGCCGTCGAGGAACGGCCCCGTCGCGGCCAGCAGGAGGACGGCCCCCGCCCCGACCGTCCAGCTCCACCGCCCGCGGGACCGCGGCGCCGACGGCGGCGGCGCGGACGGCTCTGCGGCCTGGGCCCGGACCCACCGGCCGAGCCCGGAGCGCGGGAGCAGGGCCGCCACGGCGAGCAGCGCGAAGATCAGCGCGAACGGGACCGCCGGACGGATGGCCAGGCAGATCTCGCACCCGGCCGGCACGTAGGCGCTGGCCGCCTCCTCAGCGACCGCCACGACGAGCGCGCCGGCCAGGGCGAGGGGCAGGCTCCGGAGGCGGCCGAACAGCGCCGCGGCGAACGCCTGGATGACGAACAGCGTCAGGATGAACGTGTCGAGCCCGAGGACCGGCGAGAGCAGGATGCCCGCGACCGCGGCGGCGGCGAACCCCAGGGTCCACGCCGCCGCCGAGACCAGGCCGGTGTTGACGCCGACCAGCTCCGCCAGCTCCGGCCGGTCCACCGCGGCCCGGACCCGGAGCCCGAACGGCGTCCACCGCACGATCGCCCCGATCGCGCCCAGCGTCAGCAGGCTGACCGCCGCGATGCCCAGCTGGTCAAACCCGAGGTGGACCGCGCCGAACACCCGGACGCTGCCCTCGGGGAAGATGGGGGCCAGGAACCGCGACTCGGTCCCCCAGATGAGCGCCACCGCGCCCTGGAGGGCCACCAGCAGCCCGACGGTCACCACCACCTTCACGGAGGTGGCGGCGTCCCGGAGCGGCCGGAACACCAGCCGCTCGAGCAGGACGCCGAGCAGCGGCGCGAAGCCGAGCACCACGAGCGCCGCGGCCCACGGCGTCGGCATTCCCCACCGCACGCGGGCGTGCCAGAACAGGTAGGCGCTGAACATCGCCACCGCCCCGTGCGCGAAGTTGAACACCCGGGAGGTGCGGTAGGTCAGGACCAGCCCGGCGGCCACGAGCGCGTAGACGGAGCCGACCGGCACGGCCACGATCAGGATCCCCAGGAGCCGGTCCACGCTAGGGCCCCACCGGAGGACCGTCGTAGTCGCCGGTCCGGTAGAACTTCCCGCACTCCATCCCCCGCCCCTGGACGAACCCGCCCGCCTGGACCCTGATCAGGTAGTTGCAGTGGTAGATGAGCCGGTCCGAGGGGGTGTTCGGCCCCATGACGCCGTCGGCCGTCCAGTTCCGGACCGCGTCCATGGCCCGGTAGAACCGCTCCCGGGTCAGGTCCGGGCCGACCGCCCGGAGGACCTCCACGAACAGCTTCGCCGACAGCCACCCCTCGAGCCCGAAGGTCGACGGGCGGCACGACGGGCAGTACTGGCGGAGCGTCGAGACGTACAGGCTGACCTCGGCGTTCGGGTTGCTGAACGGCCGGTGGAACGACCGCATCCACACGTTGAGCTCGCGGATGCAGCCCGGCCCGACGCGCCGGATGAGCTCGGGGTCGTACGCGGAGATCTCGAGGTGGACGACCTTCGGGTGCCATTCTTGCTGGCACATGGCGCGGAGCAGCTTCACGTTGTTGTTGAGGTCCATCGAGGACCACACCGCGTCGACCTCCTCCCGCTGCATCTCCTGGACGTCGCCCGTGTAGCTGAACTGGGCCGGCGAGTGCTCGCCGAGGTACACGTCGTCGCGGCCGCCGAGCCCGAGGGTCCGCACGAGCGCGTCCGCCACGGCCAGCCCCTGGTCCTTGGAGATCTCGATGTCGAGGTAGTGGACGGCGGGTCGCCGGTAGCCGAAGCGGTCTCGCAGCCAGTCCCACTCCGTGCAGCACCCGTAGATCCCCCGCTTGAGCGAGCCCATCGGGGAGTAGTGGCTGTCGTCCTGGGAGCGGCAGTAGGACAGCGCGAACGTCCCGACATCCGGCATGCCCCTCGGCGGGCGCTCGTCCTGCATGAATCCGCACCCGCCCGAGTCGGCGGCCGACAGGCTCCCGAGCATCGCGAAGACCCGGTCGTCGCGGGCCAGGTGCTGGACGTTCTCCGCGTAGCGCTGGGCGTTGAGCCCGTCGTTGTGGAAGTGGAAGTCGAGGACCCGCCCGCACACGCCGCCCTGGCGGTTCACCATGTTGACGTACGCCTGGATGGCGTCCATCGCCGGCCGGAACTGCCCGGGGACCAGGCTCGACTCGGCGTAGCTGGCCCCGACCAGCACCCGCCGCCCGCTCACTCCGACGTCCGTCGCGCCGGGGTTCGAGGTGCAGCCGCCGCCACCGTCCGATCCGTCCGCGGCTTGGCCACCGCCCGCGTCCTCGGCCGGGTCCCCGGTGCCCTGGCCGCCCGAGCGGCGCTCCCCGCCGGCCCCCGGGGAGCCGGCGACGTCCTCGGGCACCTCGGACGCGGCGCCTCCCAGCGTCTGGTCGGACGTGGCGGGCTCCGCGAGCAGGCGCCGGACCTCCTCGTCGGGGACGCGCGTGCCGCAGCCGGCGGCCAGCACGGCCAGGGCCACGGCGGCGGCGGCGGCCCGGCGCGGCGCCATGGACAAACTTGGTGACCGTCCGGTCGGACCGGTTGTTCGTCCCGGCGCGCGGCGGTCCCCTGGCTGCCTCATGCTCGATGCCCCTAGGTCGCGGTCGTCTCGGCCGGGTCGAGATCGGTCACCAGCACGGCGGCCGCCCGGGCCAGGGCCTCGCCGAGGACGGCGGGCCCCGCGCGGCCCGCGATCCGGTCGGGCGGGCCGTCCCGGCCGAGGGCCGCGCTCAGCGCCAGAACGACGTCGTGGGCGGCTCGCGCGTAGCCCGGCCGTCCGTGCATCGCGCGGGCCCACAGCTCGAGGAACAGCGGCAGCCGCCGGGCGAGGGACGGCGCCTCGGTGGCCGGCGATCCGGAGGGAAGCCCGCGCCCGACCTCGGCGGTGACCTCGTCGGCCGCGGCTCGGGCGGCCGCGAAGAACAGCTCCTCCTTGGAGGAGAAGTGGCGGTAGAACGACCCCTTGGCCAGCCCGGCGGCCCGGGAGAGCTCGTCCACGGCGACCTCCGCGTACCCGCGGCGGGAGAAGGCCTCGACCGCGGCCTCCACCAGGCGCGCGCGGGCCCGGGCGCCGGGGTCGGCCTCCAGTCGGCGGCCCACCACGCGGTCCCACATCTCGGGGCGAAAGGCGTCGGCGCGCTCGAGCTCGACGAGCTCGGGGAGCACCTCGGCGATCGCCCGGAGCGACAACCCCCGGCGATGCCGGAGCAGCCGGATGAGCCGCAGGCGCTGGACGTGCCGGTCGTCGTACAGGAAGCGGTTGCGGGCCACGCGATGCGGCGCCGGGAGCAGCCCCAGCCGCAGGTAGTGGTGCACGGTCGCGGGCGGCGTCCCGGTGCGCGCCCGCACCTCCGACATCGTCAGGGGACGGCCCATGGGGCGATCAGCATCATGTCATAGAATCGCGCCCGGAGCGCTCGTGCCCAAGACCGCAGTCGTCACCGACTCCAGCGCATGCCTTCCTCCCGAGCTCGCCGATCGGCTGGGGATAGCCGTGGTGCCCATCACCATCCATCTGCCGGACGGGGACCTGGCCGACGGGATGCCAGAGGCGCCGTCCGCCGTCTACTCGGCGCTCCGCGCCGGAGCGGCCGCGAAGTCCAGCGCGCCGACCCCGGCGGAGTATCTGGCCGCGGTCGAGGACCGCGGCGCCGACGGGGTCCTCATCGTGACCCCCGCCACGGAGTTCACCGGCATGTCGCGGAGCGCGGCGGTGGCCGCGAAGGTCGCCGGCCGCCGGGTCGCCGTGCTGGATTCCCGGACGGCGGCCGCGGCGCAGGGGCTCGTCGTCCTGTCCGCGGCACAGGCCGCCGCCGAGGGCGCCGGCTTCGACGAGGTCCTGCGGGTGGGCGAGTCGGCCGTCCGGCGGGCCGAGCTGGTGGCCGCGCTCGACGGGCTCGACCACATCACGAGGAGCGGGAGGGTCCCGCCGATGGCCCTGGGGCTGGCCCGGCGCCTCGGCGTCCGGCCGGTGTTCCGGTTCAGCGGCGGGCAGGCCGTGCGGGTCGGCGTCCCGCGCTCGGAGGAGGCGTCGTTCCGGCGGATCCGCGCGGAATGGGCCGGCCGGGGCGGCCCGGGGGCCGAACGGACCGCGGTGTTCCACGCCGCGGCCTCCGGTCGGGGAGAGCGCCTGGCGGCGGTCCTGGAAACCGACGCGGTCCGCATGGAGTTCGGCCCCTCGATGGGCATCCACACGGGTCCCGGGCTGGTCGGCGTGGCCTGGCTCAGAGCCGGCTGAGCGAACCCGGCGCGAGTGCGCCCGACGAATCGGGGAATCACCCGTCCGTGACGCCGGTGCGGTGGCGCATCGTGGCGGCCGTCGTGGGCGTCGCGCTGGCGGCGTTGGGATGCGTCGGCGATCGGGCGGCGGGGCGGCGGCCGGCGCCGGAATCGCCGGCGGACGGCGTGTCGCCCGCCGCCTCGTGGGAGCGGATCGAGCCCGGCGGCCAGACGCGCTGCGCGCGCGGTGGGACGTACGCGTTCTGGGTGCGGCGCGGCTCGCCGGACCGCCTCCTCGTCTACTTCCAGGGCGGCGGGGCGTGCTTCGATCCGCGCACCTGCGCGCCCGGCTCCCCGTTCTTCGACGACTCCGTGGGGCCCGGGGACGCGCCGGGCCGGGCGTCGGGGATCCTGGACCTCGACGACCCATGGAACCCGTTCCGCGGCCACACGATCGTCTTCATTCCGTCCTGCACCGGCGACGTCCACTGGGGCGACGCGCGGACGACGTACGGGTCGGGGCCGGGGCGGGTAACCATCGAGCACCGAGGCTTCGTCAACGCCTCGGCCGCGCTCGAGTGGGCGTACCGGAACGTCCTCCACCCCAGCTCGGTGATGGTGGCGGGGTGCAGCGCGGGGAGCGTCGGCTCGGCGGCGCACGTTCCGTTCGTCATCGAGCGGTACGCGGCGGCGCGGATCGGGCAGCTCGGTGACTCGCTGGCGTTCGTGTTCGACCGCCCGATCGACCTCGACGAGGGCTACCGGGTGGGCGCGAACCTCCCCGAGTGGGTACGTGGGCTCGTCGACCCGGAGAGGTTCAGGATGGCGGACTGGTACGAGGAGCTCGCGAGGCGCTTCCCCGACGTGGCCTTCGCCCAGTTCAACTACGCCCGCGACCGGGTGCAGCGGCTGTTCTACCGGGCCATCGGTGGCCGGGCCGGCGAGTTCCCATCGGCGCTGCGCCGGTCGCTCCGAGCGGTCCGCCGGGCAACGCCGAACGTCCACACGTACACGGCGCCCGGCGACGAGCACTGCATCCTGGGCGAGGCCGGATTCTTCACGCTCGAGGTCGAGGGGGTGTCGCTGCGGCGGTGGGTGGCCGATCTGGCCGCCGGCCGGCGGGTCCCCGACGTCGGGAGGCGCTGACCCGTCCGGCCCACCCCGCGGCGAACGACGAGGCGTTGGCCGCCGCGTGGGCGATCACCGGCGCGATGAGGCTGCCGCTCCGGTCGCGCAGCCAGCCGAAGGCCAGCGAGCCCGCGGCCGTCACCCCCACCGCCGAGCCCAGCACCAGCCACTCCCGTCCCGCCGCCGCCCGGCGCTCGGGGTGGGTCTCGAGCTGCTCGAGCGTCGGAAGGACGTGCCACAGCCCGAACAGGGACGCGGTGAGGAGCTCGCCCACCGCCCGCGACCGGCGCCGGCGGAGCAGCGGGCGGAGCGCTCCCCGGAAGATCAGCTCCTCCGCCAGCGCGGTGGCCAGCGGGATGCGCAGCGCCAGGTGGTAGACGAGGTCGGCGGGCGAGGACTCCACCACCCTTCGGTCGGCGAGGAGCCGCCGGGCGCCGGGGACCACCGCCGCGCCGATGCCGCCGGCGACCACGGGGATCGACGCCAGCGCGCCCCAGCGGAGGCCGGCACGGAGCGAGGACGGGGCCAGCCCCATCTCCGGCCAGCCCACGCCCCCGCGGCGCGCCAGCGACATCACCGCGCCGGCCCCCGCCAGGGCGGTCGGGACGACGGCCGGGCGAGGGGCGACCCGGTTCAGTACGACGTTCGTCGCGGCCACGACCGCCACCGCGGCGAGGGCCTCCCGTCGGCCCGGGCTGGCCGAGGCGCGGCGCGGCGGCCGCCCGTCGCTACGCACCGATGAGCCGCCTGCGGGCGGCCGTCTGCTCGGCCGCCACGGCGTCGCGTACCGGGCAGCCGCGCAGGTGGTCGTTGACGACGCCGGCGGCCTGCAGGGTGGCGTAGACCGTGGTCGGGCCCAGGAAGCGGAACCCGCGCCGCCGCAGGTCGCGGGCCAGCCGGGTCGAGGCCTCGGTGGCCGGCGGGATCTCGTCCAACGAGGACGGCACGGGGCGCGGCTCGTCCACCGCCGACCAGACCAGCTCGGCCAACGACGCGCCGTCCCGCTCCAGCGCCAGGGTGGCCCGGGCGTTGGCCACGGCGGCCTCCACCTTGGCTCGGTTGCGGATGATGCCGGGATCCTCGAGCAGACGGTCGACGTCGCGATCCGTGAACGCCGCCACTCGGCGGGGGTCGAAGCCGGCGAAGGCCCGACGGATCGTCTGGCGCTTCCGGAGCACGATCAGCCATGAGAGGCCGGACTGGAAGGCCTCGAGGCACAGGCGCTCCAGGATGCCTCGGTCATCGGTGACCGGGCGGCCCCACTCGTCGTCGTGGTACCGCTCGTACAGCCGGTCGCCATCCCCGAAGCAGCGCCCTCCCTGCATGACGCGCCGCAGCCTAGCGAGGCCCGTACCCGGCGGATAAGCCGGACGCTGGCACCCCGGCGCTAGCCCAAGTTCGGCTGGAGGACGAAGAGTCCCTGCTCGATCCCCTGGACCAGGACCACCCCTGAGTCGAAGAACGGGTAGTTGCTCCAGGCCCCGTTGTAGTTGGCGATGCTGCTTCCCGGCATGATGTCGAAGTACGCGACCTCGGGCGCACGCTGGTTCGCCAGGTCCATCTCGAGGATCTGGAGCCCCGCCGTGTAGTTCGCCTCGAACACGTGGTCGCCAACGATGAACAGGTTGTGGTCGATCGCGGGCGTCCGGAGCTGCTCGAAGAACGTGAAGCGCGGGTCGCTGAGGTCGCTGACGTCGAAGAACCGGGTGCGGGTGTTGTGCCCGAAACTCAGCTCGTCGCCTTCGTCGTTGTGCACGAACGTGGCCTGGTCCTCCGTCAGCCACCCCTGGTGGCTGTACGAGCTCCCGGGGTACGTGGCCCGCCCCAGGAAAGTGGGGTCGGTCTTGTCGGTGACGTCCACGATCGAGACCGCGTTGCCCTCGTGCGTGTGGGGGTTCGATGCGAAGCAGATCTCGTGCCCCGTGTAGCGTTCGTCGGGCCCCTGGTAGACCACGCACTGCACGTCGTGTGTGTAGCCCTCGTCCTCGTAGCAACCCGCGAACGCGGGGTTGGTCGGGTCGCCGATGTCGACCATGTGAAGCCCGCCGCCGCAGGTGTCCGACCCGACGGCGTACGCGAAGCCGGTTTCCTCGTTGATCGCCACGTTGTGTGCGCTGCCGAACCCCGCGTACCGGGCCGTCGCGGTGAAGCGCCGGAGCCCCGAGCTCGAGGGGCCCGCGCGCAGCTGGGTGAGGTCGAAGATCTGCATCCCGTGGTCCTTGGCGAAGTCCGCCACGATGAAGGCGTGGTCCTCGTACACCTTCATGTCCCGCCACCAGGAGTTCTTGGTGTGTGTGGGCAGGACCCCCAGGACGACCGGGCTGCTCGGGTCGCTGACATCGACGAATGCCGTCCCCTTGCTCAGTCCGGCGATGGCGTACTCCTTGCCGGTCAGGGGATCGGTCCATCCCCAGACGTCGTTCCCGGTCCCGCCGCCGAGGTTCCCGTTGGGGATGAACGACAGGAGGTCGACGTCCTGGCACGGGTACACACCCGCGAATCCGTCCGTGCACTCGATCGGCCCCTGTGTGCTCGAGGGCTGCGCGGCTGCGGGCGGCGCGAGCGGCATGGAAGCCAGCAACAGGACGGCGAGCGAGACGAGGAGGAACTGCGGGCGCCGGCGGGGCGGTCGGACCATGGCTCCGCTCCTTTCGGATCGGCGACGAGGTTGAGCGTAATAGATACGCCCGCGCCGACGGCAACGCAACTGGCAGGCGCCGGCCGTGGTCCCGGGCATGCCGAGGCGAGGCGGTCGGGTATCTCGGGAGTGCCCGTCCTCGCGCCGTACGCGCTGGTGCGGGCGAGAGGAGTCGAACCTCCACGCTCTTACGAGCACACGGTCCTGAGCCGTGCCTGTCTACCAGTTCCAGCACGCCCGCGCTGTTTCCACAGTGTAGCAACCGGCCTCGCCCGGGCGCGGAGGGCGCCGGGAGGCCCCGGCCTATAATCGGGTTCGCCGACAGAGACCAGGGGAAACTTCTTCGCCACATGGGCATCCTGAGGGACTTCGAGGCTCGTCTGGAGCGCGGCATCGAGGGCTTCTTCACGAAGGCGTTCCGCTCGGGCCTCCAGCCCGTCGAGCTGGCGAAGCGGATCCTCCGGCACATGGAGTCGCAGAAGACCGTCGGCGTCCGGGAGGTGTGGGTGCCGAACCGCTACGTGCTGTACGTCTCGGCCGAGGACCGCGAGCGGTTCGCCGGCATGGAGAACGCGCTGGTCCGTGAGCTGGAGAAGGTCGTGGTCGAGGGGGCCCGCGAGCACGGGTACGGCCTGGTGGCCCGCCCCGAGGTCGTCTTCGAGAGTGACGACGCCCTGAAGCGCGGGGACCTCCGCCTGGAATCGGAGCTCACCGAGGCCACGGGCCCGCCCGAGCCGCGCCAGGAGGCCGCGCCGCGGACGAGCGACGGCGGCCCGGCCGGGCCGGTCGGCGGCGGGGCCCGGCTGGTCCTGGAGGGCGGCAACGGCAAGGAATATCCCCTTGACCGGGACCGGCTGGTGATCGGCCGGTTGGCCGGATCGGAGATCGAGATCGCGGACACCGGCGCGAGCCGCCGGCACGCCGAGGTCCGCCGACAGGGAGACGACTTCGTGATCGTGGACCTCGGATCGACGAACGGCACGCTGGTGAACGAGTCGCCCGTCTCCGAGCGAACCCTCGAGGACGGCGATCGCATCACGATCGGGAGAACGGTCCTCGAGTTCCGGAGGGCCTAGCGGGTGCCCCCCTTCGTCCTGACGATCCTCAAGATCTCGCTCCTGCTGCTGCTGTACTTCTTCATCTACCGGGCCGTCCGCGCCGTGGTGCTGGACCTCTACGGGCCCCGACAGCAGCGGCGAGCCGCCTCCCAGCCGCCGCGCGGCGGACGTCCGGCCCGGCGCGGCCGAGGCGCGCCGACCAAGGTCGTGGTGGTCGACGAGCGCGGGGCCCGCCTCGGCAGCCACCGGTTGTCGGGGACCCTCCAGATCGGCCGGGCCCCCTCGTGCCAGATCCGCCCCGAGGATACCTACATCTCGCAGATGCACGCCCGGATCTCCGAGAGGAACGGCTCGTGGGTCGTGGAGGATCTCGGATCGACGAACGGCACCTACCTGAATCAGCGCAAGGTCACCGTCCCCACCGAGCTGTCGCCGGGGGACCGGATCCGGGTCGGGAAGACGACGCTGGAGGTCCGCCGGTGAGGTTCCGGGCCGGGGCGCACACCGACGTGGGCAGGGTGCGCGAGGGGAACGAGGACGGGTTCATGGCCGACGACCCACTGTTCGCGGTGGCCGACGGGATGGGCGGCCACCAGGGGGGAGAGGTGGCGTCCCGGCTGGCCCTCGAGGCGCTCGGCCGGGGGGCGCCGCGCTCCCCCGGCGACGGCGACCCCAGCGGGCGCCTGGCCGAGGTGGTCCGGGAGGCGAATCTCGCGGTGCTCGAGAAGGCGTCGACCGACCCGGCCCTGCACGGGATGGGGACCACGCTCACCGCCGTGGTGGCCGGCGACCAGCGGATCCATCTGGCGCACGTCGGCGACTCGCGGGCGTACCTCCTGCGCGACGGCCAGCTCCGCCGGCTGACGAAGGACCACACCGTCGTCGAGCGCATGGTCGAGCAGGGGCGGCTGACGCCGGAGGAGGCGGAGATCCATCCCCAGCGCAGCATCCTGACGAACGCCCTCGGCGTGGACGCCGACATCCGGGTCGACGAGGCGACCCACGACATCCGCCCGGGCGACCGCCTCCTGCTCTGCAGCGACGGCCTCACGGGCATGGTGGGCGAGGAGGAGATCGCGGCGATCCTCACCGACAACGCGGACCCGCAGGTGGCCGCCGAGGCGCTGGTCGCGGCGGCCAACGAGGCCGGCGGGCAGGACAACATCACCGCGCTGGTGCTGGACGCCGTCGAGGACGACGAGTCCTCGGTCGCCCGCCCCTCGGCCACGACGCGCGAGGCGCCCACGCCCCCCGGAGCCGCGGAGGCGGCGCCCCGGCGGCGTGACTGGCAGCGGATCCCGGCGGAGCCGCAGCGCCGTCGCATCCCCGCGCGGATCGTGCTGTGGGTGCTGGTCCCGTTGATCGTGATCGCTGCGGGGCTGTGGGCGGTCAAGGAGCTGTTCGTCGACAACCAGTGGTTCGTCGGGATCGACGAGGAGACCGGCAACGTCGCGCTGTACCGCGGCATCCCCGCGGAGCCGCTCGGAATCTCGCTCGCGTCGGTGGTCGAGGTCAGCGACATCGCGGCCGCGGAGGTCCGCCGGTTCCCCGCGTGGCGAGGGCTGGAGGACGGCATCACCGCGGACAGCCGCGAGGACGCCGAGAACATCATCCGCCAGATGGCGGCCGACCTGGAGGCCCAGCGGCGCGCCGAGGAGCCCACGCCGCGGGAGGGCGCCGAGGAGAAGCCCCGGGACGGCGCCGAGGAGCAGAACCCGTGAGCGCGCCCGCTGCCGCCATCCACTCCCGGAGACGCCGCAACCGCGAGCTGGCGCTCCTGATCCTGGCCGTCGGCCTGGCCGTCATGGCCTACGTCCTGGTCGGCCTCGGCAAGCGCGGAGAGGTGCCGGTCAACGTCTCCGGCTACGCGCTGATCCTCGTCGCCGGGTACGTGGCCGCCCACCTCGTCGTCCGACGGTTCGCGCCGCAGGCGGACCCGGTGATGCTGCCGTGCGCGGTCCTGCTCGCCGGCCTCGGGTTCGCGATGATCTTCCGGCTGGCGCCGGCGCTGGCCGGCGCGCAGACCCTGTGGCTGCTGTTCGCGCTGGCACTGTTCTGCGCGACGCTGGTCCTCGTCCGCGACCACCGCCAGCTGGACCAGTACACGTACACGATCGGGCTGCTGGGCATCGCGATGCTCCTGCTCCCGATGGTGCCGGGCATCGGCCGCGAGGTCCGGGGCGCGCGGCTGTGGGTCGACCTCGGGCCGCTCCAGTTCCAGCCGGCCGAGATCGCCAAGGTCCTGCTGGTGATCTTCCTGGCGTCGTACCTCTACACCCGCCGGGAGCTGCTGGCGGTGGCCACCCGGAGGATCGGCCCGCTGGCCATGCCCGAGCCGCGCCACCTGGCGCCGCTGCTCGTGGCCTGGGGGCTGTCGCTCATCGTGCTGTTCGCCGAGAAAGACCTCGGTTCCTCGCTCCTGTTCTTCGGGATGTTCGTGGTCATGCTGTGGGTGGCCACCGCGCGGGTCGCGTACCTCGTGCTGGGCGGCGGGCTGTTCGCCATCGGCGCGCTCCTCGGCTACCTGGCGTTCGCCCACGTCCAGGACCGCGTGACGATCTGGCTCAACGCGCTGGACCCCAAGCTCGTGAACGACGAGAGCTTCCAGATCGCGCAGTCCCTGTTCGCGCTGGCCACCGGGGGCATCGCCGGCACCGGGCTGGGCCGGGGTCTCCCCGGGGACATCCCCGACGCCCACACGGACTTCGTGTTCTCGGCCATCGGCGAGGAGCTCGGCCTGCTGGGGGCGATGGCCGTGCTGGTGCTGTTCGTGTTCCTGGTGTTCCGGGGGTTCCGGACGGCGGTCGGGAGCCCCGACGGCTTCGGCCAGCTCCTGGCCACCGGGCTCTCCACGATCCTGGCCCTCCAGTCCTTCGTGATCATCGGCGGCGTCACCCGGCTCATCCCGCTGACGGGCATCACGCTGCCGTTCGTGTCCTACGGCGGGTCGAGCCTCGTGGCCAACTTCATCCTGCTCGCGCTGCTGATCCGGGTGTCCTCCCAGCAGGTGGCGCCCGGCCGGCCCGAGGAGGCCACCCAGTTCGTGCGCTACGGCCGGGAGCGCGGCTGATGGACCGGCAGATCCGGCGGCTGGCGATCGGGTTCCTGATCCTGTTCGGGGCCCTGGCGGTGAACCTGAACTACATCCAGGTCATCGCCGCCGAGGACCTGTACAACAACGACGCCAACCTCAAGCGGCAGCTGATCGACGAGTACAACGTCGACCGCGGCGCGATCCTGGCCGCCGACCGGCAGACGGTCCTGGCCCACAGCGTCCCGACGCGGGGCCGGTTCAAGTACCTCCGGCGATACCCCACGCCGCCGTCGCTGGGCTACGCGCACCTCACCGGCTTCTATTCGATCGTCTACGAGAAGACGAACCTGGAGGACACCTACAACGACTACCTGGCCGGCCGGGCCGACGAGCTGTTCCCCCAGCGGCTGGTGGACGAGATCCTGGGACGCGACCTGCAGGGGGCCAGCCTGGTGCTGACGGTGGACCCCACGCTCCAGCGCGTGGCCTCGCAGGCCCTCGGGAGCCGCGAGGGCGCCGTGGCGGCCGTCGACCCCCAGACCGGCGACGTGCTGGCCCTGGTGGCCAACCCCACCTACGACCCGAACCCCCTGGCGTCGCACGAGCCGGCCGAGGTCCGCCAGGCGTACCGCTCGCTGCGCCCGCAGGACCCCGACTCGCCGATGGTCTCGAACGCCACGGACACGTTCTTCCCGCCCGGCTCCTCGTTCAAGATCGTCACCGCGGCGGCGGCGCTGGAGAACGGGATGACGCCGAGCTCCACGCTCCCGAACCCGCCGAGCCTCGACCTCCCGCAGACCGAGGAGAACCTCGACAACTTCGGCGGTGGCCAGTGTCCCGGCGGCTCGCAGATCACGCTGGCCCAGGCCCTCCAGGTCTCGTGCAACGTGGCGTTCGGCGCGCTGGGGCTCCAGCTCGGGGCCGAGACCCTCATCGAGCAGGCCCACCGGTTCGGGTTCTCCGAGGACATCCCGTTCGACATCCCGTTCGTGGAGGGCGAGATCCCCGACGCCGGCGCGTTCGAGCAGGACCTCCCCGCGGTGGCCCAGTCGGCCATCGGCCAGCGCGACGTGCGAACGAACGTGCTCCACATGGCGCTCATCGCCGGGGCCATCGGGAACGGCGGCGTGATGATGGAGCCCCGGCTGGTCCGGGAGATCCGCGACCCCGAGGGCCGGGTGTTCCGGACCTTGGGGCCGGAGGTCTACGGGCGCCCCATGTCCGGCGGCAACGCCGCGGCGCTGACGCAGATGATGGTCTCCGTGGTCGAGGCCGGCACGGGGACCACAGCGCAGATCCCGGGGGTCTCCGTGGCCGGCAAGACCGGGACGGCGCAGACCGCCGTGGGGGCCGCGCCCCACGCGTGGTTCGTGTCGTTCGCGCCGGCGGAGGACCCCCAGATCGCGGTGGCCGTCGTCGTGCTGAACGGCGGCGACCTCGGGAACGAGGCCACCGGCGGCCAGCTCTCGGCGCCGATCGCCCGCCAGGTGATCGAGGCCTACCTCCGCGGGTAAGGAGACCCCCGTGCCAGGAGCGATCGGATGAGCCAGCGGACGCGCGTGCTGGGGGACCGGTACGAGCTCGAGGAGCCCGTCGGCCGCGGCGGCATGGCGGAGGTCTTCAAGGCCACCGACCGAACGCTCGGGCGGACGGTGGCCGTGAAGATCCTGGCCGTCCGCTTCGCCTCGGACCCCCGCTTCGTCTCGCGGTTCCGCCGGGAGGCCCAGGCCGCCGCGGCGCTGAACCACCCCAACGTGGTGTCGGTCTTCGACACCGGGTCCGACGGCGACGACCACTACATCGTCATGGAGTACGTCGAGGGCGAGACCCTGGCCGATCTCCTGGCGCGCGAGGGCTCCCTGCCGGCGGACCGGGCCGCGGCGATCGCCGGGGCGGTGGCCGCGGCGCTCGGCGCGGCCCACGACAAGGGCCTGGTCCACCGCGACGTCAAACCCGCCAACGTGATGCTCACCGGGGCGGGCGAGGTCAAGGTCATGGACTTCGGGATCGCCCGGGCCGCCGCCCACGACACGCTCACGCAGACCGGGATGGTCATGGGAACGGCCTCGTACCTCTCGCCCGAGCAGGCCCAGGGGCACCCCGTCGACCCCCGCTCGGACGTCTATTCATTGGGATGCGTGCTCTACGAGATGCTGACCGGGCGGCCGCCGTTCACCGGGGACAGCGCCGTGTCGATCGCCTACAAGCACGTCCGCGAGCACCCGCTGCCGGTGTCGCGGCTGAGCCCGGACGTCCCCGAGGACCTGGCGGGCGTGACGATGCGCGCGCTCTCGAAGGACGTCGATCGACGGTTCGCCTCGGGCCGGGAGATGCACGAGGCGCTGGCCGGGGCGGCCGGCGCGGCGGCCCTCGCGGCCACGGAGCCGATGGCGGCGGGCGGCGACACCGCGGTGCTCCCCGCGGGGGAGCCGACCGCCGTGCCGCCGGACGAGCGCCGGCCCGCGGCCCGCTGGCTCCCGTGGGCCATCGGGGCGGTGCTCCTGGCCGCCCTGGTGGCGCTGGCCCTGGTCGCATTCCCCGATGCCGAGCCGACCGACGGCGGGCGGGAGCGACAGCCGGCGGCCGAGGAGCAGCCCCCGCCGGAGGAGCAGGCCCCTCCGGAGGAGGAGGTCCCCGAGCCGCCGGACCTCGGCGCGGCGGCCTCGGTCGAGGACGCCGTCGCGGCCCTCGAGGGTTTCCTCACCGAGGCCCTCGAGGCCGGCACGATCACGGAGACCGGCGCCGACGAGATCGGCCGCCGGATCGAGGAGGCGCTCAACCACTACTACGCGGGGGAGCAGGAGGAGGCGCTGGTCGCGGTGTCCGAGGCGGTCGACGCGACGGACGAGCTGCTGGCCCGGGGCGAGATCGCCTCGGAGGCCTGGGCGGCGGAGCTCCGGGACGGGCTGGAGGCGCTGGGCGCCGCGATGCAGGCCTCCCCGATCGCCCCGCCCGACGAAGGCGAGGAGGGCGAGGGGAACGGCGAGGAGGGGCCGCCCGGCGAGGGCCGGGGCCGCGGTGAGGGACGGGGCGGCGGCAACGACAAGGACTGAGAACGACCGTCCGGCGACGGGTAGAGTTTCGAGGATGGAGGGGAACGCGTGACGCAGCAGCGCCGGCGCGTGCTCGGCGACCGCTACGAGATCGACGGGGTCCTCGGACAGGGCGGGATGGCCAAGGTGTTCCGCGGGACCGACCGCGTCCTGGGACGCACCGTCGCCGTGAAGGTCCTGTCGCCCCAGTTCGCCGACGACCAGGGCTTCGTGGCCCGGTTCCGTCGCGAGGCCCAGGCCGCGGCGGCCCTGAACCACCCGAACATCGTCG
Source organism: Actinomycetota bacterium (assembly GCA_036260395.1). Classification (GTDB taxonomy): domain Bacteria; phylum Actinomycetota; class UBA4738; order UBA4738; family CALAEC01; genus DASZZY01. The sequence continues at coordinate 18,059 of DASZZY010000092.1, forward strand.
GCGTCTTCGACACGGGGTCCCAGCAGGACGTGCACTTCATCGTCATGGAGTACGTGGAGGGGAAGACCCTCCGCGACGTCCTCCGCGAGGACGGCCCGCTGCTCCCCGAGCGCGCGGTCGAGGTCGCCGACGCCGTGGCCCGGGCGCTGGAGTCGGCGCACGAGGCGGGGCTCGTCCACCGGGACATCAAGCCCGGGAACATCATGCTCACCTCCGACGGCGAGGTGAAGGTGATGGACTTCGGGATCGCCCGGACCACCACCGGGGACACGCTCACCCAGACGGCGGCGGTCCTCGGGACCGCGTCCTACCTCTCCCCCGAGCAGGCCCAGGGCGAGTCCGTCGACCGGCGCTCCGACATCTACTCGCTGGGCTGCGTGCTGTACGAGATGGTCACCGGCCGGCCGCCGTTCACGGGGGACTCCCCGGTGGCCATCGCCTACAAGCACGTTCGCGACGACCCGACGCTCCCCTCGCACGTGAACGGGGACATCCCGCCCGACCTCGAGGCCGTGGTGATGAAGTGCCTGGCCAAGAACCCCGACAACCGGTACGCGACCGCCCGGGAGCTCCGCGAGGACCTCGGCCGGATGCTCCAGGGCGTGCCGACGCTGGCCACGCCGGTGATGGCCGGGGACGCCACCGAGATGATGACCCGCCGGCACGAGGGGACCGCGGTGATGACCGGCGTCGAGGCGCCGCCGGAGGAGGAGCGCCGCCGGGCCTGGGTCCCGATCGTGCTCACGCTCCTCATCCTGGCGGCCCTCGGGATCGCGGCGTTCTTCCTGGTCCGCTCGCTCCTCGGCGACCCCGTCCAGCTGGTGACGGTCCCCGACGTCGTCGGCGAGCGGCTCCGCGAGGCCGAGGACCGTCTGGAGCGCGCCGGGTTCCAAGTGGAGGTCGAACGTCGCTTCAACCCCGCCCCCCGCGGCGAGGTCCTCGAGCAGGATCCGCCCGCCGGCCGCCGGGTCCGGGAGGGGTCCACCGTCACGCTGACGGTCTCCCGCGGGCCGCGGCCCGAGGCGGTCCCGGAGGTGGTCGGCCTGTCCCAGGAGGAGGCCACGGCCGTCCTCCAGGAGGCGGGCTTCGAGGTCGCCGTGCAGGAGCAGGAGAGCGAGGAGGAGGCCGGGATCGTCATCGATCAGGAGCCGGACGCCGGCGTCGAGGCGGAGCCCGGCAGCACGGTCACGATCGTGGTCTCCACCGGCCCGCCGACCACCGTGGTGCCCGACGTGATCTGCGACCCGATCCCGGAGGCACAGGCGGAGATCCGGGACGCCGGGCTGGTACCCCAGGAGGTCGGGTCCGAGTTCTCGCTGGAGTGCCCCGAGGGCACGGTGGCCTCCCAGGACCCCGGCGCGGGGGCCGAAGTGCCCCAGGGCTCCACCGTCGAATACGTGCGCTCGGAGGGGCCCGAGCCGTCGCCGTCGCCCACGCCCACGCTGACTCCCACGCCCTGAGCGGGATCGCGCCGGCGCCCTCCGGTAGCATTCGCCGCGTGGCGCTCTGGTTCGCCCCGGAGGACTTCACCGAGGACGAGCGGGCCGTGCTGGCCCCGTTCTTCACAGACCTCGACGGGCCGGTGTTCGCCCTGGTCAACCTCCCCGAGGTGACCAAGGGCGCGCTGTTCGCCCGGTACTCCCGGTCGCCGAAGTCCCTGCGGCGGCTGTTCCTCGACGAGTTCTCGGAGCACGCCGAGGCCGGCGGGGGGCAGGAGGACCCGCTGTCCGGGGCCGGCGTGCGGCGGGCCGAGGACCTGTACCAGCGTGTGTTCGTCGACTACGGCGACGATTCGGTGGCCCAGCTCGGCGGCGTCCACCTGGCGTGCGAGCAGTCGTCCCAGATCCTGGCGAAGGTCCTGGAGTGGGGACGGCTGGGGGCGTACCTCGAGCAGTCGACCCGGTACGTCCCCTACGACGACCGCCCCGGTGACCGGTGGCGCTACGTCGTCCCGCCGGAGGTCGACGCCGCCGGCCTCGGGACCCGCTACGCCGACGTTCTCGACCGGGCGTTCGGGACCTACGCCCGGTGGCTCGAGCCGATGCAGGCGTTCTACCGCGGCCTGTTCCCCCAGCAGCCCGGCGACTCCGACTTCGTCTACCGGTCGACGATCCGGGCCAAGGCGTGCGACACCCTCCGCGGCCTGCTGCCGGCCGCCACCCGGTCCAACGTCGGGATCTACGCCACGGGGCAGTCCTACGAGCAGCTCCTGCTCCGGATGCGGGCGAACCCGCTGGCCGAGGTCCGCGAATACGCCGACCTCATGCTGGCCGAGCTCCGGAAGGTCATCCCGGCGTTCCTCCGCCGGGTCGACCAGCCCGAGCGGGGCGGCGCGTGGTCGGCGTACCTGGAGCGGACCCGCGAGGCCGTCGAAGCCGAGGCCGGGGCGGCGGTGGCCGGGCTCGAGCCCGAGCCCCGGCCGCTGGTGGCGCTCACCGACTTCGACCCCGAGGGCGAGGTGAAGGTCGTGGCCGCCGCGCTGTACGCCGCCTCGGACGTCCCCGACGACCAGCTGCTGGAGGCCGCCCGGCGGATGAGCGTCGAGGACCGCATCCGGGTGCTGCGGGCGTACGTCGGCGAGCGCACCAACCGCCGGCACAAGCCGGGCCGCGCCTTCGAGCGGACCGGCTATCGCTTCGACGTGCTGTGCGACTACGGCGCCTTCCGGGACCTCCAGCGTCACCGCCTGCTGACGATCGAGTGGCAGCGCCTCTCGCCAGGCCACGGATTCCACATGCCGCCCGAGGTCATGGAGGCGCGGGCGGAGCTCGACTGGATCCGCACGATGCGCGAGTCGGAGGCGCTCTACGGCGAGCTGGCCGAGGCGGTCGATCCAGACGTGGCGTCGTACGCGGTGGCCATGGCCTACCGGATCCGGTTCGTGATGCAGATGAACGCCCGCGAGGCCATGCACGTGATCGAGCTCCGGAGCGGCCCGCAGGGCCACCCTGTCTACCGGAAGGTCGCCCAGGACATGCACGTGCTGATCGAGGAGGAGGCCGGCCACCGGGCCATCGCCGCGGCGATGCGGTACGCGGACCACTCCGAGGTCGAGCTCGAGCGCCTGGAGGCCGAGCGTCGCTCCGAGCTCAAGCGCCGGGCCCTGGGCACGGCGTGAGCCGCCAGACGGCGCTGCTCGTCGCGCTGTGGGCCATCGCGCTCGCCGGGCTGCTCGTCTCGGCCGGCGCGTGGGTCCTGCTGTGGCGCGCGTGGCGAGCCCGCCGCCGCGCCCGCGGCTCCGGTGGTTGACTCCCCCGACGGGCTCCGGTAAGAAGGGCCCGCCCCCCGGCCGATAGGATGACGTCCATGAGGAAGGCCATCTCCCCCGCCCTGTTCGCCGTCGTGGTGATCTGCTTTTTCCTGCCGTTCTTCACGGTGGCGTGCAGCGCCGGCGACCTCGGGCAGCTCGGGGAGCAGCTCGGCGGCGACTTCGAGCTCCCGGCCTCGGAGGAGCTCGAGCAGACGGTCACGGGCTGGGACCTGGTGATCGGGAACACCGAGGAGGCCGCGGCGGAAGCCACTGACGAGACCCCCGCCCAGACCGAGGCCGAGGCGGACGGCCGGCCGGACGTCTATGCGGTTGTGGCCTTCGCTGCCGCGGTGCTGGGCATCGGGCTCTCGTTCCTCCGACGCCCGCTGGGGCCGATCCTGGCCGTGGGGCTCGGCCTCCTGGGCGCCATCTTCCTGTTCCTGCTGAGGAGCCGCCTCACCGGGCAGATCCCCGCCCAGGCCAGGGCGTTCATCGAGGTCCGGACCGAGTACGGCTTCTGGCTGGCGCTCCTGTTCTTCCTGGCCGCCGCCGGCTGGGGGGTCTACCGCCTGGTCGCCCCCCGCGAGCCGGCCGCCGCCGCGCCGACGGGATTCGAGGCCGGAGCCCCGTCGCTCCCGCCCGAGCCACCCCCGCCGTAGCCGTTACGAGCTCTTCGCGGCGGCCTTCTGCTTCTCCTCGTCGAGGAGCACCCGGCGGAGCACCTTGCCGACCATCGTGGTCGGTAGCTCGTCGCGGAACTCGACGTGCTTGGGCGCCCGGTACCCCGTCAGCCCGTGCTCGGGGTCCTTGGCCCACTCGCGGATCTCCTTCTCGTCCGCGGTCTCGCCGGGCTTCAGGACGACGTAGGCCTTCACGGCCTCGCCCGTCTTGTTGTCGGGGATGCCGACCACCGCGACCTGCTGGATCTTCGGGTGGCGGTACAGGACCTGCTCCACGTCGGTGGGGTACACGTTGAACCCGGAGACGATGATCATGTCCTTCTTGCGGTCGACGATGGCGAAGTACCCTTCCTCGTCCATCTTCGCGATGTCGCCGGAGTGCAGCCACCGGATCCCGTCCTTGTGGACGCGGATCATGTCGTCGGTCTCCTCGGGCTTGTTCCAGTAGCCCTTCATGATCTGGGGCCCGGCGATGCACAGCTCGCCTTCCTGCCCGGGCTGGACCTCCTTCTCGGGGTCGTCGAGGTCCACGATCTTGCAGTCGGTGTCCGGGATCGGGAGCCCGATCGTCCCGAACTTCCGCTTGCCGTAGATCGGGTTGATGTGAGTGACCGGCGAGGTCTCGGTGAGCCCGTACCCCTCGACCAGGCGCCCCTTGGTGATGTCCTCGAACTTCTCGGCCACGGCCACGGGCAGGGGCGCGGCGCCGGAGAAGCAGGCCCGGATCGAGGAGAGGTCGTAGTTCTTGCTCTCCGGCGACTCATTGATGGCGATGTAGATGCGGGGGACGCCCGGGAACAGCGTGGGCTTCTCCTTGTCGATGGCCTTGAGGACCATGTCGAGCTCGAACCGTGGCAGGAGCACCAGCTTCATCCCCGCGGTGATCCCCACGTTCATGACCGCCGACAGCCCGTAGGAGTGGAAGAAGGGCAGCACGCACAGGATCCCCTCCTTGCCCTCCTCGGTGTCCACGAACCAGGCCCGGGTCTGGAGCGCGTTGCTGACCATGTTGTAGTGGGTGAGCATCGCGCCCTTCGAGAGCCCGGTCGTCCCGCCCGTGTAGACCAGGCAGGCCACGTCCTCCTTGGGGGAGACCTCCAGCGGCGGGAGCGTCCCGTAGGAGCGGCCCATGAGCTCCGACCACTGCGTGACGTCGGCATCGGACGGCACCGGCGGCCACGGCCGGCCCTCGTGCTGGGCCTCCTTCTTCTGCTTGATGCCGGCCAGCTTGTTGATCGGGAACCCGAGGTAGTCCGCGATCTTGGTCACGATGACGGTCTTCAGACCGACGTCGTCGCGGATCTTCCCGATCAGCGGGTAGAGCTGGTCGAGGACGACCAGGATCTCGATCCCGGCGTCTTTCAGCTGGTGGGTCATCTCCCGGGCCGTGTACAGCGGATTGTTCCCGACGGCCACGGCGCCCAGCCGCTGGATGCCCCAGAACGCCACCACGAACTGCGGCGAGTTCGGCAGGACCAGGCCGACGCGGTCGCCCTTCCGCACGCCGAGCGACGACAGCGCCCCGGCGAACCGCTCGGCCTCGGCCACCAGCTGCCGGTACGTGAGGCGCTTGGCCATGGGGGCCACCGGGAACGCGACCGCCGGCGAGTCGGGGAACCGTCTGGCCGTCTCCTCGAGCAGCGACCACAGCGGCTTCTCCGGGTACGGCTCCAGCGATTGGGGGACGTCCGGCGGGTAGCTCTCGAGCCAGGGGCGGGCGCGTTCGGCCATCTCGGCTGCTCCTTTCGGCTCCTGCGGAGACCCGATTATGTCGAAACGGCGAACCGCCGGACAACCTCGGGTTGCCGTGCCTCCGGGGCTCGCCTAGCGTGTCGGCGTCCCGCGACCCCAGGAGCCGTCCCGTGAACCCGATGGCGGAGCTGCTGAGGGAAGCCGCGCGCCAGGCGCTTCCCCCGGTGGAGGGCGAGATCGCCGGGCCCGTCCGCGAGCCGGTCGAGGTCATGCGCGACCGGTGGGGCGTCCCCCACATCTACGCGTCGAACCTCGACGACCTGTTCTTCGCCCAGGGCTACGTGGTCGCCTCGGAGCGGCTGTTCCAGCTCGAGCTCCTGGTCCGGATCGGCATGGGCCGGCTCTCCGAGCTCTTCAGCGAGCTGACGCTCCCCATCGACCGGTTCGTCCGGACCGTCGGGTGGAACCGCGCCGCCCGCCGGTTCGCCGAGCGGTGGGACGACCGCTCGCGAGAGATGTCGGCGGCGTTCAGCGCCGGCCTCCGCCACTGGGTGGCGACCATGCCGGCCAAGCCGGTCGAGTACCAGGTGCTCGACGCCGAGCCCTGGGCCCCCGACGACGAGGAGGCCGCCGTGGGGGGCGCCGCCGGGGGCATCCTCCTGGCCTGGTCGCTGTCGCGGAACTGGGACCACGAGCTCCTGCGGGCCGAGATCGCCGAACGGCTCGGCGTCGACGCCATGCGCGAGCTGTTCCCCGACCTGGACACCGAGGCGCCCATCGCGGTGGCCGGCAAGGAGGCAGGGCCCGACCGCATCGCGCTCCTCCGCGACGCGATCCTGCCGCCCGCCGGCCAGGGATCCAACAACTGGGTGGTGGCCGGGTCGCGGACGGAGTCGGGGAAGCCGCTGCTGGCCAACGACCCCCACCTGGCGGTGGCGTTCCCGTCGGTGTGGTTCGAGTGCCACCTGTCGGCGCCGGGGATCGACGTGCGGGGCGTCACGCTGCCGTTCGCCCCGGGCGTGGTCATCGGGCACAACGACCGGATCGCCTGGGGGTTCACGAACACCGAGGGCGACGTCCAGGACCTGTACCTCGAGCGGCTCTCGGAGGACGGAACGCAAATGGAGTACCGGGGCGGCTGGGAGCCGCTCGCCACCCACCGCGAGGAGATCGCGGTCCGGGGACACGAGGAGCCGGAGATCCTCGAGGTCCGCGAGAGCCGCCACGGCCCCCTGCTGGATGCCTACATGATCGGGATCGCGGACCCCGTGGTGATCGAGGGCGGGATCAAGCGAAGTTACGCGCTCCGGTGGGTGGCCGCCGACCACGCCGTCCAGCCCTCGACCGTCCTGAACCTGAACACCGCGCGGAACTGGGACGAGTTCCGGGAGGCGGTCCGCGGCTGGGAGTGCCCCGGCCAGAACATGGTCTACGCCGACGTCGACGGCAACATCGGGTACCAGTGCACCGGCCTGTACCCGCTGCGGCGGTCCGGTGACGGGACCGTCCCGGTCCCCGGGTGGACCGACGAGTACGAGTGGGACGGGTGGGTGCCGTTCGACGATCTCCCGCGGGCCTACAACCCCGACGAGGGGTTCCTGTGCACGGCCAACAACAAGATCCACGACGACGCCTACCCGTACGACCTGGGGCGGGACTTCCTGCCGCCGTTCCGCGTGCGGCGGATCGCCCAGCTGATCACCGAGCGCGAGCGCCACACCGCCGAGACGTTCCGCGCCATGCAGACCGACACCGTCTCGCTGCCGGCCGAGGCGATCGTCCCCCACCTGGTCGGGATCGAGCCGGCCGACGACCGCCAGAAGCAGGCCCTGGCGCTGCTGGGCGAATGGGACCGTGACGTCCGCCCGGATTCGGCCGCCGCGGCGCTGTACGAGGTGTGGTGCGAGCACGTCGCCCGGCTCATCCTCCAGCCGCTGCTCGGCGATGAGCTGTTCACGCACTTCCACGGGCGGCGGCAGTGGACGAACGCCTTCCAGTACCAGGTGCTCCCCACGATCCTCCGGTTCCCCACCGCGCGGTGGTTCGGCGGCAACGGCGCCGCGGCCCGCGACGACCTCCTGCGGCGAGCGCTCGACGGGGCCCTCGACGAGCTGGCCGCCCGCCTCGGCGACGACCCCTCCACCTGGCGGTGGGGCGCGCTGCACCGCGCGACGTTCGCCGGCCGGCTGGCGCTGATCCCCGACCTCGCCGAGCTGTTCACTGGCGGCGTGGTGGAGCTGGGAGGCGACGAGCAGACCCTCCTCCAGGGCAACTTCGAGCCGGGGGCCGGCTACGACGTGTCGGTGTGCCCCTCGTGGCGGCAGGTCGTCGATCTCGGGGACCTCGACGCCTCCGCCGCCGTCTTCCCCGGCGGGCAGTCCGGCAATCCGGCCAGCCCCCACTTCGCCGACCAGCTCGAGCTGTGGGGGCGCGGGGAGCTCCACCCGATGCCGTTCAGTCGCGGCGCGGTCGAGGCCGCGGCGGACGCGATGCTCAGGCTGGTTCCCGGCCGGGATCCCGGCGGCGGCTAGGGAACGGGGCCCGCGTCCGCCAGGGCGATCCGCATGCGCTTGAAGCCCCGACCCTTGTTGTCCGTCTTCGTGACGCGGACGAGGCCGACCTCGGCGGTGCTCCGGACGTGCGTGCCGCCGTCCGCCTGGCGGTCGAGGCCGATGATCTCCACGACCCGGATGGGGTCGACGTGCTCGGGGATGAGGTTGACCTTCGTCCGGATGAGGTCGGGGTCGGCGAGGGCCTCCGCCCGGGGGAGGAACCGGATCTCGACGGGACGGCCCTCGGCCAGCTCCCGGTTCAGCCGCTCCTCCACCTGCCGGCCGAACTCCGCGGTGATCCCATCGAGCTCGAAGTCCATCCGGGCGGCGCCGGGATCCATGTTGCCGCCGGTCACCTTGGCCCCGAAGTCCCGCCACACGATCGCCGACAGCGCATGGAGCGCCGTGTGCGTCCGCATCACGAGGTGCCGCCGGGCCCAGTCGATCTCCGCGTCGACCTCCGTCCCCGGCGGCGGCGGCTCCCCCTCCACCAGGTGCACCGGGGTGCCGCCGTGCCGGACGGTATCGGCCACCCGCGCCTCGCCGCCGGCCCACCGCAGCGTCCCCACGTCGCCCGGCTGCCCGCCCCCCCGAGCGTAGAACGGCGTCGCGTCCAGGACCACGCCCTCGGGCCGGACCTCCACGACCCGCGCCCGCGCGCCACGGACGTACGCGTCGGTGGCCGCCAGCTCCTCCACCACTAGAACATCCCGCCGCCGAGCTCGAACACCGAGTCCAGGTAGAAGAACAGGACGCCGAGCCCGACGACGACCACCACCACGACCAGCAGCCAGTACACGACCGCCAGCAGCGGGTTGTGCGGCTGGTACCGGCGCAGGAACGCGATCACCGCGCCGGCGCCGGGCGGGAACGAGTGGTCACGGTCGGTATGATAGGAGCCTGGCAGGAGGCCCCGTGCCGAAGTCCAAGTCGAAGCGAACCCGATACCAGCCGCCCCCCAAGCCCAAGCCGAAGCCCAGCCCGCCGTGGCTCGGGCCCTCCATCCTCGTCATCCTGTTCGGCGGCGTGCTCGTGATCGTCCTCAACTACCTCAACCTGATGCCCGGCGGCTCCAGCAACCTGTGGCTGTGGACGGGCCTCGGCGCGATCGCCCTGGGCTTCGCCGCCGCTACCCAGTGGCGCTAATCACACCGCCGTAATTATCCCCAGGGAAGTCCACAACTGTGGATTCCGACGATACGCTGGGCCGGTGCCGGTCTACGAGTACCGCTGCCGGACCTGCGGCCACGGCCTCGAGGAGGTCCAGCGCATGGGCGCGGGGCCACCGGGGCCCTGCCCGCGCTGCGGTGGCGAGCTCCGCCGGGTCTACGGCCGGGTCGGCGTGCGGTTCTCGGGCTGGGGGTTCTCCTCGACGGACTCGCTGCTGCCGGAGGACCGCCCGAGGAAGGACTTCCGCAAGCTCAGGGAGAAGGCCGAGGAGCTCACCGACTCGGACTGAGCCACTCGCTCAGGTGGCCACCAGGGCGCCCAGCATCCCGCGGGCGCGATGGAAGCGGCAGAAGAAGACGGTGGACCCGGACTCCGGGAACGCCACGACCAGCGTCGTCGCGGCCCCCGGCTCCAGGTCCTCGTCGATCCGCAGTCCCGGGATGCTGATGTTGTGCCGGACGGAGCCGACGTTCCGGACCTCGACGTCGCGATCCAGCCCCACCGCCCCGGTGAGGACGGTCGGCGCGAAGAAGTAGTCCCCGGCCTCCACGACGACCTCGCCTCCCGGCCCAACGTGGAGGCTGCCTCGGTCGTTCGCCACCTCGCCGTCCACGGCCACGGTGCCCGCCGGCTGGCGGGCCGGGGCCGGATCCTCCCCGCCCCGGCACGCCGACGCCACCAGCAGGATCGCGGCCGCCGCGCGAAGGGCCATCCCCCTCAGCCGGGGGCCCCGCGTCCCGCCGAGGGCCTCCGCTCCACCCGCATCGGCTCCCCGCAGTGCCGGGGCACCTGGAGCTCGCCGATGCGCTCGACCCGGAACTCGGTCCCGCACTCGCCGCACACGAAGTAGACGTCGAGGTCGGCGACGTCCTCCGGCTCCTGCTCCTCGGGGGGCCGCCCGGAGGCCACGGCCCGGAACACCCATACGCCGATGGCGGCGATGGCCAGCCCGATCAGGACCGCGAAGAGGACGCGCACGGACCGAGTAAACCACCCTCGGCCGGGAGCGGGCCGGGGCTAGAGGCGCTCGATGATCGTGGCGTTGGCCTCGCCGCCGCCCTCGCACATCGTCTGGAGGCCGTAGCGGCCGGCGCGGCGCTCCAGCTCGTGGAGCAGGGTGGCCATCAGCTTGGCCCCGCTGGCGCCGAGCGGGTGCCCGAGGGCGATCGCTCCCCCGTTCGGGTTCACGTGCTCCTCGAACCAGTCGTCGGGGATCTCGAGCTCCTTCTTCCAGGCCAGGACCACGGAGGCGAAGGCCTCGTTGATCTCGACGGCATCGATGTCCTCGAGCTCGAGGCCGGCCTTGTCCAGGGCCTTCCGCGTTGCCGGGATGACGCCGGTGAGCATCGTGATCGGATCCACCCCGGCGAGCGCGAACGAGTGGAACCGGGCCCTGGGCCGCAGCCCCAGCTCCTCGGCCTTCTCCCGGGAGGCGATGACCACCGCCGACGCCCCATCGGAGATCTGGCTGGAGTTCCCGGCGGTCACCACGCCGCCGTCCTTGAAGGGGGTGGGCAGGGCGGCCATCTTCTCGCGGTTCACGGGGTACCGGATGCCCTCGTCGTGCTCGAACAGCTCCGACCCGTTCTCGCCCTCGACCTTGATCGGCAGGACCTCGTCCTGGAACCGCCCCTCGTCGCGGGCGGCGGCGGCCCGCTGGTGGCTGCGGGCGCCGAAGTCGTCGAGCTGCTCGCGCGACAGCCCCCAGCGCTCGGCGATGATCTCCGCGCTGATCCCCTGCGGGACCAGGCCGCCCTCGTAGCGGTCCATCAGCCGCTGGCTGAACGGGAAGCCGGGCCCCTGCTGGGCGGTGATCCCCATCGGCACCCGGGTCATGTGCTCGATCCCGCTGGCGATGACCAGGTCGTAGGCACCCGCCATCACGCCCTGCGCCGCGAAGTGCGCGGACTGCTGGCTCGAGCCGCACTGGCGGTCGATGGTGACCGCCGGGACCTCCTCGGGGAGCCCGGCGGCCAGCCAGGCGTTGCGGGCGATGTTGATGCCCTGCTCGCCGGTCTGAGAGACGCAGCCGGTGATGTTGTCCTCCACCTGGGACGGGTCGATCCCGGTCCGCTCGACGGCGGCCTTCAGGACCTCGGCCAGGAGGTCGACGGGGTGCCAGCCGGCGAGCTTCCCGTTCTTCCGGCCCACGGGTGTCCGCACGGCATCGACGATGACGGCTTCACGCATGACGGGCTCCTCCGGTCGGCTACCTACCGCTCGGTAACTTACAGCTCAGTCTACGCGCGCGGCCGTCCGTCGTCAACGCGGCGGACGCCGCCAGCTCGGTCATTCCGCTCGTACTGCTTGAGGCAAGCGCAACCGACCCGTATGATCGCGCGGTGCATAGGGGGTGGAGGGGCACGGCCCTGGCGGCCGTCGCCGTCCAGACGCTGTCGTTCGCCGCGGTCGACCTCGCGCGGCCCGCCCCGGCGTCGGCCACCGGGCACGGCGTGACGATCATCGCCCCCGCGGCCGGCCAGGCGGTCTCGGGCACCGTCCCGGTCGAGGCCTCCACGATCGGCACCGTCACCAGCGTGGAGTTCGACTGGGCCGTCTCCTCCTCCGGCCCGTGGATCCCGATCGCCACCGACACCGTGGCCGAGGACGGCTGGACGACGTCCTGGAACACCGCCCCGTACACCGGGCCGGCGGTCGTCCGGGCCACCGCGGTCGAGGCCGTCACCGGGGATCGCCGGGAGCATGCGGTCGACGTGACCGTCGACAACACGATCGCGACGTTCGACCTGGACGTCTCGCCGACGCCCTTCTCCCCGAACGGCGACGGCCGCAAGGACAAGACTCACATCACGATCTCCACCTCGGAGCCGGGCGAGATCCTCGTCGAGCTCCTCGACGACGAGGCGGTGATCCGCACGTGGGAGCGCACGGCGGGCCCGGGCGAGACGGTGGAGATCAGCTGGAACGGGAAGGTCGAGGCGAAGACCGTCGCCAACGGCGGGTACGACGTGCGAGCCACGCTGACGGAGCCCTCGGGGCTCCAGCAGGAGGCGTCCCACGGCGTGATCGTCGACACGAAGGCGCCCACCACCAAGTGGCGCTCGATCAAGCCCGAGCCGATCTCCAACCAGCCGATGATGCGCTTCAAGTTCACGGTGGCGGACCGGGCCAACGACCTCCCCGTCACGCTCGTCGTTCGCGACCGGGTGGCGAAGGTCGACGAGAAGGACAAGGTGGTGTCGCCGGGCGCGCGCACGATCCGGTGGCCTCCCCGCTATCCGAACGGGAAGCTGCTGTTCCCCGGCCAGTACGAGGCTCGGCTGATCGCCCACGACGACGCCGGCAACGTCCGGCGGACGAAGTGGAAACCGTGGCGCGTGATCCGGAGCGTCAAGGCTCGCGTCTTCACGAGGCTCGGGGGCACCGGGCGGAAGGTGGCGCTGACCTTCGACGACTGCCACTTCGGGGGCGCGTGGGGCGACATCCTCGACACGCTGGCGGCCCGAGGGGTCGACGCGACGTTCTTCTGCCCCGGCCAGATGATGGCCGTCCACCCGGGGCTGGTCCGCCGGACGGACAACGGGGGCCATACGATCGCCTCGCACGCCTGGGACCACGCCCTGCTCACCGGGCACTCCTCCTCGTACACGGCCTCGCGGCTCCGCGACGACGCCCGGGTCGCCTGGCAGATCGCCCGGCAGACCACCGCGCCGTTCTTCCGGCCGCCGTACGGCGCATACGACGCGGCCGTCCGGGCCGCCGCCGGCGCCACCGGCCACCCCCGGGTGGTGCTGTGGGACGTGGACCCCCGGGATTGGGAGGCACCCGGCCGGGCGGCGATCGTCTCTCGCGTGGTCTCCCAGGCCCGACCGGGGAGCATCATCCTCCTGCACACGCTGCCCCAGACGGCGGCGGCGCTGCCGGCCATCATCACCGGGCTGCGGGCCAGGAACCTGAACCCGGTGGACCTCCCGAACCTCTTCCGCGCGGCGGGGATGCGGTAACGGCCCTACCCGGGCAGGTTCCCGGCGGCGTGCGGGCCGAACTGCTCCTCGAGCCGCCGGGCCACCACCTCCAGCAGCCGGAGCGCGATCTCCGGCTCGGCCTGGAGGACCCCCCAGAACTCCTCCCGGCGGAGCGTGAGGCACCGGGCCGGCGCCGTGCACCGAACGGTGGCCAGCGAGGGGCCGCCTCCCAAAAGCCCGATCTCGCCGACGAAGTCCCCCGCCGCCAGGGTGGCGACCCTCCGGCCGTCTCGCTCCACGACGGCACCGCCATCCAGCAGGAGGTGGAACCGGTAGCCCAGGACGCCCTGCTCGGTGAGCAGCTCGCCCTCGGCGTGCTCGGTGAGCTCCGCGGCGTCGGCGAAGGCCTGGACCTCCTCCTCCCCGAGCGGCGCGAACAGCGGCACCTTCCGCAGCCGGGCGACGTCGACGTCCGCCACGGCAGCGATTCTCGCACACGCCCCCCTGGTCGCCGGCGGCTATCCTGCCTGGCCATGGCCGCGCGCCCCGGGTGCCTCGTGTGCGGACGCCCCACGTACGACCCGGACAAGCGCGAGCGCCCGTGGGCCCGCGGGGTCGTCGGCGACCGCCAGGTGCTGGTGTGCCCGGCGTGCCAGCGCGACCGGCCGGGGTGGGACCGCGCGCTCCGGCGGTGCGACCGATGCGCGAGCACCCGCCTGTCGCTGACGCTCGGCGAGGTGGTCTGCCGGGCTTGCGGCCTCGGCGCGCCCGTCTGACCGGCGGTCGGTAGGTTGCGGCCGGCCCCCGGGCGGGAAACGATATGCGGGGCCGCCCGCCCGCAGCGGCCGAAGCCGAGGGATCCCGACGACCGAGGACCTCTGAGGAAGGAGAGCCATCCGTGAACGTGGTCGTGCTGGCCAAGTACATCCCGAACCCCCAGGGGACGCCCGACCTGGGGGACGACAACCTGGTCAAACGTGAGGGCGTGGAGGGGGGCCTCGACCCCGGCGACGAGTTCGCCGTCGAGGCCGCCCTCCAGCTCGCCGAGCAGAGCGGCGGTGAGGTCACCGTCGTCTCGATGGGCCCCGAGGTCGCCCTCCAGGCGGTCCAGAAGGCGCTGTCGATGAACTGCAGCAAGGGGGTCCTGATCTCCGATCCGGCGCTGCGCGGGTCGGACGTCTGGGTGACCGCCAGGGTGCTCGCCGCGGCGATCAAGCGGGCGGGGTTCGACGTCGTGGTGACCGGCGTGGAGTCCACCGACGGCTCCACCGGGACCCTCCCGATGACGCTGGCGGAGCTGCTGGAGGTGCCGGCCCTGAGCTTCGCCCGCCACGTCGAGGCCAAGGACGGGAACATCCGGATCGAGCGCCAGACGGAGACCGGCTACGACGTCGTGGAGTGCGCGCCGCCGGCCCTCGTCTCGGTGACCGCCGGGGCCAACAACCCCCGGTATCCGACCCTCAAGAACATCATGCAGGCCAAGCAGAAGCCGGTGGACCGTCCGTCGCTCGCCGACCTCGGGCTCTCGGGCGACGAGGTGCGCCCCACCCAGCAGGTCGCCGAGATCCGGCCCGCGCCGGAGCGCCAGGGCGGGGAGATCGTCGAGGACGAGGGCGAGGGCGTCCAGCGGATCGTGGAGTTCCTCAAGGAAGCGAAGGTGCTGTGATGGGTGCGGTCTGGGTCTACGGAGAGCTGTTCGAGGGCAACGTCCACCCCACCACGCTGGAGCTCCTGACGAAGGCCCGGTCGCTGGGGGATGGCACGGAGGCGGTCCTGCTCGGGCCGGGGGCGTCCGAGGTCGCGCCGACCCTCGGCGAGTACGGGGCCCAGCGCGTGTTCGCCGCCGACGACGCCGTCTACACCGACCACCTGGCCCAGCCCGCGGTCCATACGCTCCACCGGCTGGTGGAGGAGCACCGGCCGGGCATGATCCTGTTCGCGATGACCTACGTGGCCCGCGACGTCGCCGGGCGCCTCCAGGCCCGGACCGGCTCGACGCTGCTGTCGAACGCCACCGACATCCTCGGGCCGGACAGGGGCCAGACGCAGATCTTCGGCGGGACGCAGATCGTCGACGTGGCGCTGGAGGGGCCCGACCCCAAGCTCGTCGTGGTCCGGCCGAAGTCCTTCGAGCCGCAGCCGTCGGGGGGGACGGCGGAGGTCGTCGAGGTGCCGGTGGACGTGCCGGAGGAGCTCAAGCGGCCGACCGTGGTGGAGCGCCACGAGGAGGCCGCCGCGGGCCCGAAGCTCGAGGAGGCCCCGGTGGTCATCTCCGGCGGTCGGGGCCTCCAGGACGCCGGGAACTTCGAGCTCCTGCGCGAGCTGGCCGAGTCGATCGGTAAGGCAGCGGTCGGCGCCACCCGGGCGGTGGTCGACTCCGGATGGGTGCCGTACGCGATGCAGATCGGCCAGACGGGCACCACCGTGAAGCCCGACGTCTACATCGCCGTGGGGATCAGCGGCGCCACCCAGCACATGGTCGGCATGAAGGAGTCCAAGCGGATCATCGCCATCAACAAGGACCCCGACGCCCCGATCCTCAAGATCGCCGACGTCGGCGTGGTTGGCGACGCGCTGAAGATCGTCCCCAGGGTCACGGAGGCGGTCAAGGCTCAGAAGGGGGGTTGAGATGAGAGGGAAGACCCGGGAGCTCCTGTCACAGGTGCCGCTGTTCTCGGCCTGCACCGGCGAGGAGCTGGACCGGATCGCCCGGCTGGCCAAGCGCGTCTCGGCGGGCGCCGGGGAGACGTTCATGGAGGAGGGCCAGCCCGGTGGCGCGTTCTACGTGATCGAGCGCGGGACGGCCTCCGTGTCGCTGGACAGGAAGGAGCTGGCCCGCCTGGCGGACGGAGACTTCTTCGGCGAGATGGCCCTGATCGACCAGGGGCCCCGGAGCGCCACCGTGCAGGCCCAGAGCGACATGGAGCTGTGGATGATCGAGCCCTCGGACTTCGACCAGCTCCTGGACGACGTCCCGTTCGTGGCCCGCCAGATCCTCCGCGTGCTGTCGAACCGCCTCCGGGCCCTGGAGGGCGCGCCGCAGTACCAGTGGAACCGCTAGGCGCGGTAAGCCCGGGCCGTCGCGGGCCCGGGCCGCTCGGTCCCCAGCCGACCTGAGAGAACGCTCACGTCTCTCTCAGGTACCTGAAAGCTTGCCCGGCAATCCTTGGGGGGACCTACCAAGGAGGTGTCATGAAGCGATTCGCGCACATGGGAGTGGCCCTGGCCGCGGCGGGGATCCTGGCCGCCTGCGGCGGCGGCGGAGACGCCGGCGGCGCACAGCAGAGAGACGGCGCGGAGACCGGCGGCGGCGCGGGGACCACCCTCACGATGGTGGACAACGCGTTCGAGCCGGCGGAGCTGACCGTCTCGGCCGGGACGGAGGTCGAGCTCGTCAACGACGGGGAGTCGATCCACAACCTGACGGTGGACGGGATCGACGAAGACGTCGAGGCCGGGCAGAGCTCGTCCGTGACCATCGACCTGGAGCCGGGCGAGTACCGGATGGTCTGCGAGTACCACGAGGCCCAGGGGATGGAAGGGACCCTGACGGTCCAGTGAGTGCCCGGCGACCAGCATGGGCCGTGGCGGCGGCCGTCGCCTTCGTGGCGGCGGCCTGCGGCGGCCCCACGAACCGGCCGGCGCCGACGCAGGTCACGCTCGGCGAGCAGGCGGCGGAGCGGCCATCCACCGAGCCCCCCGCTCCGGAGCCGGCCGAGCCTCGCCGGGTCGATCCCCGCAAGGGCGGGTTCGAGGTCGGCTTCGGCGAGTACGCCGTGACGCTCGAGGCCCCCGCGATCCGCCCCGGGCCCGTGACGTTCGCCGTCCACAACGGCGGCAAGCTCGTCCACGGGTTCGAGATCGAGGCCGAGGGGGGCGACGACGACAACAGCGGGCCCGGCGGCGGGGACGACGAGGGGTTCAAGATGGAGACCGAGGCGATCGAGCCCGGCTCGACCCTCCGCGTGCCGCTGGAGCTCGGGGCCGGCCTCTACAAGGTCGAGTGCTGGGTGGACGGCCACGACGACCTGGGGATGGAGATCCTCCTCGAGGTCCGGCCGGACGCCCCGCTCGTCCGCCAGGAGCCGGCCGGGGCGGCCCCGGACGCCGTGCTCCTCCAGGGGTTCGCCTTCGAGCCGCCCACCCTGGAGGTCGAGGCCGGGACCGAGGTGACGTGGACGAACGAGGACCCCGCCGACCACACGGTCACGGCGAAGGACGGCTCGTTCGACTCCGGTCCGTTCGGGCAGGGCCAGACGTTCTCGTTCACCGCGGAGCAACCCGGCAGGGTCGCGTACTTCTGCGCGATCCATCCGACGATGGAGGGCACGATCGTCGTCCGCTGACCGGCGGGTGTGCCGGCCGGCTAGGGCGTGAACGATGCCTTCGCGGACCAGGGCCCGGTGGTGGTCGCCGACTGCCACCGGGCCTTGAACGCGTAGGTCTTGCCCGCCTTCACCTTCACCGGCTTGGCCTTCTTCCCGAACACCCGGGACAGGGCCGCGGTGTCCTTCCGCCAGTTCTTCCACACCCCGGCGCCCACCTTGTACTGCACATCGAAGACGTAGCCCGTGGGGACCGACGAGGCCCACGTCACCGTGAACGGCAGCCCGGCGGGCTTCTTGGCGATGGAGACCGCCACGGCTGGGGGCTCCACCGACCCGTCGGACCCTCCGTCGCCCGTGAGGAAGCTGCTGTCGGCCACGTTCCAGTGCGTGTCGAGGTAGCTCCCCGCCGGCGGATCGGTCGAGAAGTAGTCGTCGTGGTTGCAGTCGAGCGTGCGGTCGGTGGCCGCGGGGCAGGCCACGTCGAGCTGCACGGGCCCGGGGCCGTCGTCGTCGTAGCACATCACGTCGTACTCGTCGGTGCAGTGCCAGCCCGCCGGCGACGGCCAGGCACTGGTCGTGTGGGGGGCCGAGGGCTGGACGGCGCCCATGTTGTGGGCCAGCTCGTGCGTCTCGACCGGCGTCCCCGACAGCCCCCAGCACGGGGCGTCGACCCGGGCGACCAGGCCGTCGACGTTCGGATGGCCGTTGTTGAGGTTGGAGGCCCCGGGCTGGTCATCGGGCATGACCTCGCCGATGCCGCAGTAGGGGCCGGGGGCGTCCATCCACACGAGGAACTTGCGCTGGTGGCTGGTGAAGCCCGCCGCCACGAGCTCGGAGATCGTGTTCCCGAACGAGTCGTCGCCGGTGGCCGAGAACTGGAACTTCGTCACGACGACGTTGCAGGCCGCGTCGTGCACGAAGCGGACGTGGCGCTCGCCCCCGGTCTCGGCGGCGCTGTCGGAAAAGACGTCGTCGACGTGCGACGCCGCCCAGCCCTGGATCAGCGGGGCGATCGTGGCGTAGCGGTCGGTGCTCCCGGCCGGATAGCCGTAGATGGCCTGGACCCGGTTCCCGGACGTGCCGTCCCCCGTGCACGGGACCGGCGAGGCCGGCGGCGGCTCCGGCAGGTCGTCCGCGGCCACGGGATCCCGCACGTCGATCCCGTGGGGCGCCGGGTCCGGCCCGTGGGAGCATCCACGGAGCGCTCCCCGGTCGTCCCGGACCTCGTAGAGCGGGCGCGGACAGGCCTGTGGCCGGTCGGGCCGCTCGAGCCCCCGGTACACCATCCCGCGGGCGGGGTCGCGGCGTGGGTGGTCCGCGGCGGCATCGCGCGCCCGGGAGATCGCGGCGGCGTCCGCCGAAGCGGATTCCGCCGACCAGGCCGGCGCGGCCCCCACCCAGGCCGCCGCGACGGCCACCGCCACGAGGATGGAGCGTGCCCGAAGGCCTGCGGGCGCGGCCTGCCCCGCTCGATCGGCGCGTGCGGCGATGTCCTGACGTTCCGGCAACGAGACCTCCTCCGGCGGCGCCCCACGGTCGCCGCAGGGAGGGCATCGTCATCCGGCGCCAGATCCTGAAGGGGCCAGGCCTACCCGTCGGGCTCGTGCTTCTGCTGTTCGGTCATGTGCTCCTCGTACCGCCGGCGGGCCTTCCGGCGGAGGCGCTCGCCGCGCTGGCCCTTGTCGCGCTCGTCGAGCTCGGCGACCGTGCGCTCCATCCCGTACACCAGCACGGTGTCCCCGGGGTACAAGGGGGCGGTCCCCTTCGGCGCCCCCACCCAGCGCCCGTCCGCCCGCTCGATCCCCAGGACGAGGACGCCCTCGTGCGGCAGGTCGACCTCCTCGAGCGTCCGGTTGGCGAGCCAGTCACCTTCCCGGACCTCCAGCTCGGCCACGCTCCAGTTGCCGCTGAGGCGGAGCAGGCTGGCGTAGTCGCGGACGTCGAGCCGGGTGAACCGCTTCAGCGCCCGCTCGATCGTCCGGGACAGCCACCGGTCGACGAGCTGGCTCCGGGCGATGACGATCAGGACGACCACCCCCCCGAGCAGGAGGGCTCCTCGCCCGGCGGCGTCGGCCGGGCCGGAGCTTCCGACGAATGAGAGGATCAGCGTGGCGATGACGGAGACGACGCCGGCGCTGCCGAGGAGGATCAGCAGCAGGACGATCCTCCGCCGGACGGGATGCTTCATCACCGACTCCGCCTCGCTGGTGGTGAACCCCACGCCGCTGAACGCTGACCGGGCCTGGAACCGAGCCACCTCCCGGGAGAGCCCCGTCAGCGTCAGGGCCACCGTGGCCACCCGGGTGACGAGGATCGAGAGCGTCACGGCGACCAGAAGCGAGATCGCAGCGGCCATGGCGGTCTCTTTCTCCCCGCGCCGGCCGCATGCGACACGCGGAGCGCCCGCGCGTCACCCCGCTCCTGAAGCGGGACGCCGACGCCTACGGGCGCCGAGCCAGTTCTCGCTCCGTTCGACGCCTGAGGCGCCACCGCTGGACCCCGAGGGCCAGCACGAACCCGACGGGAGCTCCGATCCCGCTCCCCAAGAAGATTGCTACGAGGGCCCCCGTCGGCGTCACCACGCAGCCCAGCTCCTCGCACGTCAGAAGATGGACGGCGAGGAAGAGCCCTACGCCGAGCGCTCCGCCGAAGGCGGCGCTGAGTACCCTGAGCCACCGATTCGGGGGCGGCGGATCGTCAGCTACCGGGAGGACCGGCTCCCTCGGTTCGAGCGGATCCCGGCTCACTCGGGACGCCTGAGCGGGCTAGGCAACCGGCACCGCCCCCGCGCACTGCGGCGACCGGCGGCGCGACTAACCGTCTCCCGCACCGAGGTCGACGTGGAAGACGTCGAGCATGCGGGCCGTATCGGCGGCGTAGACGTAGAACGTCCCGTCCTCCTCGATGCGGTTCGTCTTGGTGGCCCAGACGTCCCCGTCGTCGAAGTGGGCGTACGCCACCTCGCGGATCCCGGCCCCCAAGGACCCCATCTCCTCGGTCACGCCGGCGGAGAGCCCCACGAGCCCGGAGAGGTCGAGGACCCGGGTGCCGAGCGCGTACCAGGCGATCGTTGCGATCCCGTGCTCCGGGTAGATCTCCATCACGTGGGCGGTGCACCGGTCGAGGCCCGCGGCGCCCTGGCCGGCGCCCTCCACTGGACCGACCTCCGGCACGAAGAATAGCCCGACCTTCACCGGCGTCCGCTCCAGGCCCCCGGTGATGTCGTACACGTGGATCCCGCCGCCGGGACACACCTCGTTGCCCGCCGCGCCCGCGAACTCGTCCACGACGAGCAGGAAGCTGTGCTCCCTGCCGGTCAGCTCGTCCACGGTCGTGTAGGCGTGGGCCTCGTGATGGATGTTGACGGTCGGATCGATGATCCTCCCGATGATCTGTGGGTTCCCAGGGTCGGTCGTGTCGACGATGAGCGAGTGCGTCAGGGCGCCCACGTACGCGCGGGTCCCGTCCTCGGAGAACATGATGTCGTGGGCGTCGAGCCCGGTCAGGAGGGGAACCGCTCGCGGCTCAACGGGGTTCCAGGGGTCCGTCACGTCGGAGATGTGGAAGTCACCGGGCGGGGTACCCGGGAGATCGGCGGGGGAGCTGTACACCCAGTGTCCGCTCGGATCGACCGTGACCTGATGCGTCCCCCCGGGGAAGTGGATGAAGCTCACGCTCCGGGGACGGGTCGGCTGAGTCACGTCGATGATGAACGTCCCGTACTGCCCGGGCTCCACGCCGTTCTCCCGGTGGCAGCGGGAGGAGAAATCGGTCTGGCTGGCGATGTTGTCCGAGCTGTACGCCACGAACGTCCGGCCGAGGTCGGGTCGCTCGAACAGGAACACGTCGGACTGCGCGATCGCGCAGTCGTACACGGCCACGACCCTCGGCGACTCGGGGAACGTGATGTCGACCACCTGCATCCCGTTCATGTAGGTGCCGACAAAGGCGTACTCCCGGGTGATCCGGGCCACCGCTCCCTCGTCGCGCCGGCGCTCCAGGGTCTGGGTCATGAAGTCCATGTCCGTCGACAGCCGCGACGACTGCGGGTACTTGATCCGGAACGGCACGTTCGTCACGAAGCGAACGTTGTCGCTCGCCGACAGCCCGGCCGGCTGCTCCTGGGCTGTGGCACTCCCCGCGCCGATGGGCGCGGCGATCCCTGCGACGACCAGCGTGGTCAGGATCAGCGTGCGGACTCGAGCCATCTCGTCTCCCCCATGGTCGGATCCTCGATAGAGCGGTTCGACGGGATCCGCCCGATTCCTCCCCCGGGGTGCTGGGCAGCAGCGCGTCCTCTTCTTGCCTGTCGACGCTGACGGTCGTGGGGGCCGGCCTGCTCCGCGCGGCCGGCGAAGCGCGGGATGAGCGTGGAGCCGTCGTGGAGATGACCGGATTCGAACCGGCGACCTCCTGGTTGCAAACCAGGCGCTCTTCCGACTGAGCTACATCCCCGCGCCTCCATTATGCCGCCGCCGTACGGGGGCCGGCGGGTAGATTGGACCCCCGTGGACCTGCGGCCCCTGCTCCGGCGCGCGGCCCGGCTCGGCGGGGCCGCGCTGGTCGGGCTCGGCGGGGCCTGGCTGGCCTTCCTGGCCTTCGGGCGCCTCAACTACCAGCTCGGGCCGTTCGACGTCCAGTACTACCTCCGCCCCGGTCCCTCGGTCACCGAGATCGCGCTCCCTCCGCTGGGCCGGATCCGAGCCGACAGCCACCTCAGCCCGCTGGAGTTCACCGCCACGGTCCAGGCCGTGGACCCCGACCGGGTCACCGCCAGGCTGGCCTCCGCGGACCTCGACGCGCTCGTCCTCGGCATCGAGCGCGAGGCCCTCGACGCGCTCCGCGGGCACCTGTGGCGGTGGCTGCTCATCGGGGCCGGGGGGGCGGCGGTGAGCGGCCTGGTGGTGTTCCGCCGAAGGTGGAGGGCCGCCGTGGCCGCCGCGGTGGGAGGCGTGGTTCTCCTCGGCGGGTTCGCCGGCGTCGCCTGGGCCACCTACCGACCGTCGGCGTTCCTCCAGCCGACGTTCACCGGGTCGCTGCGCATCGCCCCGCGGCTGATCGGGCCGATCCGGCAGGCCACCGACCGGCTGTCGGACTTCCGCGCGGAGATCGCCCGCCTGGCGGAGGGCGCGCTGACGGCATACGGGGAGGTCGCCCGCCAGGAGGCGCCGTCGGAGGACGCCGTGGCGATCCTCCACATCTCCGACATCCACGCCTCGCCGCTGGGGATGGACTTCGCGCAGCGGCTGGCCCGGGCCTTCCGGGTCAACGCCGTCGTGGACACCGGCGACATCACGTCGTTCGGGACGCCGCTGGAGGAGACGGTCCTGGCCCGGATCCCGCAGTTCCGCATCCCCTACATCTACGTCCGGGGCAACCACGACTCCGCGGCCACGGCGTCGCGCATCGACGCGTACGAGAACGCCGAGGTCCTGGAGGGCGAGCCGATCCGGGTCGCCGGCATCAAGATCTACGGCGACCCCCATCCGCTGTACACGCCGGACCCGAGCGAGGACTTCTCCCACGAGGAGATCGCCGCCGCGGTGGCCGCCGCTGGCGACGAGCTGGCGCGCGAGCTGTTTCTGCTCGCCGAGCCTCCCGACCTCCTGGCGGTCCACGACGGACGGCAGGCCCAGGCCTCGGCCGGCCTCGTCCCCGTGGCGGTCAGCGGCCACTTCCACGAGTTCGACGAGGCCGAGGAGGCCGGGACGCTGTTCCTGCGCGTGGGGACCACCGGGGGCGGCGGGCTCGACGTCTTCACCGAGGCGGCGCCCTTCCCCTTGGCGGCCCAGATCCTGTACTTCGAGGGCGAGCCGCCGCGGCTCCTGGCCTATGACCGGATCGAGCTCGACCCGACGACCCGGCGGCTGGAGGTGGACCGCAGGCTGGTCGGCGAGGCAGCCGAGCCGGTCCCGGGCCCGTCGCCGAGCCCGGGCGCGTAGCAGCGGCCCGGAACGACCGGAGCCGCCCCGGAGGGCGGCTCCTCGTGCGGTCTAGTGTGGGCTCAGGAGCCCTCGGGCGGGGGGAGCTCCTGCCATTCGCTCTCCTCCATGCCGCGGCTGCGGCGGCGACGGAAGATCGCGAAGAAGGCGGCGAACGCCGCGATGATCGCGCTCAGCCACAGCCACTTCTTCCGGCCCTTCTTCTCTCCCCCCATCGTGCCTCCTTTCGGCAGTGGGCCTGGGTGGACTTGAACCACCGACCTCACCCTTATCAGGGGTGCGCTCTAACCGCCTGAGCTACAGGCCCCCGCGACCGTCCCGGACGAGGCCCACGCCAGCGTACCCGCCCGGTCGAGCGAGCGTCAACGCGACCTACCGCCGCTCCGCCAGGGTGACCTCGATGCCGCCGACGAGGTCGGCGATGAGGTTGTAGAGGAACGCCAGGAACACCGTGACCGCCGCCCATAGCGCCGTGGAGATCAGGCCGATGAGGAAGGCCGTCCGGAACAGGTACCCGCCGTTGATCTGGAAGTTCCCCTGCCGGTCCCCGAGCGCCAGCGAGCCCGCGAGGTCCTCGATGGCATCGACCACCCCCAGCGACGACAGCACCGCGTACAGGATCACCAGTCCCAGCAGGACGACCAGCATCACGCACAGGTAGAACAGGAGCGAGAACTTGAGGACCGACCACGGGTTCACCCGCCGGATGACCACCCGGACCCGCCGGCCGCCCGGGCGGCGGGCCTGCTCGGTGCCCCGTCTCGCGGTCTCGATCGTGGCCATCCCTACCCCTTCACGACGCCCACCGGCCGGAGGCGGGCCACCTTTCGGGACAGCCCCGCGCCCTCACACGCATCGACCACCTGGGATACGTCTTTGTACGCGTACGGGGCCTCCTCGGCAAGCAATTTCCACTGCGAGGCGGCCACGGTGATCCCCTCGGCCTCCAGGTTCCCCTTCAGCTCCGCCCCGCTCATGACCTTCTTGGCCTGGGTCCGGCTCATGGACCGGCCGGCCCCGTGGCAGGTCGAGGCGAACGAGCGGTCCGCGGACTCGGCGGTGCCGACCAGCACGTAGGACGCCGACCCCATGCTGCCCGGGATGATCACGGGCTGGCCGATGTCGCGGTACCCGGCCGGCAGCTCGGGGTGCCGGGGCCCGAAGGCTCGGGTCGCGCCCTTGCGGTGGACGCAGAGCCGGCGCTCGCTCCCGTCGACCGGGTGGTCCTCGAGCTTGGCGAGGTTGTGCGCCACGTCGTAGACCAGGGCCAGCCCCATCTCCGAGGCCGCGCGCCGGAACACCCGCTCGAACGCCTCGCGGACCGCGTCGCCGAGGACGTGGCGGTTGGCCCGGGCGAAGTTGGCCGCGGCGTACATCGCGCCGAGGTACCGCTCGGCGGCGCCGTGGGACAGCGGGACGCAGGCCAGCTGCCGGTCGGGGACCTCGATCCCGACCGAGCGCATGACGGCGTCCGCCTCGCGGACGAAGTCGGTGCAGACCTGGTGGCCCACCCCCCGCGAGCCGGAGTGGAGCATGACGCAGGCCTGTCCCTCGAACAGCCCCATGGCGTTCGCCGCGCGGCCGTCGAAGACCTCGTCCACCACCTGGACCTCGAGGAAGTGGTTCCCGGCCCCCAGGCTGCCGAGCTGAGGGGCGCCCCGCTCCCGGGCCCGGTCCGAGACGTGCTCCGGCCGGGCGTCCTCGAGCACGCCGCGGTCCTCGCAGTGCTCGGCGTCCTCCTCCCAGCCGACGCCCCGGGAGAGCGGGAACCGGACGCCCTCGCGGAGCACCGCGTCGAGCTCGCCGGCGGACAGCCGCATCCGGCCCTTCCCGCCGACCCCGCGGGGGACTCGCTGACCGAGGACGTGGACGAGCTCGCCGATGACCGGCTTCACCTCGGCGGCCCACTCCAGCTCCGAGCGGACGAGCCGCACCCCGCACGCGATGTCGAACCCCACGCCGCCCGGCGACACGACGCCGCCGGCCTCCGCGTCGGTGGCGGCCACGCCCCCGACCGGGAATCCGTATCCCCAGTGGATGTCCGGCATCGCGTACGACGCCCGTACGACGCCGGGGAGCGTGGCGACGTTCGCCACCTGCTCCACGGCCCGGTCCTCGACGGCCTTGGCGGCGAGCTCCTCGGTGGCGAAGACGATCCCGGGCACCCGCATGCCGGGGACGGCGCCGACCGGGACGCGCCAGACGAAGGGCTCGACGGGCTCGAGGTCCAAGGGGATCCCAGCCGAGTCTACCGCCCCGCTCGCGGCCGCCGAGCCCCGCGGCCGGGAGTGCCCCTCAGACGTCGACGTAGAGACGGGCCGTCCAGCCCTCGTCGGAGGGGGCGACGTGCAGGCGGTGATAGGTGGCCGCCTTCACGCCCACACCCTCGAGCTCGCGGTCCCCGCGCGGCGCGGCCAGGACCGTGGCCTGGAGCCGGCGGTCGCCGACCCGGACGTCGTCGAAGCCCCCGAACACGACGTCGTGGGCATCGTGGAGGTACAGCAGCTCGTCCACCCATGCGGCCAGCAGGGCCTCGCGGTCCGAGGCCTCGACGGCCACGGCCCGCGGCCGGCCCTCATCCGGGAACCACGCCCCGAGCAGGTCGGCCACGGCCTCGCCGACCGCCCCGAAGACGTCCTCGAGGGAGTCTCCCGACGCCTCGATGCCGACCTCAGACGTGTGCTCGAGGAACCGGAAGCGCCCGCTCACCCCCGCGCCCTCGGAGGGCCGGGAGGCCGACCCAGGGGACCGAGGACGATCCGCACGTGCGCGGGGACCAGCGCCGCCAGGGCGGCCACCGCCACCGCGACCTCGCCCGCCGACGGGGCCGGCCGGAGGAGCATCCCGCCCCAGCCGAGGCCGGCGCCGGCCGCGCCCAGCACCCCGCCCACGGCCCATGAGGGCAGCCGGCCCCGGAGGAGGAACGCGGCCGCGACGCCGACGGCCGCGGATCCGGCGACGATCCACGCCCCGGGCTCCACACGGCGGATTATCGCCCGCGCCCGCCGGCCGAGGTGGTTCCCGATCCCCGGGCCTGGGTATCGAGGCGGTGTGAAGCGGCTCGTCGAGGCCCTCGACCGCTATCAGCGGACCCACGGCTGGCTCGGCTTTCCGCTCGGCGTGTTCAAGAAGTTCTCCGAGGACCGGGCCGGACAGCTCGCGGCGCTGGTGGCCTACTACGGGTTCTTCTCGCTGTTCCCGCTGATGTTGGTCCTGGTCACGGTCCTCGGATGGGTGCTGGCCGAGAACCCGGACCTCCAGAAGGAGATTCTCGACTCGGCCCTCCGTCAGTTCCCGGTGATCGGCGACCAGATCGGTAAGAACGTCGGCGCGCTGGAAGGCACCGGGGTGGCGCTGGGGATCGGGATCGCGGGCGCCCTGTGGGCAGGCCTGGCCGGGGTGAAGGTGGCCCAGAACGCCATGGACCAGGTCTGGGACGTGCCGGTGAAGACGCAGCCGTCGTTCCCCAAGGCGCTGCTGCGGGCGGTGCTGATGCTGGGGACCCTGGGCGTGTTCGTGCTGCTGGCGACGTTCCTGGGCGGCAT
>DASZZY010000093.1:0-1980 GCA_036260395.1 Actinomycetota bacterium
GGCGGCCTCCCAGCCGACGACGAGAGCGGTTGGTACGCAGGCAGGACGCGGTTGTTCCTCGGTGTCACCCCCTTCCCCATGCCGGCACGGTGGCCGCGCCGCGCGCGGGCCGGCCGGAACAACGCGAATCTTGCCCTCGGCTCGCCCGCGTTGCAACCGCAGAGACCGGGCGGGGACGTCACCGCCTCACGAGCGATGGGTCGCCGCCCGGTCTCTGCGGTTGCAACGCGGGCGAGCCGAGGGCAAGATTCGCGTTGTTCCGGCCGGCCCGCGCGCGGCGCGGCCACCGTGCCGGCATGGGGAAGGGGGGTGACACCGAGGAACAACCGCGTCCTGCCTGCGTACCAACCGCTCTCGTCGTCGGCTGGGAGGCCGCCCTTGGGTCGCCGCTCAGCCCTGATCCGGAGGTTCGAATGCGATCTCGATGGCGCTCTCTGGTGCTCGCGACCTGCGCCCTCACCGTCCTCGTCCCCGCGGCCACGGTCTCCGCGGAGCCGGTCGAGGAGGCCGTGAGCACCTTCGACTACACGGACAACATGCATCCGCAGGGGTTCTCCGCGCGGAGCGTCCCCCTGGACAACACGCTCCCCGGGCAGGGACGCTTCAACTCCGACCTCGCCTTCTGGGGAAAGACCGCGGCCCAGGGAACGTACAACGGGTTCCGGCTCATCGATGTCAGCGACCCGGAGAACCCTGTTCAGCTCGTGAACTACGAGGGCTGCGTCGGTGACCAGGGCGACGTCCTGCTCTGGGAGAACCTGCTCATCCGCTCCTGGAACTCGCCGGCGGGCGCCCTCGGGATGTGTGGCGGCCAGCTGGTGGGCCAGGGGTTCGAGGGCCTCCACATCTTCGACATCAGCGATCCCGCGAATCCGGTCCTGCTCCGTGGCGTTCGGATGGCGTCCAACACCACGCCCACGGGGTGCGGTTCGCATACGGCCACGCTCGTCCCGGACGTCGGCCGCGGCAACCTCTACGTCTACAACAGCGCCTCAAGCGGGAGCTGCCCGGGCATCGACATCGTCAAGATCCCGCTGGCCGACCCCGCGAGCGCGGTGTTCCTGCGGCGGGAGCCGTCGGGCCGGAGCTGCCACGACACGGGCGTGATCCTCGGCGACGTCAACCTCGTTGCCTGCGCCGGCGGGAACGGGTTCACGGTGTGGAGCATCGATCCGTCGCTCGATCCGAGCGCTCCCGGAGGGCTGGAGGATCCCGTCCAGCTGTTCTCGCGGACGATCAGCGGCGTGTCGATCGGGCACTCCGCGGCGTTCACCTGGGACGGGGAGGTGTTGATCTTCGGCCACGAGCCCGGGGGCGGCGGTCAGGCCCAGTGCCAGGCCACGAGCAGCACCACCAACCGGTCGATCTTCTTCTTCGACCCGGACGATGCCGTCGACGACGGCACCGATGCCGGAACGTTGCTGGGCACGTTCCTGCACCCCCGGCCGCAAACGAACCGGGAGAACTGCACCTGGCACAACTACAACGTCGTGCCGAGCGACAAGCGGTACATCATGGTCTCGGGCAACTACCAGTCCGGGGTGTCCGTGGTGGAGTTCACGGACCCGGCGAACGCCCACGAGGTCGCGTACGCCGATCCCGCTCCACTGCCCAACCCGAACAACCCGGCGGCGATCGAGCTCGGCGGCGACTGGTCGACCTACTGGTACAACGGTCGGATCTACGAGTCCGACATCACCCGCGGCCTGATCATCTGGAAGCTCGGGGACAACGCGGTGGCCGGCGCCAAGAGGTTCTACCACCTGAACCCCCAGACCCAGATGACGTCGTTCGCGTTCAAGGGAACGGCCTTCGGCAGCTCGAGGGCGGCGTCGAACCAGCTCGGGGCTACGACGTTCGGGGCCAGCGAGCCGGGCGACGCCAGCGGCGGCGGGGGCGGGCAGGACTTCGCCCACGAGCACACGGAGGACGGCGGCCTGTAGCCGTCGACCGGCGCTCGATCATCGGAGGAGGGCGGCC
>DASZZY010000094.1:0-14626 GCA_036260395.1 Actinomycetota bacterium
GGCGTGGTGCGGACGCTTGCGTTCCGCGGGTGGATCGAGCTGATGGGGACGTCCTGATGCTTCCGCGCCGCAGGCACTGGCCCACCGACGGAAAGGAGCCTCTGATGACGCTTGGAAGGACGCGAACGCGGGGCCGCTCGCTGGCCGTCCCGCTCGCGGTGACCACGGTGCTGGCCTCCGGCTCGATTGCGGAGGCGGGTGCGGAGCCGCGACGCAGACTGCCCGAGCAGCAGCACATCTCGGGCAGCTGCCTGGAGGGCTGGTTCCCGATCCCCGTCGACGCCGCCCGCGTGGCGCCGCACGTCCCGGCGCCGTTCCAGCCCGCCGTCACCGTGGGGAAGGCCCGGGTCGCCGTGTTCGCGGAGGAATGTGTCCTCTCCCGCGATGGCGGCCCGCCGGTCCACGCCGTCTTCAGC
Organism: Actinomycetota bacterium; assembly: GCA_036260395.1. Lineage (GTDB taxonomy): Bacteria > Actinomycetota > UBA4738 > UBA4738 > CALAEC01 > DASZZY01. The sequence goes on from DASZZY010000094.1 coordinate 417, forward strand.
GGGGTGCCGGTTCCCATCACGCCGCCGCCCGGGGAGTCGGGGAACCACAGCTACGACGTCCTGTGGGCGACGAGCTCCCGGACCCACTACCGGTGGATGCGGCAGCTGGGCAGCGGAAGCCTGATCGAGGGATCGGTGTTCGAGTACGCGGACGGACCGGCGGCCACCGCCTTCGCGGATGTGCCCGGATGGTTCACGTTCACGATGGTCGGAGGGGATCCGCCGGAGCTGGAGACCGGATTCCCGCTCACCACCTATCACTGGCAGCTGGGCCGGTTCGGCCCGGTGCGCAACGCCGCCGACCACACCGAGATGCGGGCTCTCCCCGGCCACGCTGTAATCAGGCCCGAGCCCGGATCGCCGCTCGCCGACATGATCGGCGAGGGCCCCGTCCAGGCTGAAGGCCTCTTCTTCCGCTTCAACTTCACCCAGGTGTCGGAGGTCGTGCAGTGATCACCACACGCAGTCGCGTCGAGCGAGAGGAGGGAGACATGAAGGAGACCGAAGGAAGCGCCCGCGTGAACGGGATCGACATCGCCTACGTCAGCGTCGGTGATGGCCCGCCAGTGCTGGCCCTCCACGGCGGCCCGGGGCTCGGACATACGTACATCCGACCGGCGTTCGACGCCCTGGCGGACCGCTACCGGGTGATCTACCCCGACCAGCGCGGCAGCGGCCGTACGCCGCTCGGCGACGCCGAGCTCCTGAGCATCGACGGCGCGATCTCGGATCTCGAGGGCCTGTGCGATGCGCTCGGGCTCCCGCGGGTCAACGTCGCGGGGCACTCGACCTCCGCGCTGTTGGCCCTGGTGTGGGCCGCCGAGCGCCCCGAGCGGATCACCAGCCTGGTGGCGGCCCACCCCGCCCCGCCCTTCGTGAACGAGCTGGCCGACCGCCTGTGGGCCGAGATGGAGCGCCGCCAGACGCCGGAGGACAAAGAGGAGCTCGGCCGGATCATGTCGTCCGATGTGTTCGCCCGACGCGAGCCGAAGGCGGTCGAGGCGCTGTTCCGAACGATGTACCTCCCGTTCTTCACCAGCCGTGCGTTGGCGGAATCGCTCGACTTCGGTTTCACCGAGATCACCGCGGCCAACATCGTCGGGACCGAGGAGCGGATGATGGAGGACCTCGAGCGGCACCATCCACTCGAGGCCCTGGCGAACATCCAGGCGCCCACGCTGGTCCTCGGGGCGGAGCTGGATCCCAGCCCCGAGGAGTTCGCCCGCCTGGTCGCCGACAAGGTCGCCGGCGCCCAATACGCGTTCATCGAGGGGGCCAACCACTTCTCCTACCTCGACCAGCCGGAGCGCTTCGAGAGCATGGTCCGGTCGTTCCTCGACGAGCACGCCCGGTGATTCGAAGCCACGACGGAAGGAGGGAGGGAATGAGGAGGATCCGGTGGACGGCCGGGGCGGCCGCGGCGGGGCTGGCGCTGAGCCTCACGTGGCTGGCCCCGGCGATGTCCCAGCCGCAGGACCACGCGTTCAGCGTCTTCGACGTGAACGGGCCCTACGAGAAGGTGATCGACGTGGGCTCGGCGGGATTCGGCGCCGGCGACGTCATCCTCCAGCATCACCCGCTGCTCGACCCCGGCACCGCCGAGCGGGTCGGCACCGCGGTGACCAAGGTGACGATCGTCCGGAACAACGCCTCCGGCAACGCCGAGTTCATCATCGACTGCACGCTGAAGCTCGAGGCGGGCCAGGTCGTGTTCTACGGCGCCTCGAGGTTCTTCCGGCTCGTGGACGGCGACGTGTTCCCGATCACCGGTGGCAGCGGCGCCTACGACGGCGCGGCCGGGAGCCTGGTGATGCAGTTCTCGGAGGTCGACGGCCAGTCGGGGACGAGGCTGGACCTGGAGTTCGTCACGCCGTGATGCTCTGACCGTCCGAGTCAGACGCTTTCCGGAGGAGGGCCGCCCCGGGGGCGGCCCCGTCCTTTACTCGACCTTCTGGACCTCGAAGTACAGCAGGCCGTGGTCGGAGTAGTCCTCGATCCACCGGTCCTGCTGGCTGGGCGTGGAGAGCTTCGGCCATCCGCGGACTGTGACCTCGGCGCCGCCGAAGCTCTTGAACTCCAGGTGGTCGGCGGCCAGCACGTGGTCTAGGTTCGACGGCGGGATCGTGGACTGTGACCCGTTCGACCAGGTGGCCGGGGCGTCCTTCGTGAGGAGTCGCATCCGGAACCGCTTGGCGGTCTCCTCGACTTTCTTGATCTCGTCCTCGGCCTTGATGGCCCGCTGTGGCACGTAACGGTAGCTCATCCCCATGGTGTTGAGGTCGCCGAGGAAGATGTAGTTGGCTGTGCCCTCGGCGCCGGGGGCCTTGTCCAGGACGTTCCGGAACTCGAAGGCCCGGGCCAGCATGTCGTCGCGGAGGCCGAGCCCCTTGGGGTCGCCCCCGCTCCGCATGTGCAGGAACAGGAGCGGGTAGTGGACGCCGTCGCGGGTGATCGTCAGCAGCGAGCCGGGCCGGAGGTAGGTGTCGCCGCTCTTGAACTCGGTCCGCTGGGTGAAGAACGCCGTCAGGTGTGGGCAGACGCCGACCAGGATCTCCTGCACCTGCTCCCCCTCGGTGATGAAGAAGCCGTACCGGGGCATCCTGGCCACCAGCTCGGGGAACACCTCGCGGCCCTCTACCTCGTAGAGCGCGAACACGTCGGGCTCCTGCTCCTCGATGAACTGGATGACCCGGTCCGGCCGGCTGCCCTCGTTCCGGAAGTGCTCCACGTTCCACGAGGCGACGCTGAACGCCTTGGCCACGGCCGGATTATGCCTCCCCCGGCGCCACGCGTACGGGAGCGGAGGCGCCGTCGTGGTGGGGCGCGGGGACGGTCCCGGGGCGGCGATCGGCGTGCGCCGCCAGCAGGCGGGCGAAGGCAGGGGTGATCGGCTGCCCGGTCCGCTCCTCCACGAACAGCCACTGCCCGGCGGGGTTGACCTCGAAGAACACGTACCGGCCGTCCGGATCGAGCCGCATGTCGATGGCTCCGTAGACCAAATCAAGCTGGCCCATCAGGCGCCGGAGCCTCGACCTCACCTCGTCCGGCAGGGCGAAGGGCTCCACGCGAACCGTCCCCAGGTCCATCCGGTAGTCGGCCTGGTAGGCCGCCTCGGCGGAATGGATGGCGGTCGCGAAGATGTCGTGTCCGACCACCGTGATCCTCAGATCCACCGCTGGCGGGACGTACTCCTGGAAGATCACCGGCGCGTACCGGACGGCCTCCATCTGCTCGACCTCCTCCGGCCGGAGGATGCGAGTCTCCCGCCACTCCACGGCCGAGGGCAGGAAGGACTTGTAGGCCACGCGCGCCGCGCCGCGGGCGTCGACGAACCTGCGCGCTCGCTCCGCGTCGTTGGTGATCAGCGTCTCGGGGATGTCCAGGCCTACCGCCTGCGCAACGCGCAGCTGGTACACCTTGCGCCCTGCGGCCTCGTCGCGGGCCGGGTGGTTGATCCACGTTGCGTCCAGGCACTGCCACATCCCGCCGAACGCCTCGGACGCCTCCGTATACGCGAACGTGGCGTGCGGCCCCTCGGCGATCTCGGGATGAAGGGCGAACTGCTGCGGGCGGCGCCACCAGACCACGCGGAACCGCTGGAGGTCCAGATCGGTCTCCCCGTCGGTCACTTGGTACCGACGGCGACGGCCCTGGTACTCCACGGCCAGGCGCAGGCGCTGGGGGAACCGGGAGAGGTCGAGGACCGTGGCCTCCAGCCCCAGCCTGGCAAGCTCCCGCCGGACGGCCCCGGCGTGGTCGTCCTCCGGCCAGGAGACGATGAGGATCACGTGCCGCCGCTACCGGCCGCTCCGTGGTGTCCCAGCCTCCCCGCCACCTGGTCCCGCAGGGCGCCGTAGTGCTCTATGACCGCGTCCAGCTGCTCGAGGGCCGCCTCGTATTCGCTCTCCCCGGGCTCCATCCCCTGCGCGTGATGCGGGGTGGCGAAGACGAAGGGCGCCGGCCCCCCCCGGGTCACCGGCGTCCCCGGCTGGAATGGCAGCCGCGCATCCAGACCGGGGAGCTTGATCGGGTCGATCAGCGACTTTGGAGGTAGGTCGCTGATCAGCGGCTTGGGGATGTCCTTCCACGGCGGCTTGATCACTACGTCGTCCAGCGGCGGCTTCCGGAAGAACGGGGGGATGATCCCGCAGAAGAACAGTGGTGTGAACGAGAAGTTCAGCCCCGTGGCTGCCGCCACCTTGTGCATCGGGTTGGCGAGGGACATCTCGGATGCGGGGGCCGGGTCCGTCTCGCCGCCGTAGTGGAGCCCGACCGCCTTCTTCGTGGCCTCGTTGATCCACACCGAGCCGGAGTCGCCGCCCTTCGACAGCTCGTAGTTGACCGACGGCCACGGCGGGCGGGGGACGATGTGGATCTGGCCGTGGAAGGTGTTCGGCCCGTGGTCGTAGCTGATCGTGCCCGAGAAGCTGACGCCGTCGATGACGCCCTTGGTGACCCCCGTGGTCCGCCCCGATTTGATCACGTTCATCCCCAGCACTGGGTTCTCGACGCCGCCGATCTGGAAGTCCAGCCCCACCAGGTCGCGGGTGTAGCCGCGCGTCCCGTTGAGCTTGGCGAGAGCGGCGTCCATGTCGGCGTCGAGACGGAAGCGCGTCAGGGTAGCCACGGAGTCGGCGGCGGTCCCGCCGTCGTACTTGCCCGGCTGCCAGATGGCCTCCCCCGCCACGGCGGCGGGGTCGCCGACGAGGACGTGCCAGTTGCTCAGCAGGCTCACCGAGCAGTCCGTCCGGTCCCACACGATCGCCCCAAGGGTCCCCGCAGTGATCCGCGGGTTCCCCACGCTGACGCCGCCGATCAGGGGGTCGACCTTGCTGGTGCGGTTGATGTCCTCGAGCTGGTCGAGCTCCATCACCGCGGGGGCCTGGGACGGTCCGTACGCGGCCTCGATCACATCGATCGGGAACTCCCCGAGACGCTCGGTCTGGCCCTCGGTGCTGAACACCTCGTGCGCCGCGAGGGCTTCGGGGGGAAGCTTCCGCTCCACGTGAACGCGAACGGCGAGCTCTTGGGTCAGCTCGTCGCCGCGGATCTTGAACCCCACGTCGACGCCGGTTACCCCCGGCCGCCGGAGCCACTCGGTTCGAACCTGATCGAGCTGTCCGATGGCCTGCTCAACCTGCGATTCCGGTACGTCCATCACCGCACCCCCTCCCTGGGCGGCCGTGCCGCCGCTCCTACTCCGGACCGAACGTGGCCTCGACGACATCCACCGGGAAGCGTCCCAGGCGCTCGGGGAATCGATCGTGCTCCGGTACCGCCTCGGGCGGGAGCTTCCGCTCGACGTACACGCGGATCGCCAGCTCGCCGGGGGGACCAGCGCGCTTGAATCCGACATCGACCCCCGTCACGCCGGCGCGTCGCAGCCACTCCGCGCGGACGCGATCGAGCTCGTCCTCCGCCTCGCGGACGTCCTCGGGCGATGCCTGCGCGGACACGGGTCAGGCGTCCCGGCGGGGGCGAGGGGGCGTGGAAGCGACGAGGCGGACGGGCGGAAGATCCACGGGTGCCATCGAGAGCCTCCTCGGCGTATTCGACTGCCGGCGGGTCGGGGTGTCAATCGGGCGAACGGCTGAGGCGGCCGCCCGCCGAACGGCGTGAGAATGGACCGGCGGCCGCGACGCCCGGACCCCGCCTCACCGGACGTCGCGGCCCGCCGGCCCGTCCTTACGCCGCCCGGGTGACCTTCACGATCGCGCCGGTGAAGTCGGCGACGTACATCGCGCCCTCCTCGTCGAACGTGACGTCCAGCGGCGTGACGCCCGAGAGGAAGTCGCTGAGGCGGCTCACCGAGCGGCCCTCGTCGTCGAGCTCGACCCGGACGACCTTGTGCCCGACCACCTCCTGGCCGAAGAAGTTCCCGAACTCGGCCACGAACAGGTCGTTGCGGAACTCCTCGCCCCAGGCGTCGGTGGTCTGGAACGCCAGGCCGTCCGCCGAGACGTGCAGCCCGAAGCTGGTCAGCGGCCGGGGGACCGTGTCGATCGGGCACTCGCCGAACTGCTCGATCGTCGCCGGGTTCGGGTTGTCGTACGGCTCGAGGTTCCCCCGCCGGGCGATGTTGTACAGGCACGACGGGAACCCGAAGTCGTCGATCACCGGGCGCGACGGGCGGCCGGCACCCCGGCCCCTCCCGGGCCTCGTGGCGTCCGCGATGTCGGTCCGGTACAGGAGGTCGTCGGAGTCCTTGAGGCCGAACGGCGACTCCTCCTCCTCCGGCCGGGCGTCGTCGGCGCCGTTCATCGGGATGAACAGGTCGTTCGGATCGAACGGCGAGAACGCCACGTCGAACAGGTTCCGCATGCCGGTGGCCACGAGCGCCTCGTTGACCATGAGGTCGGCGAGCGAGACGTCGGTGGCTGCGGGGTCGACCCGGACCACCGCGCCGGTCCACGGCACCACCTCGCGATCGCCGCCCTCCACGCCGTCGTCGGTGGAGTTGCCGTTGGTGACGTACAGCATGCCGTCGGGCCCGAGGGCCATCCCGTTCGTGTTGTGTCGGCCGTTGGGCAGGTCCTTGAGGACCACCTCCTGCTGGTCCGCCACCCCATCGCCGTCGGTGTCGCGAACGCGCCACACCCGGCCGTAGGTCCGCCTCCCGAACGGGCCCTCGCGGGGACCCTCGGAGTCGCTGACGAACACGGTGCCGTCGTCGGCCACCGCCACGCCGAGCGGGCTGCTGAACCCCGAGGCGAACACCTGAGCCGGAGCGCCGACGCCGCCGGCGTCGTCGATGGCCCTGATCTCGCCGGGTCTGAACACCGCCACGTACAGCCTGGTGCTCTCCGGGTCCCGGGTGTCCGGGCCGAACGCCAGGCTGGTGGTCACTCCCCCGGTGTGCGCGTACGGCGTCACGGCGAACCCCACGGGGACCGCCGGCCCCGGGCCGGTCTGGGCCCCGGCGGGCGCGGAAGCAGCGACGACCACGGCGACGAGCGGAAGCGAGGTGCGGGCGAGGCGTCTCATCGTTCCTCCTCGGGTCGCGGGCCGGTGAGGCTTCACTCGTACTACCGCCCCCGTGGTCGGAGGGATTGCTCGGTGGCTAGAGTTCCCTCCATGCGACCGTGGCGCCCGCGGCCTCCGGGCCTGGACCAATCCCCGAGCCCCCGCGAGCGGTATCAGGAGGTGTGGTCGCTCTCCGACGAGTCGCTGCTGGCCGGCCTGGTGGCCGGCGTGCCGGAGCACGCCGCGGCGTTCGTCCGGCGGTTCCAGTCCCGGGTCTACGGGCTGACGCTGGCGATCCTCGGGGACCCGGAGGCCGCCGAGGAGGCCGCGCAGGAGACGTTCGTCCGGGCCTGGCGGTACGGCGGCGGCTACGACCCCCGCCGGGGCCGGGTGGCGACGTGGCTGCTGACGATCGCGCGGCACGTGGCCACGGACGCCGCGCGCATGGGCCGGGGCGAGCCGATGGACCCCGACCGGATCGTGCAGCTCAACGTGCCGGCCGCCGACGCGGAGCCGGAGGAGCAGGCCATCGCCCTGGAGGAGGGGAGGAAGCTCCGCCAGGCGCTGGCCGCGCTCCCGGCCGAGCAGCGCCGGGCCCTGGTGCAGGCGGCGTTCCTGGGAAGGACCGCCCGGGAGATCGGCGAGTCGGAGGGCATCCCGCTGGGGACCGCCAAGACGAGGATCCGGGCGGCGATGCTGAAGCTGCGCTCGGTGCTGGAGACGTCCGATGAGCGCTAGCTGCCGCGACGTCCGCGCGCTGGTCCCCGAGCTGGCGCTCGGCGTGGCCACCGGCGAAGAGCGGGCTCGGGCGCTGGAGCACCTGGCGGAGTGCCTCGCGTGCCGGCGGGAGCTGGACGAGCTGACCGAGGTGACCGACGCCCTGCTGCTGGCCGGCCCGAGGGCCGAGCCGCCGGTGGGGTTCGAGTCCCGCGTGGTGGAGCGGGTGAGCGCCGGGACGGCCGCGCCCCGGCGGAAGGTCCGCCGGGCGGCGGGGTGGGCGGCGGCCGCGGTGCTGGGCGCGGCGCTGGCGCTGGGTGCGGCGTTCCTGGCCACGGGCGAGCAGCGGGACTTCGCGGCGTCGTACCGGCGCGCGCTGGAGCAGGCCGAGGGATCGTACTTCGGCGGCCTGTCCCTCACCGGGCCCGGAGGGCGGCAGGCCGGGCACGTGTTCGGCTACGAGGGGTCGCCGCCGTGGGTGGTCGTGATCGTGACCTCGGGTGCCTCCGGCGGCTACGACGTCGAAGTGGAGACGCTGGCGGGCGAGAGCGTGCCCCTCGGCGGGTTCGAGGTCGTGGAGGGCCAGGGAAGCTTCGGCACGACGCTCCCGGTCGACCTGTCCGACGTGGCGGCCCTCCGCGTCGAGGCCCGCGACGGCCCGACCGTCCTCAGCGCCACGGCCCCTCCACCGGCCGGCTGAGCGGGCGTCAGCGCGTGGTGCGGAACGAGTACACGTCGCTGGCCGCCGCGTTCCCGGCGGCGTCGGCGCTGTGGACGCGGTACTGGTAGCGCGTCCTCCGAGACAGCCCCGACAGCTGAACGCTGTGGGCCGTCACCATGTTGGTGTCCAGGGTGGTCCACAGATGCGTCGAGTTGCGACCGGCCCAGTACTCGACGCGGGAGTCGGCGGGCTCGTCGGTGGACCAGGTGATCGTCGCGGACGTCGCCGTGACCTCCGCGGCCGCCACGTTCGAGATGACCGGCGCCTGGGTGTCCGGCGCGGGCTCGCCGGAGACCTTCGCCGCGACGTCCTGACGGATCTGCGGGAGGCCGTCGTACAGCACGCCGCCGGGGCACTCGGTGGCCACCCAGTCCCGGTGCCCGGAGATGTTGTCGGTGGTCTTCTGGTCGCCGCTCACCGGGTTCGTGAACGTCGTGACGGCGAGCGGGTCGATCGCATGGCGCTCGGACTCCCAGGCCAGGTGGTCGACGAGCGTCGATCGCGCCGCGGCTGGGACGGCCGTGTCCGTGAACGTCCCCAGGATCGCGATCCCCATCGTGCCGGAGTTCCACCCGCCGGTGTGCGCGCCGGTGACGCCCAGCCCCTCGGCGTTCTCGCCCGTGGGGGTGTCCTCGTACCAGGTCCCCGGTGGCCCGGAGTACCGGCCCTTGTAAACGTTGCCCTGCGCGTCGATCAAGAAGTTGTAGCCGATGTCGCCGAAGCCTCGGTCGACGGCGTGGTAGCGGTAGATGGCCCGGACGGTCGCCGCGGGGTCCGGGTCGTCGTTGGCGGTGGCGGTGTGATGGACGATCAGCTTCTCGGTCTCGTAGAACGCCGGAGGCCAGATCTCGTTTCCGTCGGCGTCGAACCGCAGCGACTCGTCGGCGCCCCACCCGGCCCGGGTCACGACCGCCGGCTGGGCCAGGTGCGAGGCGCTCGCGGCCTGGAACCCCCACCGCAGCGCGCGTGGCCCGTCCGAGGTGTTGATCGCCACGGCCCGGACGCCCCGACTCGGCCCCCGGACCTGGTACGCGTCGGCATCGCCCGCGGGGATGAGCGAAGAGAACGTGCGGCCGCCGATGGAGGGGATCTCGTCCTCGTGGACGTGGCCCCACGGGCCCCACGCGCCGCCGTCTCGGAACCGGATCTCCGGCTCGCCGCCGGAGCGCCACGAGAGACCGACGAAGTCCACGGGGAACGAGGGATCGACCGCCGCCGTGCGCCCCCGGGCATCCCCCAGCCGCCGTGACGCGGCGAGCGTCTCGGGGGTCGACAGCGCCGGCGCGGGGACGGGGATGGCGGCCACCGCGGTGGCCAGCACCCCGGCCAGCAGGAGCACGCGAGGACGGAGCCGCTTCATGGAGGGCCCGGACGCTATCAGGTCGGCACACCGCTGACAATGGATCGAGGAACCTGATCCCGTCGCCCCGGCCGCGGCTCGCGGAGGCCACGACGGCGCGTCAGGCCGGGGGCGGGAAGTCCTCGTCGCCGGCCGAGAGGCGCCGGCGGTCCATCACGGTGTCGTCGACATCACGTGGCGTCCCGGCGCCCGCCTCCTCCTCCGGCTGCGCGTCCTCCTTGGCCTTCTCCCGGGCCTGGAGGTACTGGCGCCCCTCGTCGGCGCCGAGGGCGCGAACCGTCTCCACCTCCGAGGGCGGGTTCCCGGCGTTCGCGTACTCGGTGCCCCGGCCGGCCCGCTCGGCCATCAGCCGGCCGAGCTCGTTGGCCTCGTCGTCGCTGAGGCCGACTCGGCGCCGCTTGGCCATCAGCTCGTCGTAGCGATCGCCCACGTCCGGACGCCTACCCCGGCTCGCACAGCGGTAACCGGAGATCAGTCCTCAGCTGACCGCCTTCTTCACGAGCGCGCCGATCTTCGCCTCTTCGGCGGCGGTCAGCTCCTTCAGCGCGAACGAAGTTGGCCACATGGCGCCTTCGTCGAGGTTCGCCTCGTCGCTGAAGCCGAGGGTCGCGTACCTCGACTTGAACTTCTGAGCGCTCTGGAAGTAGCAGACGACCTTGCCGTCCTTGGCATACGCGGGCATCCCGTACCAGGTCTTCGGCGAGAGGGCCGGCGCGCTGGCTTTGATGATGGCGTGGAGCCGCGTGGCCATGGCGCGATCCGCTCCCTGCATCTCGGCGATCTTCGCGAGCACGGCCTCTTCTCCGTCCGCCTTTCGCCCTTCGGCCTTCAGTTCCTGGGCGCGCTCGTTCATCGCGGCTCGTTCCTCGTCCGTGAAGGCCTTGGACTTCTCGTTGCTCGCGGTGGTGCTCTTGGGGGACCTCTGCGTGTCCTTCTTCGGGTTCATGGAAACCTCCTCGTACCGACTCGTCGATGTCCTCGGTCGAGGACAGATGCCGCGCGTTGATGTCCATAGCCTCACCTTAGTGGCCCGGGCCGGTGCGGCGCGTGGGGGTTCCGTGTTCGATGCGCATCTGCGCGATCCGACCAAGTTGGACAACTGCGGCGTGCGGTGGAAAGATGACCGCGCTGTCCGGCCGGCCCGCTGTGGACGGCCCGATGAAGGGAGCTGTCGATGCCGCGTTCTCTCCGCCCGACCCTGGTCCTCGCTCTCGTCTGCGCCCTCGCCGCAGTGACGCTGGCCGCTCCCGTCGCCGCTCAACCTGAGAAGCAGCCCACCGCGGTCGGGACGGGCGGGGCCATCGCCACGGTGGAGGTCCTGGCTTCGCGGGCGGGGCTCCGGATCCTGAGGGAGGGCGGCAACGCCACCGACGCCGCGGTTGCCGCTGCGGCGGTGATCGGCGTCACGGAGCCGTTCTCGGCGGGGATCGGCGGCGGTGGGTTCATGGTCATCTTCCGGGCCAGCGACGGGAAGGTCGCGACTATCGATCACCGGGAGACGGCCCCGGAGGCCATGCATCCCCGGTCCTTCTTCGAGAACGGCGAGCCCCTGCCGTTCAACGACGCCCGGTTCAGCGGGCTATCGGCCGGTGTCCCGGGAACGGTGCTGGGCTGGAACCGGGCGCTGAAGAAGTTCGGGACGATCTCGCTGGCCCGGGCGCTCCGGCCGGGGACCAACGTGGCCCTCGAAGGATTCGTCGTGGACCAGGTGTTCTTCGACCAGGTCCTGGGCGTCGTCGACTACTTCGACGACATCACCTCCACGGAGGAGCTGTTCCTCGATCCCGACGGAACCCCTCCCGACGTGGGCTCGGTATTCCGCAACCCGGACCTGGCCCGGACCTACGAGCGGCTCGGCCGCCTCGGTCCGAAGGGGTTCTACCGGGGCCCGGTGGCCGAGGCCATCGTGGACGCCGTCCAGGATCCGCCGCTCACCCCCGACGCCAACCACGTCTGGCGGCCAGGGGTCATGCGGAAGTCCGACCTCCGCGGCTACCGGGCTCCGCTCCGGGCGCCGACCCACGTCCGCTACCGGGGCCTCGACGTGTACGGCATGGGGCCGCCTTCCAGCGGGGGGTCCACCGTGGGCGAGGCCCTCAACATCCTGGAAGGCTTCCCGATGTCCGCCATCCCGCGGGAGCAGGCCCTGCACTATTACCTGGAGGCGTCCCGGTACTCCTTCGCCGACCGCAACGCCTACCTGGGCGATCGCGACTTCGTGCCCGTCCCGCTGGAGGGCCTGCTGTCGGAGGGCTTCGCCGATGAGCGGCGCAGCCTGATCACCGAGGAGGCGGCGGAGAGCCCGGTGCCGCCCGGGAACCCGTGGCCCTACCAGCCAGGGCGCGGTACGGCCCCCGCGCGCGGGTCCGCCACCGTGGAGCGGGACGGGAGCACCACCCACATCACGACGTCGGACCGGTGGGGGAACGTGGTCTCGTACACGTACACGATCGAATCGGTCGGGGGCAACGGGATCACCGTGCCCGGGTGGGGCTTCCTCCTCAACAACGAGCTCACCGACTTCAACTACGCGGAGCCCGGCCATCCCAACGGGGTCGAGGGCGGGAAGCGGCCTCGAAGCTCGATGAGTCCCACGATCGTCCTGGCCGGTGGGGAGCCGGTGGTGGCCCTGGGCTCGCCCGGCGGGTCGACGATAATCACCACGGTCCTTCAGCTCCTCGTCAACCAGGTGGACTTCGGGATGACGCTTCCGGAGGCCATCGCCGCGCCGCGGCTGTCTCAGCGCAACACCCCCACGACCCTGGCCGAGCCGGAGTTCCTCGACTCGCCCCTGGCCGACGCGCTCGAGGCCCGGGGCCACGTGTTCACCGAGGTCTTCGAGATCGGAGCGGCCACGGGGATCGAGTTCCTGCCCGGAGGAGTGGTCGTGGCCGCCGCCGAGCCGACGCGCCGAGGCGGGGGCAGCGCCATGGTCGAGCACCCGGCCTGAGCCGCTTGGGCGGGGGCCGTGTGGCGCCACTATGATGAGCGCCGCGTTGGCCGACACCGACGACCGCGACGCCGGCGCGCCCCCCGGCCCGTCGCCGGTCGGGCCCGTCGACCCCCTCCAGGTCCCCCGCTTCGCCGGCCCGGCGACGTTCGCCCGGCTCCCGCGCCTCGACGAGGTCGAGCGCGCCGACGTCGCCGTGGTCGGCGTGCCGTTCGACAGCGGGACGACGTACCGCCCCGGAGCCCGGTTCGGGCCGATGGCCATCCGCCAGGCCAGCCGCCTCCTGCGCTCGTACCACGCGGCGCTGGACGTCCAGCCGTTCGCCGCCCAGCAGGTGGCCGACGCGGGGGACATCGCGGTGAACCCGTTCGACATCGCCGAGGCGATCCGCCAGATCGAAGAGGGAGCGGACGAGGTCCTCGGCTCCGCCCGGCACCTGCTGGCGCTCGGGGGCGACCACACCATCGCCCTGCCGCTCCTGCGCGTCATGGCCCGCCGGTCGGGACCGGTCGCCCTGGTCCACCTCGACGCCCACCTCGACACCTGGGACACCTACTTCGGCGCCGCGTACACCCACGGCACGCCGTTCCGCCGGGCGTGGGAGGAGGGCCTCCTCCGCGAGGACGCCGCGGTCCACGTGGGCGTCCGGGGACCGCTGTTCTCGCCCGACGACCTCCGCGACGACGAGCGCTTCGGCTTCGCCATCGTGAGCGCGATGGACCTGGAGCGGGTAGGGATCGACGGCGCCGTCGAAAGGATCCGGGAGCGCGTCGGCGACGCCCCGGTGTACGTCTCCGTGGACATCGACGTCATCGAGCCGGGGCTGGCGCCCGGCACGGGCACGCCGGAGGCCGGCGGCCTGACGACCCGCGAGACGCTGGGGATCCTCCGAGGGCTGGCCGGCCTGCCGCTGGTGTCGGCCGACATCGTCGAGGTGGCCCCGCCCTACGACCACGCCGAGGTCACCGCCGTCGCCGCCTCGCACGTCGCCTACGAGCTGCTGGGGCTGTTCGCCAGGGCGCCCGATCAGGGCGCGAACGACGCGTAGCCGGGGGCCGCCGGCGCCCAGGGCCGGGCCCGCTCCCACGCGGCCGCGAGCCCGAGCAGCATGGCGTCCCCGAACCGCGGGCCGGTGAACTGCAGCCCGAACGGGAGCCCGTTCGGCAGGCGTCCGGCGGGCACGCTGATCGCCGGAATCCCGGCCAGGTTCTGCACGGCCGTGTTGAAGGCCTCGGACGGCGGGCTCGATCCCGGGAGCCCGGGGACCGGCCCCTCGGGCGTCCACCCCTCGAGCGTCAGCGTCGGGCTGGCGATCACGGCGTCCTCGCCCATCGCCTCGGCGAGGGCCCGCTCGTACGCGGGCCCGCGGGAGCGGACCGCCACGTACTCCGGTGTGGGCACCCGCAACCCCGCTTCCATGAACGCCCGGACCGTCGGGTACATGAGGTCGAGCGACCGCTCGGCCCGGTCCCGCCCGAGCCACGCCACGAGCTCGGGCG
>DASZZY010000095.1:0-2350 GCA_036260395.1 Actinomycetota bacterium
CCCCCCCCCCCCCCCTCCGCTGCCGGCGTCCGGCGTGCGGCCAGCGGCCCGGTACCGACCGCTCGCCCTAGCCGACGAACAGGACCGTGACGTACGTGCGGCCGTCCCGGTAGACGACGCCCACGCCGATCCGGTCGTAGACCCCGCGCAGGATGTTCCAGCGGTGGCCGTCGCTCTGCATGAACAGGTTGTGGAGAGACTGGACCGAGTTGCCCATCCCCACGTTCTCGCCCCAGTAGACGTTCTTCCAGGGCAGGTCCTCGGGCATGTTCCGGCTGTGCCAGATCGTCCCCTTGTTGGCCATCTTGCGGCTGTGCTCGCGAGCCAGCCAGACCAGCCGGTCCCGCATGACCAGCGGGCGCTTTCCGCGCTCGATGCGCTCGCCGTTGATCAGATGACGCATCTGGTCCTCGGGCGCCCGGGCAGCGGTGGCCGGCTCGGCGGCCAGCGGCACCAGCGTGAGGGCCACGGCCGCGAGGAGGGACACGACGCCGGCGCGACGCGCCGGAGTACGAACAGCAGGCATGAGGGCCTCCTTCGACTCAGGTCCCGTGAGGCCGGGGCCCGAGTCAGGGGCCCTGGTCCTTCGGCAACTCGGCCGCCATGCCTCCTGGTGGAGGGTTAGGCCCGGAGCTTTGCGTCCCGCCGTTTCCGACGGTTTGCCTTTATCGGGACTCGCCTATTCCGTTGCTTGGTGTATCGGCCGGTGGGGCGCCAGGGCTTGAGCCCGCGGCGAGGAAAATCTCCGCCGCCCTCGGGCGGGCCTCAGCCAGGGAGGAAGGAGAGGAGGACCGTGCGGGCGTTGTTCTCGCGGTTCGGGTCGACGACCACGATGCGCTGCCAGGTCCCGAGGACCACGTCGCCGCCCTGGACCGGAACCACGAGCGACGAGGAGACCAGCACCGGGAGGAGGTGGTCCGCGCCGTGGCCCGTCGATCCGTGGCGGTGCGCGTAGCGGTCGTCGCGGGGGAGGAGGCGCTCCAGGGCCTCCTCCAGGTCGCGCTCGGATCCGGCACCGGTCTCCATCAGCGCCAGCCCGGCCGTGGCGTGGGGGAGGAAGACGCTGAGGAGCCCGTCCCCGCGCGCCTCACGGGCGAACCCGGCCACGCGGTCCGTGATGTCGACGACCCGGCGGCCGCCAGTGTCGACCGTCAGCCGCTCCGTCCGCATCAGCCCAGCCGGGCGCCGTTGGGGACGGGCCGGTCGGGCTGCACGAGGACGACCATCTCGCGCTCCGTGTAGACCCCCAGCGTCAGGACCTGGGAGCGGAACGGCCCCACCTGGCGAGCCGGGAGGTTCACCACGCCAAGCACCTGCCGGCCCACCAGCTCGCCCGGCTCGTACAGGTCGGTGATGCGTGCGCTGGAGGCCTTGACGCCGATCTCCGGCCCGAAGTCGATCCACACCTTGTACGCGGGGTTCCGGGCCTCGGGGAACGGCTCGCAGCGAACGACCGTCCCGGCCCGGATGTCCAGCCGCTCGAGGTCTTCGATGGTGGCCCGGGGCATCAGAACAGCGCCCGGGCCAGGCGCGGCCGGTACTCGCGGGTGAGCGGGTGATCCTCGCCCAGGACCTCGAAGATCCGGACCATGAGCTGCCGGGCCGCCTCTCGCTGCCCGTCGCCGGAGAGGAGCTCGAGGGCCCGCTCCAGCGCGCGCTCGTGGTCGCCGGCGATCGCCGCGGCCGCCGCCTCCTCCACCCCGGAGTCGCTGGCCTCGGCGAGCTCCGCAACCTCCAGTTGGGCCAGGACCGGGCGGACCTCCTCGGTGGCCGCCACGGACCGGAGCACGCCGGCCGCCTCCTCGCGTCGGCCCGAGGCGAGCAGCAGGCGTCCGAGCCCGGCGGCCGCCGCCGGGTGGTCCGGCTCCGCGTCGAGGGCCTCCCGGTAGGCGGCCTCGGCGGCCTCGGCCCGCCCGGCGGCCTCGAGCTCCGCCCCCCGCGCGGCGAGGTCGTCCGCCGGCGAGGGCGCCAGCTGGTCGAGGAACCCCCGGACCACCGCCTCGGGCTGCGCCCCCACGAACTCGGAGACGACCCGCCCATCCAGGAAGGCCTTCACCGCCGGGATGCCCTGGATCCCGAACCGGGCCGCCAGCCCCGGGTTGGCGTCCACGTCGACCTTGGCCAGCACGATCCGGCCGCCGTGCTCGTCCACCAGGCGCTCCAGGACCGGGCCGAGGACCAGGCAGGGGCGGCACCACCCCGCCCAGAAGTCCACGACGACCGGCGCCGTTCGCGATACCCCGACGACCCTCTGCTGGAAGTCGGCCTCGCCGACGTCGATCGGAGCCATGGCTCAAAGGGTAGCAACGCAGGCGCCGAATGAGCGGCGGCCCGGGCAGGAGCTCGGGCC
>DASZZY010000096.1:0-17409 GCA_036260395.1 Actinomycetota bacterium
GCGTCGCCGGGAACGTGACCGCGCCCAGGGCCATGTACATCCAGGGCAGGTTCCGGGGGCCGAAGCGGGCGAAGAACAGGGACTCGACCCCCGTCGAGCCGACCGCGGCGCCGGCCCAGCCGAGGACCATCAGGGCCAGGACCAGGCCGACGGTCCGCCCCTCCCCCGGCCGCACCCGGAGCGCGCGTCGGACGCGGTGCACGGAAGGCATCTTCCGTTCCCCTTCGGGACCGGGCAAGGCCCGGACGGTTCGCGCCGCGCTCCTACCCCTCCATGGCGTACCGGACGGCGTCCTCGAAGCTCATCCGACGCCCCTCCTCGCGCGCCGCCGCCGCTGCTTCCTCGGGAAGGCGGGCCGCCGCTTCCTGCCTGGTGTCTCCGAGGGGAAGCAGGGCCCACGGCGGGTGCGCGTCGCCCCATGCCCGCTCGAGGAGCCCCTCGAACGCTCCCCACAGACGGATGGACCGGGTTGCATCCCCACGGGCCAGCGCCAGCGTGGCCATTCCGGCGATCCCCACTCCGGCGTTGGCCCACTCGCGCGCTCGCGTCAGGGCCGTTCGCGTCAGGTCCTCGGCCCGATCGAGATCCCCCCGGTGATATGCGGCAGCGGCCAGCGCGCCTTGGGCGTTCTCCACCCCGAACTGGTCGCCCGCCTCGAGGAACACGGGCAGGGCGGCCTCGAGGATCTCGACGGTCTCCGCGCTCCTTCCCTGGATCCCCAGCAGCTGGGAGCGCCCGACGTCAACCCAGGCCCGCCCTCGCCGGTCGGCGAGCTCGTCCCGGATGCTGGCGGCCTCCGCGAATAGGCGCTCGGCGACGTCGAAGCGTCCCTCGAGGCCCTCGACGTAGGCCAGATGGAACAGCGCCTCGGCGATGAGGGCCGGATCGCCCGACGCTCTCGCCAGCGCCACGGCCTCCTCGTACGGCGCTCGGGCGCCGGCGACGTCGTCCT
This sequence comes from Actinomycetota bacterium, assembly GCA_036260395.1. GTDB lineage: Bacteria > Actinomycetota > UBA4738 > UBA4738 > CALAEC01 > DASZZY01. The sequence goes on from DASZZY010000096.1 coordinate 953, forward strand.
GCCAGTACGCCATGCTGCCCGCCGCCAGCAGCGCACCCACCCGCCCGGGGGTTCTCGGCGAAGACGAAGGAAGCCCGAGCACCTGCGCCACGAGCGGACGTCCCTCGCGGACGTGGCCGCGGATCTGCCAGAACCGCCACAGCGAGGCCGCCAGACGAAGCCCCACGTCGCCTCGGTCGGCCTCGGTCGACCACCGCAGTGCGGCCTGGATGTTCTGGTGCTCGCCGTCGAGCCGATCGAGCCAGGCCTCCCGATCCGACGCCGTGAGGTGCGGCGCCGCCCGCTCGGCGAGCTCGGCGAAGAACGCCGCGTGCCGGGCCCGCACGCCCGCCGCCTCGCCCCTCTCTTCGAGCCGCTCCATGGCGAACTCGCGGATCGTCTCGAGCATCCGGAACCTCGAACCCTCCGGCGTCTCGACCGCATGGACGAGGCTGTGGTCGACGAGCCCTGCCAGCACCTCGAGCGCATCGCCACCGAGGGCGCGATCCGGATCGCAGACCGCCTCCATAGCATCGAGCGTGGCCCCCGCCGGGAACACCGCGAGACGCGAGAACAGCGTCCGATGCGGCGGCGGGAGCAGGTCGTGGCTCCACGCGATTGTGGCGAGCACGGTGCGTTGCCGCTCCGGTGCCGTCCGGGGGCCGGACCCGAGCGCGCCGAGCCGCTGCCCCAGGCGCGCCGCGATCTCGGCCGGCAACAGCACCCGCGTGTGGACCGCCGCGAGCTCGATGGCTAGCGGCAGCCCTTCCACCCGGGTGCAGATCTCGGCGACGGCGCGGGCGTTGTCCGCGTCGAGGGCGAAGCTCCCCCGGGCCGCGCGTGCCCGGTCCACGAACAAGGCGACCGCCTCGTTCTGGGCCAGGCGCGCGGGGTCGCCCTCCTCGGGCGCCGGCGCGTCCAGGGGCGTCACCGCGAACGCATGCTCGCCGGAGAGCCCCAGCCGCACGCGGCTGGTGACCAGCACGGCGGTTCCGGGAGCGGCATCCAGCAGCCGGTCGACGAGCGGAGCAGCCTCGGCAACCTGCTCGAAATTGTCGAGCACCAGGAGGATCGCCCGCCCGGCAAGGAACGCCGTGGCCGCCTCCAGGGGCGGCCGCACGGGATCCTCCGGGAGGCCGAGCCCCTTGGCGATGGCCGAGGGGACGACCGTCGTGTCGCGGATCGCGGACAGATCGACGAAGACCACGCCGTCGGCGAACGCCGGGAGAGCCTCCTCGGCCGCCCGGATGGCCAGCCGGGTCTTCCCCGTCCCTCCCGGCCCCAGGAGGGTGATGAGCCGCTCCGAGCGAAGAAGGCCCACGAGGGTTCGGACCTCCTCGGCCCGGCCGACGAAGGAGGTCCGCTGCGGGGGGAGGCTCGTCGGGACCTCGAGGCTCCGGAGCGGCGGGAACTCCGAGGAGAGCCCGTCGATGACCAGGTCGAAGATCCGCTCGGTGCCGACGTCCTTGAGCTGGTGGTGGCCGACGTCTCTCACCGAGACGCCCGGAGGCATCTCCTGCTCCACGAGCACCTTCGTGGCCTCCGAGAGCAAGACCTGTCCGCCGTGGCCGGCGGCGGCGATCCGAGCCGCCCGGTTCACGTCCATCCCGACGTAGTCGCCTCCCCCCAGGTGCGCCTCGCCGGTGTGCATGCCGATGCGGACGCGGAGGTCCCGGCCGTGGGAGAAGCGGTGTCCGGCCACGGTGCGCTGGGCGGCTACGGCCGCGCGCAGCGCGCCGCTGGCCGTCGGGAACACGGCGAAGAAGGAGTCTCCCTCCGTCCGGATGACCCGGCCGCCACCCTCGTCGAACGCCCGCCTCAGCACCACGGCGTGCTCGTCCTCGACGCGCCGGTAGCGCTCCCGGCCGAGGTCGCGCAGCATCGTGGTGGACCCCTCGATGTCGGTGAACAGGAACGTCACCGTCCCGGTGGGAAGGGCGCGGCCGGGACCCCGGTGAGCGCTCACCACTCCTCCCGGGCGTAGGCCAGAGCCTGTTCCAGGCTCATGGCCGTGCCCTCGGCCCAGGCCCGCTCCAGCGTCTCCTCGTCCAGGGCTTCGGCAGCCGTCTCCCGGGGGTCCGGAAACGGGAAGAACGCGTCCGGGGTGTGGCCACCGACCTTCTCGCGCAGCGACGCGAACGCGCCCGCCAGCCGTGCGGCTCGTTCCGGCTGGCCCATGTTGTTCGCCAGGATGGCCAGGAACCGAAGCTGTGAGGCGATGACCAGCGCGTTCCCCTGCTCTCCCCAGGTGTCGATCGCGGTCAAGATCCCTCTCCTGGCCTCAACGGGGTCACCGCGCTGTGCCGACAGGCTCGCCAGTAACGCGATGGCGTTGCCGAGTCCCCACGTGTCGACTCGCACCTCCTCGAAGGCGCGCAGGCTCTCCTCGAGGAGCTTCCGCGCGCCGGGCAGATCGCCGCCGAACATGCTCGCCACGCCGAGCCCCCACAGCGCCCACCCTTCCCCTGCGCCGTCTCCCAGCTGCCGGGCCGTCGCCAGGCTGTCCTGGAAGAGCGACACGGCCCCCTGAGGGTCGCCCATCACCGCCTTCGCGGACGCCAGGTTGAACATCCCCTGCACGGTGGCCGGTTGGTCGCCGAGCTCCAGTTGGATCCCGAGCGCCTCCTCATACGCGCTGTGTGACGCCTCGAAGTCTCCCTGCCAGTAGGTGATTCCGCCCAGCGCCGTCAGGCATCGAGCCCTGGCAGTGGTCCCCGCTCGGCTCGGGCGGAGGTCCAGCGCAGCCTCGAGCCACCGCCTGGCCTCATCCAGGTGCCCCCGGGCGTACCAGAACCGCCACAACGGCGCAGCGACCCGCAGGGCGATGTCCCCACGTTCGGAGTCGATGGCCCAGCCGAGCGCGGCCCGGAGGTTGTCGTGCTCGCGGGTCAGCAGGTCGAGCCAACGCGCCTGGTCCGGACCCGTCAGGTACGGCTCGGCCTGCTCCGCCAGGTCGAGGTAATGGCCAGCGTGCCGTTCCCGAACCGCATCGGCCTCCCCGCTCTCCCGGAGCCGTTCCAGCCCGAACTCCCGGATCGTCTCGAGCATTCGGATGCGACCCTCCGTCTCGTCGGGCGCTCGGTGGACCAGGCTGTGCTGAAGGAGGACCTCGACGAGCTCGATAGCATCCCCGAGTTCCCGGCCGGGGTCTGCCACCTCCCCCGCCGCCTCCAGCGGGCAGCCTCCGGCGAACACGGACAGGCGTCGGAAGAACACCCGAACGGGCTCCTCCAGCAGGTCGTAGCTCCAGTCGATCGCGGCCCGGAGGGTGCGCTGCCGCGCCGGCGCGTCCCGCGGGCCTCCCACAAGCATGGGGAGCCGCCGATCCAGCTGCTCGAGCAGCGAGCGCGGGGGGAGCACCCGAACGCGCGAGGCGGCGAGCTCGATGGCCAGCGGAAGCCCGTCGAGCCGGGCGCAGATCTCGGCCACGATCGGCAGGGTCTCGTCCGTGACCGAGAAGCTCGGGTCGACCGCGGCGCCGCGGTCCGCGAACAGCGCGACTGCCTCACTCCGACGCAGCATCACGGGATCGCCCCGTGGGTCGGGCAGCTCCAGGGGAGGAACTGGCAGCTCCCGCTCCCCCGAAAGCCCCAGAGGGGAGCGGCTGGTGACGAGCACGCGAACCCGCGGAGCGGTTCGGAGGATGGTGGCCACGGTGTCCGCGCCCTCCAGCACCTGCTCGAAGTTGTCCATGACCATCAGCACGGCCCGGTCGCGGAGGTGGTCCGTGACGATGTCAAGGACGGGCAGCCCGCTCTCCGTGCGCAACCGAAGCGCCGAGGCGATCGTGTCCGCCACGAGACGCGGGTCGGTGATGGGCGAGAGGTCCACGAAGAACGTGCCGTCGGGGAAGGCCTCCGCCAGGCGGCCGGCCGCCTCGATGGCCAGCCGCGTCTTGCCCGTCCCTCCCGGTCCGGTCAGCGTGACGAGCCGGGTGCCGTTCACGAGGCCGGTGATCGCCTCCAGCGCCCGCTCCCGCCCGACGAACGAGGTGAGCAGTGCGGGGAGGAAGATCGGCGCCTCGAGGGTTCTCGGCGTCGGAAACTCCGATGGAAGCCCCTCGATCACGAGGTCGAAGAGGTGCTCGGGATGTGCCAGGTCCTTGAGGCGGTGCCCGCCGAGGTCGCGGACCGAGACCCCGTCTGGCAGGTCGTTCTCGACAAGGGACCGGGTGGCCTCGGAGAGCAGCACCTGGCCCCCGTGTCCGGCCGCGGCGATACGGGCGGCCCGGTTCACGGCGATCCCCAGGTAGTCGTCCCCTCCCAGGCGTCCCTCCCCGGTGTGCATGCCCATGCGGACCCGGAGGGGCCTGCCGTGGGACCAGGGGTGGGCCGTCAGGGCTCGCTGGGCGGCCACCGCGGCCCGAACGGCCCGTGGGGCCGAGGGGAACACAGCGAAGAAGGCATCCCCCTCGGTCCGGAGCTCGGTTCCTTCCCCCTCGGCGATGGCCGCCCGCATGAGGCGCATGTGATCGTCCTGCACCGCCCCGTAGTCCTCACCAAGCTCCTGGAGGAGCTTGGTGGAGCCCTCGATGTCGGTGAACAGGAACGTGACGGTGCCTGTGGGGAGGTCGGTCACTCTTCCTCCCGCGCGTAGGCCAGGGCTTCCTCCAGGGCCATGGCCTGGCCCTCGTGCCACGCCTTCTGGAACGTCTCCTCATCGAGGGCTTCGGCGGCGGCCGCGCCGGGCTCCGGGAATGCAGACGTGAACGCCTCCGGAGCCGGGCCGCCGGCGCGTTCCCTGAACGCGGCGGCCGCGCCCGCCAGCCGGGCGGCGCGCTCATGCTTCCCCAGGGCATTGGCCACGATCGCCAGGATGTTGACCTGCATCGCTGCGTTGAGAGGGCTCGGCTCGCCCTCCCAGAGGTCCATGGTCCGGAAGACGTGAGCGCGGGCCTGGTCGAACTCTCCCGCCTGAAGGGCCAGCCCGGCGAGACCGGCCACGACGTTCCCCAAGCCCCAGACATCCCCCAGGTCCTCGAAGAGTCGCAGGCTCTCCTCCAGATGTGAGCGCGAAAGCTGGGCATCCCCCCCGAAGTAAGCGGCTGATCCCAGCCCCCACAGCGCCCAGGCCTCCCCGCGGCGATCCCCGACGTCCCGGGCGGTCACCAGGCTCTCCTCCAGCAGCGCCTGCGCCCCGGGGAGGTCCCCGGTCACCCCCCGGGTCGTCCCCAGGTCGAACAAGGCCTGAACGGTGGCCTCCCGGTCGCCGAGATCCCTGTGGATCTGCAGTGCCTCCTCGTACGCGGGGATCGCGGTATCGAAGTCGTTCTGCCAGTACGCGATGCCCCCGAGGGCGGTCAGCGCCCGGGCCCGGAGCGATGTCCGCTCCCCGGTCGACCGTAGGGCAATGACGCGGTCCGCCCACCGCCGGCCCTCTTCGATATGGCCTCGAAGCCGCCAGAAGTACCACAGGACGCTCACGAGGCTAGCTGCGATCTCTCCGCGATCCCCGTCGATGGCCCAGGCCAGCGCGGCCCGCAGGTTGTCGTGCTCCCGGATCAGCGGGTCTGCCCATCGCTGGTCGCCCGACTGCCACCGGCTCCCGGCCTCCTCGGCCAGCTTCAGGAACCAGCGGGCATGTCTACCCCGGGCTTCATCGGCCTCGCCGGCTTCGTCCAGCCGCTCGACCCCGAACTCCCTGATCGTCTCCAGCATCCGGAACCGAGGATCGGCGCCGTCCCCGGTCTCGCGGAGCACGAGGCTGTCGTCGACCAAGACCGCCACCCCGTCGAGGAGGTCCACCCCGATGTCCGCGTCCGACGCCGCCACGGCCTCCGCGGCGTCGAGAGACCATCCCCCGCTGAAGACGGCCAGCCGGTGGAAGAGGATCCGATGCGCTCTGTCCAGGAGATCGTAGCTCCATTCGATCGCCGAGCGGAGGGTCCGTTGCCGGTCGGGGAAGTCTCGGGCGCCTCCGGTCAGGAGCGGGAGCCGCCGCTCCAGCCGCTGCCGAAGCGCCTCCGGCGAGAGCACCTTGATCCGCGAGGCGGCGAGCTCGATCGCCAGGGGGAGCCCGTCGAGGCGGGTGCAGATGTCGGCCACCGCGTCGGCGTTGGCCTCGGTCAGGACGAATCCCGGCTGCACCGCCGCAGCCCGCTGGACGAACAGCGCCACGGCAGGCACACCCGAGAGCGCGTCGGGGGAGCGCCTCTGCCGTGGACCCGGCAGGGGCAAGGGGGGGACCGGGTACTCGTGCTCGCCTCGGAGGTGGAGCGGCCTCCTGCTCGTGGTGAGCGCCCTGAGCGAGGGAGCGGTTGCCAGCAGCTCGCCCACCGTGGTCGCTGCACCGAGCACCTGCTCGAAGTTGTCGAGGACCAGGAGCATCTCGCGGTCCCGGAGCTCGTCCTTCAGCGTCTCAAGGATCGGGCGGGGCGGCTCCTCGCGGACGCCGGCCGCCTCGGCGATAGACGAGGCGACCAGCGCCGGGTCGCCGATGGCTGACAGATCCACGAACACCACCCCATCGGGGAACCGTTCGAGCAGCTGCCGGGCCGCCTCGATGGCCAGGCGGGTCTTCCCAGTGCCGCCCGGCCCCGTGAGCGTGACGAGCGCGTGCGCGTCTGCCAACCGACGGAGGTCCCCGAGCTCGCGCTCCCGGCCGAGGAAGCTGGTGGGCTGGGAAGGAAGGTTGGACGGGATCTCCAGCGTTCGTATTGGTGGGAACTCGGACGGCAGGCCCTCGATGACCAGCTGGTGGATCGGCTGCGGCTGGTCGAAGTCCTTGAGCCGGTGTCGCCCCAGGCCCCGGAGCGTGACGCCAGCGGGCAGCTCCCCCTCCACCAGCACGGTGGTCGCCTCCGACAGCAGCACCTGACCCCCGTGGCCGGCGGCGGCGATCCGCGCGGCCCGATTGACGTCGATGCCCAGGTAGTCGTCGCCGCCGAGGCGTCCCTCTCCCGTGTGCATCCCCATCCGGACCCGGAACGGGCGCCCGTGCGGCCACGGATGCGCGTCGAAGGACCGCTGGGCGGCGACCGCGGCCCGCACCGCGCCGGCGGCCGAGGGGAACACCGCGAAGAAGGCGTCCCCCTCGGTCCGGAGCTCCCGACCTCCGCCGGCGGCGATGGCCTCGCGCATGAGGCGCATGTGGTCGTCCTGGATGGCTGCGTACCCGTCCCCGAGCTCCTGGAGGAGCTTGGTCGACCCCTCGATGTCGGTGAACAGGAACGTCACCGTCCCCGTCGGGAGCGCTCCCTCCCTCGGCGCCATGCCGGGATTATCCGCGCCCGGCGGGGTGCGGCGGAAGGCTCAGTCGATGCCCTGGGCCTTCTGGACCGTCCCCGAGAAGTCCACCGACACCGCCTTCCACTCGGTGAACTCGTCGAGGGCCTGGGGACCGGCCTCGCGGTGGCCGTTCCCGGTGCTCTTCATGCCGCCGAACGGCAGCTGGACCTCGGCGCCGATCGTGGGTGCGTTCACGTACACGATGCCGAACTCGAGCTGCTGGACGGCCTTGAACACGTTCGTGATGTCGTGCGTGTAGATCGAGGCGGACAGGCCGTACTTGGTGGAGTTTGCGGTGCGGATGGCCTCGTCCACGTCACCGGTCCGGATGATGCCGGTGACCGGCCCGAAGATCTCCTCCTGGGCGATCCGCATGTCCGGGGTCATCTCGTCGAACACCGTGGGGGCCACGAAGTTGCCCTTGTCGTAGCCGTCGCCGGTCAGCTCCTCGCCGCCCGTGAGCAGCACCGCGCCCTCCTCCTTGCCGATCTCGATGTACTTGAGGATCCGCTCCTTCTGCTTCTCGTTGATCACCGGCGCCAGCTCGACGTCGGGCTCGAGCCCGCTGCCGACCTTCATGGTCTTGACCCGGTCCAGCAGCCGCTCGGTGAACTCGTCGCGGGCGGCCTCGTGCACCACCAGGCGCGACGTGGCCGTGCAGCGCTGCCCGGACGTGGCGAACGCCCCCCAGGCCGAGGCCTCGACGGCCAGCTCCATGTCGGCGTCCGGCATCACGATCAGCACGTTCTTCGACCCGAGCTCCAGCGAGCACCGCTTCATCTGGGCACCGCACCGCTCGGCGACCATCCGGCCGACCTCCAGTGAGCCCGTGAACGAGATGGCCCGGACGTCGGGGTGGTCCACGAGCGCGGCCCCCGCCTCCTCGCCGACGCCGTGAACCAGGTTCAGGACGCCGGCCGGGAGGCCCACCTCCTCGAACGCCTGGACCAGGAGTGTGGCCAGCAGGGGGGTGTCCTCGGCGGGCTTGAACACGCTGGCGCACCCCGAGACCACCGCCGGGGCGATCTTCCACAGCGGGATGGCGATCGGGAAGTTCCAGGGCGTGATGAGGCCCACCACCCCGATCGGGTGGCGGACGGTCATCGAGAACTTGTTGCGGAGCTCGGACGGCATCGTGTGGCCGAAGAACCGCCGGCCCTCGCCGGCCATGTAGTACAGGAAGTCGATGCCCTCCTGGACGTCGCCCCGGCTCTCCTTGAGCGTCTTGCCCATCTCCCGGGTCATGAGCTCGGAGAGCTCCTCCTTGCGCTCCTCGAGCTTGAGGCCGACCCGCATGAGGTAGTCGGCCCGATCAGGCACGGGGGTCATCATCCAGTCCCGGTAGGCGTCGTGGGCAGCGCGGACCGCCCGGTCAACGTCCTCGGCCGAGCTGCGAGGGAAGGTGGCCAGGAGCTCATCGCGGTTGGCTGGGTTGCGCGACTCGAACGTCTCGCCCGACGCCGCGGGCACCCACTGGCCGCCGATGTAGTTCCGGTGCTCCTCCGCCATGGCCCGGCCTCCTTTGGCTCCGTGGAGCCTCATCCTACTGCCCTCGTCGGGGCGCGCTCGCGGCGCCTTGACCGGGGCGCCGGCCGCGCCGAGGATGGGGCGAGCCGAGGCAAGGAGGTGGTCATGGCCACGGACCTGACCCTGACGCTCGAGGATCGTCCCGGCGAGCTGGCCAGGGCCGGCGAGGCGCTGGGCGGCGCGGGGATCGACATCCTGGGGTTCTGCGCCATCGCCGCGGCCGGCGAGGTGCACGTGCTCGTCGAGGACGCCGCCGCCGCGCGGAGCGCGCTCGACGGCGCCGGTGTGGCGGTCCGTTCGGAGCGGGAGATGGTGCTGGTGAACGTGGAGCAGCGCCCCGGCGAGCTCGGCCGGGTCAGCAGGGCCATGGCGGACGCCGGGGTGAACATCGAGCTGGCCTACCCGCACCAGCGCGGGCTGGCCTTCGGCGTCGATGATCCCGCGAGGGCCCGCCGATCGATCTAGGGGGTCGCCATGTCGGAGGAGAGCAAGGCCGTGGTGCGAAGGCTGCTCGAGCTGATCGACGCCCGGGATCTGGACGGGCTCGGCGCCGTCGTCGCCGACGACGTCGTCCTTCACGGTGAGGGAGACGCTCGAGGGCTCGAGAGCATGGTCGAGCACACCCGCGAGTTCGTCACCGGCTTCCCCGACCTCCAGACGACCGTCGAGGACGTCATCGCCGAGGGCGACCGGGTGGTGGTTCGGGCCACGCTCCGGGGCACCCACTCCGGGGAGTTCGGCGGGATCCCCCCGACGGGACGGCCCATCGAGATCTCGGATGTCGACATCTTCCGGGTCCACGAGGGCAGGATCGTGGAGGTATGGGCGGGGCCGGACCGGCTCGGGATGATGCAGCAGCTCGGGTTGCTCGGAGAGGGCGAAGGCGAGGGCGAGTAGGCGGCTATCATCGCCGCCGTGCGGCTGGTCACGTTCGAGCGGGCCGGCAGCCGCCGGCTCGGGGCGCTGCTGCAGGACCGGGTCATCGACCTGCCGGACGCCGTGGGCGACCCGGGGTTCCCCGCGACGATGGAGGCGCTGGTCGAGGCCGGCCCTGCGGCGCTCGACGCGGCGCGGGACGCGCTGACCGGCCCGGGCGCTGAGCGCTTCGCGATCGACGACCCCCGTCTCCTGGTCCCCATCCTGCCCGGCTCGCTTCGCGACTTCCTGGCCTTCCAGGACCACGTCGAGGCCGGCGCGGCCCGGCGAGGGGAGACGGTCCCCGAGCCGTGGTTCGAGATGCCGATCTACTACAAGGGGAACCACCGCTCCGTCTTCGGACCGGAGGAGGACATCCCCTGGCCTCCCTACACCGAGGAGCTCGACTACGAGCTGGAGGTCGCCTGCGTCCTGGGCGGCCGCGGCCGCGATCTGGACGAAGACGGCGCCGCCGCCCTCATCTTCGGGTACACGCTGATGAACGACTGGTCGGCCCGCGACATCCAGCGCAAGGAGATGGCCTGCCGGCTGGGGCCGGCGAAGGGCAAGGACTTCGCCACGTCGCTCGGGCCGTGCGTCGTGACCGGGGACGAGTTCGATCCCGGATCGGTCCGGCTCGAGGCCCGGATCGACGGCGCCGTGTGGTCGAGCGGGAGCCTGGCCTCGGCGCGGTGGACGTTCCCCCAGATGATCGCCCACGTCTCGCAGGCCGAGGACGTCTGGCCGGGCGACCTCTACGGGTCGGGGACGTTCGGCGGCGGCTGCGGCCTCGACCTCGGGCGGTTCCTGTGGCCCGGCGCGGTCGTGGAGCTCGACGCCGACGGCATCGGCATCCTGCGCAACCGCGTCGGCGCCAAGCGCTGACGCGTCACGGCTCGAGCGCCCGGTACCAGATCTCGCCGCCCGGGCCGACGATGAAGAGATCCAGGCGGTCGCCGCTCCAGGAGCACTCGACGGCCGTGGCCGGGCTCGGGGCGCCCTCCACCGTCTCCCAGGGGACCCACTCGGTGCCGTTCCACCATCGGTGCCGGACCGAGCCGTCGTCGGCAACCCCGAAGACGTCGATGCGATCGGCGTCCCGGGCCGCGGCGGCGGGCCGCGAGACGAACCGGCCCTCCATCTCGTGCCAGTCGTGCCATGACTCGCCGTCCCAGTAGCGGCTCCAGACCTGGGCGTCGGAGCGCACGGTGAAGAACTGCACCTCGCCCCCGTCGCCCCAGGAGGCAGCCCCCAGCCCGTACTCCAGCCCGTCGCCCAGCGACTCCCAGTCCATGTCCCCTCCTCAGCCGAAGTCGGGCCCGAGCGGGATCGCCTGCTCGATCTCGTCGAGGGTCTCCCGGTCGAGATGGGCCTCGCCCGCCGCGGCGTTCTGACGCACGTGTCCGGCGTTCCGCGATCCCGCGATCGCGGAGGTCACCCCCGGCTGGTGGAACGTCCACGCCAGCGCCAGCTGGGCGACCGTGAGCCCGAGCCGATCGCCGATCGGCCGGAGCGCGTCCACCACCGCCAGGCTGCGCTCCTTCTTCCCCGGCGCGAACATCGAGCGGTAGTAGCTGGTCTGCTCGGCCTGGCCGCTCCGCCAGTCGGACCGATCGAAGTCCGTGTCCATCGTGATCGCCCCGGTCAGCAGGCCGTACGCCAGCGACCCGTAGGCCACGACGCCGACCCCCCGCTCGCCGCACCACCGGATCAGCTCGCGGTTCCCCGGGTGGAGCATCGAGAAGTGCGGCTGGAGGGAGTCGACGTGCCGGACGGCCTCGCACCGCTCGATCTGCGCCTCCCGATAGTTCGACACGCCGATCCAGCGGACCAGCCCATCGTCCTGGAGACCGGCCATGGCTTCCCACGTCTCCTCGAGCGGGACGTCGGGGCTCGGCCAGTGGACCTGGTAGAGGTCGATGCGGTCGGTCCCCAGGCGCTTGAGGCTGGCCTCGCACGCCCTGCGCACCTCGTCGGCGCGGACGCCCGTGCCGTCGGGGGCCACCTTCGTGGCGATCACGACGTCGTCCCGGTGGCCCTCGACCGCCCGGCCCACCAGCTCCTCCGACTTCCCGTCCCCGTACAGCTCGGCGGTGTCGATCCAGTTCATGCCCGCGTCCAACGCCGTCCGGATGGCGGCGATCACGTCCTCGTCCGGGGGGTTCGGACCCCAGCCCTTCCCGCCGGCCTCCCAGGCGCCGAACCCCACGACGGAGAGCTCGGGGCCCTGCGATCCCAGCCGCTTCGTCTGCATGCGCGCTCCCTTCGTCGGGGACGTGTTACCCGGAACAACGCCCGGCGCCACAGTGTTCCACGGGGTGATGGCGCGGCCGGAGCGGGTCCCCCCCGGGCCCGGACAGGAGTCGGTGTGGGACTATCCGCGTCCGCCGCGGATTGAGCCCAGCCGGAGGCCGGTACGGGTCGCGTTCGCCGGAGAGACGCTCGCCGCCTCCGACCGCGCGCTTCGCGTGCTGGAGACCGCGGGTCCGCCGACCTACTACGTTCCCCTCGACGACGTCACCCCCGACGTCCTCGTGCCGGTCGAGGGCCACACCACGGTCTGCGAGTGGAAGGGTGTGGCGCGGTACTTCGACGTCGTGGCGGGTGGGCGGCGAGCCCGTCTGGCGGCGTGGTCCTACCCCTCGCCGAGCCCGGGCTACGAGGGACTGGCCGGGTACGTCTCGTTCTACCCTCGCCGGGTGGAGTGCTTCCTCGGGGACGAGCGGGTACGGCCGCAGCCGGGCGGCTACTACGGGGGCTGGATCACGAGCGAGATCGTCGGTCCGTTCAAGGGCGAGGCCGGCACCGAGGGCTGGTAGCCATCGGGGCGTTCGCCGCGGCGGCTCAGTCGGTCAAACCCAGGCCGCGGGCCCACGACGTGGCATAGCCCTCGACCTCCACGGTCTCGAGCGCCTCGTCGGCGTGGAGCGGCTTCTCGGCCTCGACCATGATCGCGTACTCGTCGGCGAACTCCTTCGTCTTGGCGGCCTCCATGGCCTTGGCCTGGGGGCCGTGATGCAGGCCCTGCGGGTGGTGGGTGATGAACGCCTCCCCGATCCCGGCCCGCGAGAAGAACTGGCCCTCGTGGTAGAAGAGCACCTCGTCGCGGTCGATGTTCGAGTGGAAGAACGGGACCCGCAGCGCGGTCTCGTCCCCGGTCTCGGTCGGCCGCGGCGCGAACGTCCCGATCTCGAACCCCTCGCAGTCCCAGGTGATGTGGACGCTCGGCGGCAGGTGGTACCGGGGCGAGACCACCGGCCGGAAGTCGCGGACGTTCAGGCGCAGCGGGCAGAGGTCGCCCTGCCAGCCGACCACGTCGAGCGGGTGGAAGGGATACACGAGCGTCGTGTACCGGTGGTCGCGCTTGACCCGGACCACGAACTCGCCCTTCTCGTCGTGCGGCTGCGGCTCGGGCACCTCGAGCACGCCGGGGTCGAACAGCGCATGCTTGCCCAGGATCCCCTTGTCCGGGAGCCGGTACTCGCCGCGGGCCTCGACGATGTACAGGAAAGTGTCGTCGCCCTCGGGCACCAGACGGTGCGTCGTCCCCTTCGGGACGATCACGTAGTCGCCGCGCCGGAAGCGGAGGGGCCCGTAGTCCGTCTCGAGGAGCCCCTCGCCGCGGTGCACGAAGTAGCACAGGTCGCCGTCGGAGTCGCGGAGGTAGTGGGGCGGCGCCCCGGCGGGCCGCGAAACGTAGATCGCCAGGTCCTCGTTCCACAGGGTCCGCTGCCAGCCGGCGGCCGCATCCGACTGGTCGGGAGGCTTCAGGCCGTTCAGGTCGAAGGCCCGCGGGCGGAGCGGCCCCTCCACCCGGACCCAGGCCGTCGGGGGGTGAGTGCGGTACAGATGCGAGGCCCGGCCCTCGAACGCCTCGCGTCCGTGCTCCTCCTCGAACGTCCCCGCCGGCAGCCCGACGTGGGCCTGCTTGGTGACCTTCCCCTTCGACAGTGGGAACATCCTCGGTCCCTCCTCGCTACGACCTCCGCCGTTCCCGCCGCTCCTCGCCCTTGCGGCGCTCGCGGGCCTTCTTCTTCCGCTCCCGGTCGTGACGCCACCGGACCCGGCGCCGGTCACCGCGGCCCATCAGAGCTGCTCCGCCTCACTTCCCTTGGCCAGCTCGGCGCTCCGCTCGCGGGCCGCGTCGATGGCGTTCAGGAAGGCCGCCCGGACGCCGGCCTGCTCCAGGTGGCGGATGGCGGCGATCGTGGTCCCCCCCGGCGACGTGACCATCTCCCGGATCTCCACGGGGTGCTTGCCCGTGTCCCGGAGCATCTTCGCCGACCCCAGCATGGTCTGGACGATCAGCTCGGTCGCCACGTCCCGGGAGAGGCCCAGCAGGATGCAGGCGTCGATCATGGCCTCGGCCAGCAGCGCGAAGTAGGCGGGCCCCGAGCCGGAGGTGGCGGTGACGGCGTCCTGGTGGACCTCGGCCAGCCGGATCACCCGCCCCACGGAGCCCAGCAGCTCCTCGGCCACGGCCAGGTGCTTGTCCTCCGCCACGGCGCCGGGGCTGATCACCGACATGGCCTCGTCGACCAGCACCGGAACGTTCGACATGACCCGGACCACCGGAACGCCGGGCGGGAGGCGGCTCTCGATGAACGCCGTCCTGATCCCGGCGGCGAACGAGATCACCAGGTGCTCGGGGGTCACGGCGTCGGCGAACCCCTCCAGGAGCGCCTCCATGTCCTGGGGCTTCACCGTGAGGACCAGGGTCCGGGCCCACCGGGCCGCGTCGGGATTGGACAGCGACGCCGCCACGCCGTAGCGGTCGGCCAGCTCGCGGGCCCGCTCCTCGCGCCGGGCGGTCACCATGATCTCGGCATGCGCCCGGCCACCGGAGCCGATGAGCCCGGAAACCAGGGCCTCACCCATCTTGCCGACGCCGAGGAAGGCCACCTTCCGTTCCATCACTCCCCCCGCAGCAGGTGGCTCGCGAAGAACCACAGGTTCGCCGGACGCTCCGCCATCCGGCGCGTCAGGTACGGGTACCACTGGTCACCATAGGGTATGTAGGTCCGCACCGGGTGCCCCGCCGAGGCGTACCGGGTCTGGAGGTCCCTCCGGACGCCGTACAGCATCTGGAGCTCGACGCGCTCCCAGGGGACGCCCCGGCGCTCCACGTACCGGACCGCTCCCTCGAGGAGCCTCGGGTCGTGGGTGGCGACGTGGACCTCGTGGCCCCGGTTCACCAGCGTGGCGAACAGCCGGGCGAAGTTGCGGTCGACGTCGGCCCGGCGGGGGAAGGCCACCGACGCCGGTTCCAGGTAGGCCCCCTTGACCAGGCGGACCGGCGTCCCCTCCTGGAGCGCGAAGGCATCGGCCGCCGTCCGGTACAGGTAGGCCTGGAGGGCCACGCCGACGCGATCGTGGCCGCGCCGCAGCTGGGCCAGGACCCGGAGCGTGCGGTCCACGTACTCGTGGCTCTCCATGTCGATCATCACCTGGATACCGCCGGCGTCGGCCGTCGACAGCACCCGCTCGGCGTTGTCGATGCACAGGTCGAGCGACAGGTCCAGCCCGAGCTGGGTGAGCTTGATCGAGATGTTGCAGTCGATGCCGCCGTCATCGTGGATCCGCTTGAGCGCCAGGGCGTAGTGGTCGGCCGCCGCCGATGCCTGCTCGACGGACGCGACGTTCTCTCCCAGCCGGTCGAGCATCGCCGCGATGCCTCGGCCCTGGAGGTGGCGGGCGGCGCGGAGGCCGTGGTCGATGGTCTCTCCGGCGACGAAGCGGAGGGCCACCCGCCGCCCGAGCGGCGTCCGGGTCACCAGCCGCTCGACGGCCGGGCGCTCCACGAGCCAAAGGACCGGGCCCCGGAGCGGCGGCCCGCTCACGGGCGGCGACCACCTCGACGGGGCTCGCGCCGCGATCCGGGGGCCATCTCGGGGGATTATAGGAGGGCGTCGGCGCGGCCCCCGACGCGAGAAGGCCCGAGGGACCTCCGGCTCGCCGCCGGATCCCGCGGGGCGAACCCCGCGCGACCTGGCAGCCACCTTCAGCCCCTCGGGCCGAGCGCCCCGAGCAACCTACGCAGCTGTCTTGGTTTCCTTATGGTGACCCCTTTCGTTGGGCTTTGGGGCCTCCCGAGCCTCCCCGATCGCACAGCGAGTTGGCCTTCCCCACCGTACAACCAGGTGCGCCCAGTCGGCCTTACGGCTTTCCCAGGGGGTCCCATTCGGTTCCCTGACTCAGCCGCTCCGGCTGCTCGGAGCGACGCGAACTGTATCCAGGGGGGTCGGGCCGGTCAAGTCGCCAAAACCGCTGGTCACGACGCATCGCCGCAGGTCAGAGGGTTGAAAGATTTCTTGTCACTCTGGGAAGAGCCCCGGGCGCAGCTCCCGGTACACCTGGAGCATCGCGGCCGCGGTGGCATCCCAGCTGAACGTGGCGGCGTGGCGGATCCCCTCGGCGCGCAGCGAGGCTGCCAGCCGCTCGCTCCGCAGCACACGCGCCAGCCGCCGGGCGTACGACGCCGGCCGGTGGTTGGGGACCAGGAGTCCGCTCCGGCCGTCGGCGACCACGTGCCGCAGCCCGCCGACGCCCGAGGCCACGACGGGCACCCCGCAGGCCTGGGCCTCGAGGGCCACCATGCCGAAGGACTCGGAGCGGGACGGCATGAGCAGGACGTCGGCCGCGGAGTAGACCCACGGCAGCTCGTCGTGGGGGACCGGCCGCAGCACCCGGACGTGGTCGGCGATCCCCAGCGTGGCCGCGAGCTCGAGGATGGCCTCCCCGTCGCGGAACGGGCCCGGGCCCGGGCTGCCCCCACCGACCACCACCAGCCGGGCGGCGCCGAGGTCAGGC